>CAZFWN010000130.1:13081-16180 GCA_964522745.1 uncultured Ktedonobacterales bacterium
CTCCAGCAGCGTTGGCGCTGGCGCGGGCACTTCTGGCGACTCTGGCGGCGGGACGGCGCGCCGCGTCGTTTCAAGCGGTGCGGAGGGCCACCCTGGTGAGCGAGCGGGCGTGATCGTTGCTGGCTGCTGGGTCGGCACGCTGGTCGCGGCCTGAGCCGTCGGCGGATCAGCCGGCGGGAGCCGCGTTGGCGCATCCGCTAACTGCCCTGATGGATCGGAGGGCGTGATCTGTGTGGGAGCAAAGAGCAGCGATGGCTGCGTGACTTCTGCCGATAGCTGGCCGCCAGGCTGCGCGAGGGAGATCGTGCCTGCTGTGGCCTGGCTGGCTTCCTCCAGCGCGTGCGCGAAGGCCAGCACATTCTTGAAGCGCTCTTTGGGGTCTTTCGCCAGCGCGATCAGCACCACCTGCTCAACTGCCGGCGAAAGCGCCGGGGCAACGTCGCGCAGTGGGGGCGGCGGTGCCAGGAGATGCTGGCTGGCGACCTCGCTAAACGATCCCAGGAAGGGCCGCTTGCCGGCCAGCCACTCATAGACGACCACGCCTAGCGCGTACTGATCGCTGGCCGGGCGCGGCCTGCCCTGCAACTGCTCCGGCGCCATATAGGAGACCGTGCCGGCAACGATGCCCGGCTCCTGCATCTGCGAGCTTTGCGCCGCGATAGCGATGCCGAAATCCGAGAGCAGCACCTCGTCGCGCTCGTTCAGCAGCATATTCTCCGGCTTGACATCGCGGTGAACCAGCCGCTGTTCGTGGGCGTGCTGCAAGGCTCCTGCTACCTGCCGTACAGCGGGCAGGATGGTCTGGAGGCTCAACTGCCGGCCTTTGGGATAGCGCTCGCGCAGCGTGCCGTTGGAGGCATACTCCATCACCAGAAAAGGGGTGCTGCCCTCCACGCCAAAATCGAGGACGCGCAGGATATGCGGATGCTTCAGCCGGGCGATAGTTTGCGCCTCGCTGAGAAAGTCATCCAGATCGCCTTTGCCCAGGCGGGTATGCAGCACTTTGATGGCTGCCTGCGTCTTCAGGTAGAGGTGTTTGCCCAGATAGACCTCGGCAAAGCCGCCCTCGCCCAGCAGCCGCAGCAGCCGGTAGTTGCCCAACTGCTGCCCCACGCGATCAGCCGGCATAGCATCATCCCTGCTGTGAAATAAGATGGTCGCTCGCCCGGTGGCTGAAGACCTGTTTTTGTTTGGCGGCGCTGAGATTGATGATCACCAATCCGATGAACAGCAGCAGCAAGGCGCTTCCGCCTGCGAGGGCTGCCGCGAGTATGCTGTGCCAGAGCAGGAATCCAGCGCCAGTGACGATACAAGTCGCTATCAGGCTCGTAAAGGTCGAACAGCAATCAGCCAGTTCCACGAGGCCGCCCAGGGCCTCCCATACTTCGGAAGGAATCAATGGGACCAGCCCACCCACCGCCGCGCCAATCACGATCCCCACTCCGATTGCTCCTGCTGATTGTCCCCCCACAGCATAGCCAATGTATCCGCCTAGACATCCTCCCACACCAACTCCAATAAGTACAAAAATTCCCCTACTCCATATAAATCTCATAAACCGCATAAACTGGCCTCCTGATGTTCTCAATAAGAAAGCGAGGGCTTCTCGCCTAGCTTAGCCAATCCGCCTGAGTCTGTCAAGCGCTGGGCCTTCTTTCTTCTTTCTTCGTCAGCCCTTGACATCTCCCCATTTCCCTGGTATTATTACGCCAGACGATATATCACCGGACAACATAGACAGGAGGTGCGGTGCGTGGAAGGTCTCTCTGATCTTGGCCGGTTCTCGGAGCCGGCGCTGCTGATTCTGGCAAGCCTGGCGGGTGGTTCCAAACATGGCTATGCCATTATGGAAGATATTGAGGAGATGACTGGCGCCCGGCTGGGGCCAGGCACGCTCTATGGCGCGCTGACCCGGCTGGAGGAGCAAAAACTGATCGAGCCGCTGCCGGCGGAAGAGCGGCGCCGGCCCTATCGATTGACGGCGGCGGGCGCCGTCGCGCTGCGCGAGCAGCTAACCGCGCTGGAGCGCGTCGCCACGCTAGGATTGCGGAGGTTGGCAGCACAATGAACTATCGCTGGTTGGTCGCCCTCTATCCAGAGGCGTGGCGACTTCGCTATGAAGAGGAGTTTCTGGCGCTGCTGGAGCAGTGCCCGCTCTCGCTCAAAAATACGCTTGATCTGCTGCTGGGCGCGCTCGACGCGCACCTGCACCCCACTGCTGATCTTGGGAGGATGCTTCCGATGTTGCAGCGTCTGCGCTCGTCGGCCATCACCGTCTTCTGCGCCTATATTGCCTTTGTGCTGGCCGGGCTGGGCTTCTGGAAGATGACTGAAAATTATGTGAGCCGGGCGAATACCCCTCCGGTGAACGCCATGTCCTATCTCGCGGTGGAAGCCGGGGCGATCATCGCCTTGCTGGCTGTACTGGCGGGTGGGCTGCCCATCGCCCTGGTCATTGTCCAGCGGGCGCTGGCGGCCCGCCAGTGGCGCACCCTGGCGCTTTTCGCCGTGCCGCCCATCTCGCTGGTCGTGTGGCTGGGCTATACCTTCTTTCTAGTGGTGGTGATTGCGCCGCTGCGTCCCCACAATTTTGTTCTGCCGGGCAAGCTGCTGGCGTTGAGCTTGTTTGGCCTCTTTGGGCTGGCCGCCGTTGTCAGCACGGCGGCTGTCGTTCTGGCGGTCAGGCAGGTAGAGGCGCCGGTGTCGCTCTTCCGCTTTGCGCGCATCCCGGCAGCAATTGCGACGCTGGCAATGGGGGGCATGCTGATCGCCGCAACGGTCTGGGGGCTTGCCGCGCAGGTAGACCTGCCGAGATTCTTCAGCGAGAACAATGGGCTGCTGGCAAGCAACACCACCGTAAGCTGGACGCTGCATCTGGCGGTCATGGCGATTGCGACGGTGATCGCCGCCGTTTCCGTCCGGCGCAGCTTCGCCGCGCCCCCCGACGCCAGCGCGGCGCCAACCGCCGCCGGCCAGGCATTCGCCGAATAAATTCGGCGCTACGGGCGTGCCGCCAAAAAGTCCCTGCGGGACTGGCTGGCACGCATGTCCCGCAGGGACATCCTGGCCGAAGGCCCCTGGCGCCGATTTGAATCGGCG
>CAZFWN010000131.1:0-14916 GCA_964522745.1 uncultured Ktedonobacterales bacterium
TCAGAGTCTAACCGCAAAAACCTGCTTGCACTTAGCAGCGGGTTATCATCGAGTTGGCTCTTTGAGGCAGGGTGGCGTGTGGATTCGCTCACACTCTCGGTGTGAGTGGAGTGGTTGTCAGGAGCGCGGCTTTATGGCAGTCTATATAGGAAGAATCGGAGCCTCTCACGGAGCAGCAGACGGCAAGTTCCAACCCGAAGGGATGAAAGAGCAGCATGATGATTGCCTCGAACGCGCCCAGCCTGGCCCTCACGGCGAAAAAAGAGATGCACGCGGCCCCCAACACGCGCCTGAAAGCGCAGCGGCTCAAGAAGCACTGGTCGCAGGTGTATGTGGCGACGATGATCGGCACCAACGATGTGACCGTCTCGCGCTGGGAAAGCGGCGCGACCTTTCCAAGCCTCTACTATCGCCAGCAGTTGTGCGAGTTATTTGGCAAGAGCGCCGAGGAACTTGGCTTGATTCCGCCTGTGGCAGAACTGGTTCAGAATGAGCCAACCCCCACGCCCCCCATGCCTGCGCGCTCTGCCGCGCTCTGGCGCGTGCCCTCCCGGCGCAATCCCTTCTTTACTGGTCGAGAGGCGGTGCTTGCGCGTCTGCATAGCCTGCTGCATTCTGGCAAGACGGCGGCGCTTTCCCCGGTGCTGGCGCTGAGCGGGCTGGGCGGCGTCGGCAAGACCCAGACGGCGCTGGAATATGCCTATCGCTATCGTGACGACTACGCCGCCGTCCTCTGGGCGAAGGCCGATACCTATGAGAACCTACTGAGCGATCTGGCGGCCCTGGCGCGGGTGCTGGGTCTCCCAGAGCAATCCCAGCAAGATCAGGGGCGCGTGGTGCAGGCGGTGACGGGCTGGCTGAGCGAGCAGCGCAACTGGCTGCTTATTCTGGACAATATCGAAGACCTGCTCTTGCTTCATGAGATGCTCCCTGCCGGGAGCCAGGGGCATGTCCTCGTGACGACCCGCGCTCAGGTGACGGGCACGGTAGCCCAGCGCATCGATCTGGAGGAGATGGAGATCGAGGAGGGCGTCCTCTTCCTGCTGCGCCGGACAAAGGCTCTCGGTCCTGACGCGCCACTTGCGGAGGCGCCGGCTGCCGAGTATCAGCGCGCGCGGAAGATCGTTGAGTTGGTGGATGGACTGCCGCTGGCGCTGGATCAGGCGGGAACGTATATCGAGGAGACCGGCTGCGGGCTGGGCGGCTATCTGGAGCGCTATCAGGCACAGCGGGCGACCTTGCTCAACCGACGTGGCAGCCTGGTCGTCGATCATCCAGAATCCGTCGGCGCGACGCTCTCGCTCTCGTTCGGGCAGGTGCAGCAGTTGAACCCTGCCGCTGCTGACCTGCTCCGGTTGTGCGCCTTTCTCGACCCGGATACTATTCCTCAGGAACTTTTTCCGGTGGCTGACGGGCTGGACCCGGCGCTGCAATCGGTGGTAGCCAATCCCTGGGCGCTGGATGACGCGCTGGCCGCCTTGCGGCGCTACTCGCTGATCCGCCGCGATCCGGCAACCAGAACGCTGTCGGTGCATCGTCTGGTGCAGGTCATGCTCAGAGATAGCATGGATGAGCAGACGCAGCGCCTCTGGGCCGAGCGCGCTGTGCGGGCGATCAGCCGCGCCTTCCCCGATGTGCATGAGCCGGCGTCCTGGCTGGCCTGCCAGCGCTGCTGGCCGCAGGCGTTGGTGGGTGTTGCGCTGATAGAACACTGGGAGATGCGCTCACGCGAGGCCGGGCATTTGCTCAAGCACGCGGGCGCCTACTTGCAGCGGGTGCGCGTGGACTACGCGCAGGCTGAACACCTCTTCAAGCAGGCGTTTGTGATGTACCGGCGGGTGCTGGGGCCAGAACACCTTGATCTGGCAAGCTGCATGAACAAGCTGGCCGTTCTCTATCGCTATGAAAAGAAGTACGAGCGGGCCGAGCGACTGCATCGTCGCGCGCTGCTGATCCGCGAGCGAGCGCTGGGGGCAGTGCATCCCGATGTTGGCACCAGTCTTAATAACCTGGCGGTGCTGTATATGGACCAGCACAGGAACGAAGAGGCAGAACAACTCTGCCTGCGCGGGTTAGCCATCCGCGAGCAGGTCTGGGGGCCGGAACATCCTGAGGTCGCCATTAGCCTGCACAATCTGGCCTCGTTCTACGAGGAGCAGGGCAAGCATAACCAGGCGGAGGCGCTGCATCTGCGGGCGCTGACTATCCGCGAGAAGATGCTGGGGCCAGATCATCCCGACGTGGGAACGACGCTCAACCACCTTGCCAACCTCTACCGCGATCAGGGCAGGTACGCCCAGGCAGAAGAGTTTTATCATGGGGCGCTGGCGATTCAAAGCCGGGCGCTTGGCCCAGAACACCCCCACACGCTGCACACGCGAGCAGGCTACGCGCAACTGCTGGCAAAGATGGAATGTGAGCGCCCGCCCGCGCCGGCACGCCCGCAGGAGGTGCTGCTGCTCTCCGATTATCTGCACTCGCGCGCCAGCCGATAGCGCGCCATCCTCTGTACCGCCGGCATCCTTGCCGGCGCGTCCCCTGTAATGCTGACCGCCTGGTAAGGGCTATGCCTGGTTCAGATGGATGTCGCCGCTGTCCGTCTGAATAGTCACCTGCGCAAATTGGGAACCATTGCCGGTCCGGCCATTCGCCGTCCCTCCGCTGTCTTGTTGGTTCACCGTCACCCTAGAAAAATCGGAGTGGATGGAGCCACTGCTGGTCGTAAAGTGATCGCTGCCGGGCAGGGTCCAGCGAGCCTTTGGTGGTCGCTGATATTGCTGGTGTGTCAAATCGATGGTATTTTCACCCTGAAATGAGCAACCCCTTGTCCATCAGGGTGCGCATGCGCGTGGCATTGCGCCAGATGCCCACCTGGCGTACCCGATCTCCAGCGAAGTGGAAGGGCATCGTGACGGCCACCTGATTGCGGCTCTCGCTGGGAGCCTGCCAGCAAAACAGGAAACGCGCGATCAGCCCTTTTGGGCGGCCATAGACCTGTATCTGTTCGCATTGGGCATTGGGAAGCTGGGCAAAGACCGTCTCCAGGTAGCTCTGATAGGCAGCAACGCCGCGCAGCCGGCGCTCCTGGGTGATGACCGAGGGCAAGGGCGGATAGTAGACAAAATCATCCGTGCAGAGGCTATAGAGCTTCTGCCAATCACGCGCATTTAAGGCGGCCAAAAATTGCTGCACCTGCTGTGAAAAGCGAGTTTGCTCAGGAGTGAGCGAGACCTGAAACGAGCCTGCCAGGGTGATGAGCAGATCATCCAGATCAAAAGGCTTTTTGAGCAAGAAAGCGAAACCGCGCTGGAGGACCATCTCTGGCGGAAGGGGCCAGCCAGTCATGATGCCCACAGGAGTGGGGTGAGCAGAGGCCCGCAATGGCTCGACAGAACTGAGCGCCTCGTTGGGTGTTGCGGTGAAGAGATCCGTCAAGATGAGACCAAAGACCTGTTCATCCAGTAGGGAACGGGCACGCGCCACCGATGAGGCCGATGTAACGAGATACCCCTCGTCCAACAACAGGCTGGATAAAAGCTCTTGCAGTTCCAGGTCATCTTCGACGAGCAGCAACCTCGATGGGGTATCTGGCTGGTTCGCCATCGCTTTCTCCTTCGCGGTGCAGAGCATCCGGGCAGCCGTACTCCTCTACTATAGCAGGAATGCTGCCAGTTGTAAACCTGGCATGTGCGGTGGTTATTTCCCCTGCCCGGCTGGGGTGAAGCTGCTGGTGAAGATGGAGAGCAGTTGGCCGGGATCGGGCGCGGTGATGACTTCGACGCGCACCAACCACTTGACCCACTCCATGCCGCGATGGCCGGGGGCGACCAGCCGCAGCGGGAAGCCATGATCGTAGGAGAGCGGCTCATCGTCGATAGCCGTTGCCAGCAGCGCGGCGCGGGCCTCTTCTAATGGCAGGCTCCAGCGATAGCTGGTCACCGAGATGAAGCGCACAGAGGTGGCCTCCGGCAGTGGGCCGGCCTGGTCGAGCAGCCGCCCGACACGGGCGCCGCGCCAGCGCTGGGTGCTGTAGAAGCCGCCGGTGCAGTCCAGCGTGGCCTCCAGCATGTCGCCCAGCGCGGCCAGTTCGTCGTAGGAGAAACTGCGCGGCGTCTTGACGGCGCCATCCAGCGTGAGCCGCCAGGTGGCCTGGTCGAGCGAGCGTGGCTGGTCTGCGACCCAGCTTGAGGCGGGAAAGACATTGCCGGCGTAGCTGCCGGCTTCGTAGGAGCCGGTGAAGCGCCGCGTCGCGCCGGTCAGGCGCAGCGCTCGCTGAGCAAGCTGCTGCGCGGGCCAGAGCGCCGCGCTGCCCAGCAGCAGCGCGCCAAAGTGCAGCATCTGCCGCCTGCCGGTGACATCGCGCTTGCGCAGGCGCTTGGCGCGGGCGAGCATATGCGTCACAATCACGATGGTGAGCGTCAGCCCCAGGGCAATATGCCAGTTGAGCAGATTCCAGCCGGCCACCACCAGCGCGCCGCCGCCAACCCACCAGATGCCGGAGCCAAGCGTCACGGCCACGAAAAGCAGCGCCAGCGTCCCATAAATCGTGCGCCGGTTCCAGCGCCGGGGCTGGACCAGCCGGGGCCAGACACGCCGCAGCTTGCCCCACAGCAACAGCAGCAGCCACAGGCCAACCATGCCATGCAGCAGGAAGATCAGCCCGTCCTGTGGGCGGCCACTGAACAGACTGAGCAGGCCGGTGACGAGGGCCAGCGCGGCGGCCAACGCCAGCGTCCAATCGGTCAGACGCGGAGTCATCGGGAGTGATCCCCTGATGGTGAATGGAACGGGTCAACAATCAGAAGGGTGCAGCGCGCAAATAGCGCTCCACTGTGTACTACGTTAGCAGTATGCAGCAAGGGGAATCTGGCGCATAGTCAGATGAGGTATTTACATTGTTGACGTGTTAACGTACTATACTTGCTAATGTAACATTCAGGCGATAAGCCGGACATTTTCCTGGTACTTTATTCCTATAAAAGCGCGAGAAGTGTTTACACAAGATGTCCGATACCCGTATTATCCCCCACGTGCTCAGGTGTGCTGAGCTTCATCCTAGAACAGGAACCAGGAATGGTTAAAAAGCATCAGGCAAGTGTCATTGTATTTTGGTTTGTCGGTGCCCTGCTGGGCGTTCTCGCGCTGGCCGGGTGTGGCAGCACTGCTGCCGCCAGCAGTAATGCCGGCGGGAATGCCTCGGTGATGACGGTCTCTATCAGAGAAAACCAGGGTGCTTCGGGGGATGTCTACTACTTTGACCAGACCAGCATTAGCCTGAAGAAGGGCGATACCATTACCGTCCAAAATCGCAGCGATGAGTTGCAGGACATTGACCAGGGCGACGCCCATAAGGCGGGCGTCGATGTTGCTATCCCGATCAATCAATCGTCTACGATGACCTTCAACACTTCCGGCACGTTCACCATCAAGAGTGAAAAAGGGGCGACCATTACCGTCACTGTTCAATAAGTAGCCTCAACAGGTCGCAGAAAAAAGCAATCGATCCTATTTTGAGACGCATACTGTGAACCCTGGCCTGTCTCTGCTGGCGCAAGCACCTCGCGCCAGCAGAGACAGGCTCCACTGCCAGAGAGGACCACCAGCCGTGAAGACAGGATACCGTCAGCGCCTGCCCGACCAACTGAGCCGCCGCAAATTGCTCGGCATGGTGGTTGCCGGGGGCAGCCTCACCCTGGGCATAGGTGCCGGGGGATTGGGTCTGGTGGGCATCTTGCGCAAGCTGGGCAATCAGGGGCCGCAGGTGGCCCAATTGCCCAAAGGTCTGGTGGGCCGTACCTCGCAGGCGCGCAACAGCGCCACCGCGTTTGTCAATCCGCGCGATGGCAAGCAAAGCCTGCTCGTGCGTCTGCCGGATGGCACTTTTTTCGCATGCGAGCAAGCCTGCACGCATCGCGGCGTCTACGTAGACTATGATGCAGGCACCCAGCGCCTGGTGTGTCCGGCGCATGGGGCCATCTTTGACCCCGCGCAGGCGGGCAAGGTGCTGCAAGGGCCGGCCACCCAGCCGTTGCCTGCGGTGCCGCTTCAGGTGCATACCGATGGCACGATCACTGTTGGCTAGAAGACGAAAAGAATCGTTGCGCTATCCCTGGTTGAGATTCCACGTCTCCAGGGCGCAAGGCGTGGCTGGGCTGGTCGGGTTGGCAGCAGGGCTGGCGCTGGCGCTGTTCTATCGCTGGTATCTTCAGGGTGCTGACGTCGCCCCGGATAGCGTGATTGGCCTGGCGCTCGCCACTGCCGGGACACTGCTGCTGATCCTGGTCGGCGCGGGCTACGCGCTGCGCAAGCGCTGGGGCATGGACTGGGCAGGGCATCTGGCTATCTTCCTGATCTGGCATGTGGTAGGGGGGCTGCTGGGACTGCTGCTCATCTGGATGCACACCACCGGCAATTTGGACGAATCCAGCGGAACCGCCACGTTTTATGGGCTGATCGGCGTCGTTGCCAGCGGTCTGGTGGGGCGCCTGCTGGATCATCTCTGCCCACGTCTGGCGGCGAGCGCGGCGCTCCAGACACTCAATGCGCGTGGCGAAGAGCGCCTGGAGGAACTCGCAGCGGAACGCTCACAGCGCGCTTTCGGACGCGGGCGTCGCCAGTCCATGCAAGCTATCAAACGCGAGGCGCGAGACCTTGAGCGAGCGATGCAGCGCGAACACTTTTTTCTCTGGCTCATTCGAGCCTGGCGCCAGGTGCATCTCGTCCTCAGCCTGGTCGCTGCCGGCCTGCTGATCTGGCATCTCGTCCATGCCGCAACCGTGCTGCTCTCGAACTCCTAGCATCTGGGTTGGTTACGCCGGATGGGCTGGGAAAATCAGGCGTGGGTGCAGCCGGTCGTTGTTCTCGATGATGGCATCAGTGTGTTCTTTGGGCCTGGCTGTTTGCAGATAGAAACGCTGTGCAGGAATGTAGCGCTGAGCGTAGCGTGACCGAACGGCCTCAGCCGAGCCGAAGAGCCGTTGATCGCGTGCCAGGGCGCGCTCCAGAGCAACTTCAAAAGATACATCCACGAAGATACGATACTCCCAATGGTCTGCCAGTTCCGGGCGCAGCAGAAACACCCCGTCGAAGAGCAACACAGCATTCGTCGCCGCTTCCTCTTCGCCTGCCGGGAGCGGCGTATCGGTGCGGAAGTCGAAAATGGCGCGCTGATACTGCCGGTTGCCGCCCGGTCCAAGTGGAAGCAGCAGCCGCTCGCGCAGAGCAGGATAATCAAAAGCATCCTCATAGTAGCCTTCAGGGGAGTCTGGGCCGCGCTGGTAGCGCTCGCTGCGGGGCCGGTGAAAGCCATCAACCGAGGCGCGGATGATGGGCCGTCCAGCCGCTTCAAGCATTTGGGCCAGTTCATCGCCCAGCGTCGTCTTGCCCGCCGCGTCGATACCATCTATCGCTACCCTCACCGGATGTGGTCTTTGGATGGCGCATACGATCTGCGCAAGGTGTGTGAGAAGATGCTTGCGATCTATAGGTCTTCCTCCTCTGGCGCTTATGTGGACTGCGCGCCGATGCCTGCTGGCTCCTCCACTGGCTGCCGCTGCTGGCGCTCGGTCTGAATGAGCAGGAGCAGACCCAGCAGGAAGAGCGTTCCCGAAAACGCGCTCAGGAAGGATAGGGGTTGGAATGCCAAGAACAGGGCAGAGAGCGATTTGAAGTCCACCAGCCGCAGAAGGGCCACTCTCACCAGATCGACGAGCAGCGGGAGTGCCCGCGATGCCAGCAGCAGCGCAATCACCCCTGGCCGCGCTCGCCAGGCGGCTGGCCGGAGCAGCAGGAGCCAGCATCCAAAGGCGGCCAGCACACCAGAGAACGCCGATTGGACCATGTACACGCGCGGCAGGTCAGAGGGCAGTTCCAGCAGCAGCGCCAGTCCCCCCAGGCTGAGGACGACCTGCGCGAGCGTCAGCAGCAAGTCCCGTGGGGAGCGCCAGCGAGCAATGCCATAGGAGAGACAGATCAGCACCACGTTTGGCAGCAGCGCGAGCAGGATCGTCAAAGAGAAACCGAGCGGCATTCCGCCTTCGGGCATGTATGGGAGGACGCCCCGCAGCGCGAGCAGGTCAAGGAGATACAACAGCAGGCTGATGACGCTCAAGCTGGCCTGTAAGCACAGGCCGACGCGCAGCAGCCGGCTGCGAACAAAGCGCACCCCGACCAGACTGAGAACGATCAACGCCAGGCTAAACACCAGGCCATATCCATATGTCGCGGAAAGATATTGAGCAATATATCGAGCAATTAGGTAGGGATAAAAAAGAAAAAGTGTGACCAGGCCAGCGAGCAGACCGCCGATGAGAGCGACCCCGATAAACAGGGCCGTGAATCGGGCTGTCCAGATGCGCATAAGGTGGCCTCCTACTGTGTTTGGGAGCAGAGCTAGGCTGCGTTCGCCCGGCTAAACCTGCGCCGCACCAGGCTGCCGAGCAGCCGGACCTCTTGCAAGCCGAAGAGATGCGCCAGGAGGAAGTAGGCCAGCGTGCCGCCGCCAGCGGTGACGAGGACGGTAAGTATCTGGCCGCTGAGGTGTTGCAGGCTGAAGAGCGCCAGCGGGCTGACCAGTTGCAGCAGTCCCCAGCAGACGCCGCCCATGATGGCCGAGGCCAGGCAGATTTTGCCCAGCGCTCCCAGCAGACCCTCGCCGGCCAGCGGGCCGATGGCCCGGCGCAGCAGGATCAGCAGGATGATGGCGTGGGCGCTGTTCTGGACCGCCTGAGCAAACGCCAGCGCGGGCATGCCGATGCTGCCAACGAAGGGCAGCGCGACGGCCAGATAGAAGAGCCAGCCGACGGCGCCGATAATCACCGGCGTGAGGGTATTCTTGCGCGCATAAAACGCGGCGATCAGCAGTTGGTCAAGCACCAGGAAGGGCAGTTGATAGGAGTAGTTGAGCAGCGCCAGCGACGTCACATGCACATCGTTGAGGGTGAACTGGCCGTGCAGCAGGATAACGGCGATGATTGGCTCGCGCAAGATGTCCAGCCCGACGGTGGCCGGAATCATCAGCAGCAGACCCAGCTTGATGCCCAGCCGCAGCGTGCGCTTAAACTCCTGCATGTTGCCTTCAGTGGCGTGGGCGGTGAGCGAGGGCATGATGGCGAAGCTGAGCGCGGCGGCGACCAGCCCGGTGGGAAAGCCAATCAGCGTGGTAGCATAGGCCAGCGCGCTGACGCTGCCCTTGCTCAGCCCGCTGGCAAGATGCAGGTCGATCTGCTGGCCCAGCACGGTGACAACCAGCCCCAGCGCAACGGGGGCATAGAGCCGCAGAATCTGGCGGACGGCAGGGTGTTTGAGGTCCACAGCAGGCCGATAGCGCACGCCGGAGCGCGCCAGCCCGATAGCAATGAGCGTGACTTCGCCGGCGGCGCCCAGCAGCACGCCCGCCGCCGCGCCATAAATGCCGGAGTGCAGACCCAGCAGCACCGCGCCGGCTGCGGCGCCCAGGATAATGCCAACATGATAGAGCGGGTTGGCCCAGGAGGCGAAGATCACCGAGCGCAGCGCGTAGAGCAGCGCCGAGCCGACGGCAAAGAGGCCGAGCAGGAAGATGCTGGGCACGACCAGGCGCGTGAGATTCACGGTGAGGTCGAACGTTCCCCCCTGGAAGAGAACCAGCGCGCGCATATAGAGCGGTGCCAGCAGCACCAGCGCGATGACGACCACAGCGGTAATCAGCGCAACCAGCGTGAGGACGCTGCTGAAGATGCGCCGCAGTTCGCGGCGCTTGTCGGGCGCGCTGTAATCGACGAAGGTGGGGATCAGCGCGCCGCTGATGGCTCCGCCAACCAGCAGATCATAGAATTGCTGCGGAATTTTCAGCGCGGCATAGAAGGCGTCGGTCTCGCTGCCGCGACCAAACAGCCCGGCGACCACCTGCAAGCGCACCAGACCGAGCAAGCTGCTCAGCAGATTGCCGAGCATAATAAACGTGGCAGCCCTGACCAGCCGCCGGCTGGAGTGGTCGCCTGCGGGAGCGCCGACGGTTGTAACCGCGCCTAAGGGCGTTCCATCGCCAGGGCCGCCTGCGCGGACTCCCCCCTCCCCGCCGCTGGCGGCTAAAGTCGCATTTGGCGTCCCCTCTGGCGAAATGGAGCCTGCCTGCGCGGGCTGGGACGAATCCACGACTGTTGGGATAGGCTGAGATGGGGCGCGTGTCTTCGTCTTGGATGATCCTGATGATGAGTGCTGGGAGCGCTGGCGCTGCGGCTTCGTTTTCGCGGAGGGGGTCTTTGATCGGGGGGGAGCAGCAGGTTTGGCTGCTTTGTTCCCGCGTCTGCCGGCGGTGGTGGTTCCTTTCCCAGTGGCGGGCGGTGGCGTGTTCTTTTGCTGCTTGCCTTTGCGGCCTGCAGGCTTGGGAGTTCGCGCCGGCGCCCCTGGTGGTGTCACTTTCTCAGGCGCGCCTGTGGGCGCCGGCTCGGCAGAGGAGACCTCTGCCTTGATGGAGATCGGATCGCGCTTCATGCTCAGCCTCCCGCCCCGAAGCGCTCGACGATGCGCTCGATCAGGTCGCTGGTGGAATGCCCTGGCACATAGGGGATCAGCCGCACCTGCCCGCCGGCGGCCAGCACCGGCGCGGCCTCCGGCAGTTTGGCGAAATTGATAGCCGGCCTCTCCTCTGCGCCGCCGGGCGCGGCGTAATCGCCGCCTTTCACATAGACATCCGGGCGCAGCGCTTCGACCAGCGCGACTGCCGTTGGCTCCTCAAAGATGGTCACATACTCCACGCAGGCCAGCGCGGCCAGCACCTCGGCGCGCTCCTGCTCTGGAACCAGCGGGCGCTTCGGCCCTTTGATGGCCCGTGTGGAGGCGTCGCTGTTCAGCCCAACCACCAGCAGATCACCCAGCGCCCGCGCCTCCTGCAAATAGCGCACATGCCCCAGGTGCAGCAGGTCAAAGCAGCCGTTGGTGAAGACGACTCGCTGACCTGCCGCCTGGCGCTCGCGCAGGATGGCAGCGAGCGAAGAGCGATCCTGTATTTTTGGTGATGTGGGATGTACTGTCATCTTTGAGGATATTGAAATAACACTTTCTCGACGCCCTGGATCAGTTCTTCAGGGGTGTTGGTGGCGCAGCCCAACTGGCGCACGACCAGCCCGGCGGCAATATTGGCGAGCAGCGCTGCCTGGGCCATCTCGGCGCCAGCGGCCAGCGCCAGCGTAAAGGTGGCTGCGACGGTATCGCCCGCGCCGGTGACGTCGGCTACTTCGGTGACATTGCTGGCCGGAATGTGCAGCGGCGGCTGGCCGGCTTCAAAGAGGCTCATACCCTCGCTGCCGCGTGTAATCAGCACACCCCGCGCCTGGGTGCCCTCTAGCAGTTGTTTGCCAGCGGCCTCCAGGCTGGCAAGGTCGGTGATCGTCGTCTTCAGCGTAGCCTCGGCCTCCGGCTGGTTGGGGGTCACCGCCGTGACGCCCTGGAAGCGGAAGAGGTCGCCGTGCGCATCGACGGTGATGATCTTGCCCAGCTTGCGCGCCAGCGAGATACAGGTCTCGATAATCGCCGGGCTGATCACGCCGTTCTCATAGTCGGAAAGGATCACCGCGTCCATCGCTGGCAGAACGCGCTCGATATAGGCGATCATCTCAGCCTCCGAGCCGTTGCCCAGCCGCGAGCCATCGATGACATCGACGCGCACAATCTGCTGCTTGGCGAGCTGGCTGCTGCCGGCCAGGATGCGCGTCTTGGTCGAAGTGGGCCGGCGCGCCTCAGAGATCAGCCCCTCGCAGTGCATCTGGTATTCGGCCAGCTTGGCGCGCAGCCGCTCACCGGGCGCGTCCTGGCCCACCAGCCCGGCCAGAAAGACCTGCGCTCCGAGTGTGCGCGCATTGACGCCGGGGTTCGTGGCCCCGCCGGGTACAGTGAAATGCTCGTGCTGCTCTAAGACGAGTACCGGCGCCTCGCGGGAGATGCGCGCGGGCGTCCCAACAATATATTCATCGGCGACCATATCGCCCACCACCAGCACATTCTTTCCTGCAAAGCGGGCGATGATCTGTCTCAGCATGGCTCTCTCTTTATCGTTCAAAGGGTACATCCTCTGCGTTGATTCTCTCTTGTTAAGAACGGGCGAGAGAACGCGCCAATAACGGTGGCCCCTCTCTGGCTATTCTCCGCGAAAGCGTTGCAGCCAGACCAGCGCGCCCATCGGGAAAAGGACGCGCATGCGCCAGGCGCGGCGTGGCTGGCGCAGCAGACGGAAGACCCATTCTAGCCCGGCGCGGCGCATCCAGGCCGGCGCGCGCGGAACACGTCCGGTCAGAAAATCGAGCGCGCCACCGATGCCGAGCGCCACTGCCACGCCGGCCTCGCCCAGCGCTTTGGCGTGCTGGTGTATCCACAAGTCCTGGCGTGGCGCCCCATAGGCGACGGCCAGCACATCGGGCCGGGCGGCGCCAATCAGCCCCAGGATGTACGCGGCCTCGGCGGGAGCGGGCGAGCCGGCATAGGTGCCGGCGATCTGCAACCCCGCGAAGCGCTGCTGCAAGACCTGCGCGGCGGCTTCAGCCACGCCCGGCGCGGCGCCCAGCAGGAAGAGCCGGTAGCCCCGCGCAGCACAGCGCTCGGCGAGCAGTGGCAGCAGATCGGTGCCCGTCACGCGCTCTGGGAAGGGATGCCGCAGAATGCGCGAGGCCCAGACGATGCCTATGCCATCGGCCACCACCAGTGCCGCATTGTTGATCGTCTCCCGAAAGATGGCGTTCTTGCGCGCCTCCCAGACAAACTCAGGATTGACCGTCACGATCTGCTGGGCCGGGCCGGCGCTCCGCCGGCGCTGCTCAATCAAACGTTCGATATATGCCAGCGCGCTCGCCATATCGATGCTGTCGGCGCGCACGCCCAGAATCATCAGATGCTCCGGCGTTTTTCTTCCTCCAATGCAGATGTAGCTTGAGTATAGCATAGGCATCAGAACCGGGCAAAAGCCTTCCCCCAAAAGGGTTCTAGCGGCATGTTCTCTATTCTTGCTAGAGTTATATAAAATTGCCTATTGCATTTCTGAAGCGGCCATGTTACAATGCCAGTATCTCATTGGTTGCCTGGGGAGTTACTGATGCCAGGTTGTTTGAAGCTGGCAAAGGTCGTATGTAGCCATCTTTTGGCTAGAAGAAGCAATGTGAGGAGTTGCGCATGGGTTACGATCCAACACAACAGGTTCCCCCGCCGGGCGGCTACCCGCCGCAAGGATATCCGCAAAGCTATCCGCCGCCACAGGGCTACGCTGCCCCGCCCCCGCCGTATGGCGCGCCGCCCGCCGGAGGCGCACCTTCCGGCGCGCTGTTGGCGAACCTGGGTCTTGGCGATAGAATTTGTGTCGTGGCCGGGTTGATCTTGCTGCTCTCGTTCGCTTTTACATGGTTTAGCGGCAGCGTTGCATGCAAAGGCTCGGATTGCGCGAGACTTACCAACCAGAACAGCACTTCTACTACTCCGGGCCAGACGACATCTGACAATGGGGATCGCTCGGCCTCTGGCTTTACGCTGGCCTTCTTTGGGCACACCAATACGGTGAACGTGACGGATCCGCAAACGAATCAAAAAGTGGTGGAGAGCTTTGGCTTTGTTCCGCTCTTCCTGGCGCTGCTGGCAAGCCTCGCGCTGATTGGCCTACCACTGCTGGTAGCGATGAAGAAGCTGGCGGCTCAGCAGGGGCGATTATTCATCCTGATCAGCGCGGGCGTCGCGCTGCTGATCGAAGTGATCTTTCTGTTCTCGACCTTTTCGGCTTTTCCGCTCACAAAGAAGAATGTGGATGAGGCCAATGCGTTCCTGCGGCTGTTTGGCGGAGGCAAGATAGATGCCACGCTGAGCTATGCAACCGGGCCATCCTTCGGCTTCTGGCTGGGATTGCTGGCGACACTGGCTGCCGGCGGAGCGTATCTGTACTTCAACTATCTCCAAAAGCCGGCTCTGGCTGGCGCGCCAGCGGGCGTCTACGCGCAGCCGCTTCAGTATCCAGGCGCGCCGCCCTATCAACAGCCGACGCAATATCCTGGCTCCCAACCCTATCAACAGCCGACGCAATATCCAGGCGCGCCACCCTATCAACCACCAACCCAATATCCTGGCTCCCAACCCTATCAGCCACCGCCCGCTCCGGGGCAGCAGCCAGGGCAGTACCCACCTCCATATCCTGGTCAATAAGACCTGTGGACTGTATTCTTGAGTCTTTCTAAGGAGAGTGTTAAACATGGGCTACGATCCAACGCAGCAGGTTCCACCACCCCAGGGCTATTCGCCCCCAACCTATGGGGTATCTCAGCAGCCAACGTATGTCCCACCACAGCCGGCGCCGCCAGCGTATACACCGCCGCCTGCCCCGGCTACGTATGCGCAGTATAGCAGCACGCCACCGCCGCCGACGGCAATGGCAGCGACAGCAGGCTTTGATTTCGGCACCTTTTGGAAGAGCCTGGGACTCACCGGCCAGGCGGCTGGCATTGGGGGTCTCGCGCTCTTCCTGTTCTTTCTGTTCCCCTGGGTTTCCGGCGGCGGTGACAGCTCGAACGGCTTTAGCATTGCCAGTTCTTCAGGGAGCCTCTTCTTCTATGTCTGGCTGATCTTTCTGGGCATGCTTGGCCTGGTCGCTATGACCTGGCTCATCAGTCGGCGCCTCTTGTTTTCCCGGATTACAGCAACGGGGATTGTTCTTGCGATCTCAGGGGTCATGGCGGCGCTGGAACTGAGTTTCCTTTTGGCAATCAACTCTTTTTTCAGCGCCTTTGATGCTTCTCTAAGAGGCACTACTGCCGGCGTCGGCGCGGGCTTCTGGCTGGATTTCCTTGGCACGCTTGCCGTTGCCGGCGTCGCCATCTACGGGCTGGTGCAGGAGCGCAAGGCGCTGAACCCCCTGGCTGCCAGTTCATATCAGCAGCCCAGCTATCCAGGCTCGCAGCCCAGCTACCC
>CAZFWN010000131.1:15016-16149 GCA_964522745.1 uncultured Ktedonobacterales bacterium
GCGTATCCCTATCCCAACCAGCAGCAGCCACCGCAGTATCCTGGTCAGTAGCGGACGCTTGTTCAAGCAAGTGCGCCTCTCTTTCGGTCACGAAGGTCTTTTGGTTATGAAGGAGCAGCCTTATGGGGTACGATCCGACGCAGCAGGTTCCCCCACCGCAGAACTACGCACCACCGGGGTATCTTCCTCAGCAGCCGACCTATGTGCCGCCACAGCCGGCCTATACCCCGCCACCAGTCTACCCTGTCCCACCGTCGGCAACCGGCCCATATATGCAGTACGCCGCCCAGCCAACGACGGGCACCGGCTTTAACTTCAGTGTCTTTTGGCAGAGCGTGGGCAAATCCGGCCAGGCCGCGCTGCTGGGCGGGGCGCTCTTGCTGGTCCTGTTCTTTCTACCCTGGTATTCTTCGCCCGACCCCAGCGGAACCATCAGGTACAGTGATACCAGAAACGACGTTACGGTCACGGTCTCCGATAGCGTAACTCACCCCGGCTGGGGCGTCGTTACCAGCGGTCTTGCCAACCCGATCTTCGATAAAGATACGGGCAACGCAAATAACACCTCGACCTTTAGAACCTCTACCACCGATACCACCTTTGATGCCATCTATGGGTATCTCTGGTTGGTGGTTGTGGGCGCATTGGGCTTGATCGCTGCTGCCTGGCTGGTGTCTAAGCGCAAAATGTCCCAGCGCCTGATGACCTACACGCTGATTGGCGTTTCGGCGGTATCATTGGTGCTGGAATTCTCGTTCCTGATCTCGATCAATTCAGAAGAAAGCGATGTCGAGAAGTCTTTCTCGTATACCGGGAACGACAATGTGACCCAACACCTGGCCGGCTCCTGGTATGCGAGCGCGTGGGCCTTCTGGCTCGCGCTGATCGTGACGGGAGCGCTGCTGGGCGTGGGTATCTATCTGCTGATGCAGGAGCGCAAAGCGGCGAATCCGCTGGCGGCGCAAACCTATCAGCAAGCTGTGTATTCAGGGTCGCCAGCGGCAGCGTATCCTGCTGCCCAGACGCCTGGCTATCAGTACCCCGGCTCGCAGCCTTCCGCGTATCCCTATCCCAACCAACAGCAGACGCCCTATCCCTATCCCAACCAGCAGCCACCACCGTATGCGGGGCAA
>CAZFWN010000132.1:0-16109 GCA_964522745.1 uncultured Ktedonobacterales bacterium
CGCGCAGTTCTGGCGGCTCCTGAATGACCAGCGGGCAGGGCAGCGTCGCCAGGAAGCAGGCCAACCATTCCAGGCTGCCGGCGTAGCAGCGCAGCAGCACGCCCTCGGCGGTCTCTTCCAGCACGGCGAGGATATGATGCGTGGTCAGGCGTTGCGCTTCCTCCAGGGTGGTCTTGAGCAAGATGGTGGCGCCCCACTCGCCGGGGGCGCGAGCGATGGAGCGCTCCACTTCGCCGAGTGAATCGAAGTCCGCCGGGCGGGTGAAAGTCTCCTCGCGTAGTTGTGCCTCCAACACGCGGTCCAGCCGGAAGACACGGACGGCCTGGCGCAGATGGCAGTAGCCGGTGGCGTACCAGCGGCCAGCGCGATAGACCAGGCCGTAAGGGTCGATGACGCGCTCGGTCTCCTGATCTTCCCAGGCGCGGTAGCGCAGCCAGAGGCAGCGCGACTGCTGCGCGGCCAGGCTAAAGGCGACGACCAGCGCGCTGGCCGCGCTGATGGCCTCGCCGGGCAGCGCCAGCGCCAGGCTCTCCTGCACGGCGCGCACGCGCTCGCGCAGCGCCACCGGCAAGACGCGCTCGATCTTTGCCAGCGCGCCCTCCGTCGCCAGCGGCGACTCGGCCAGGCCCAGCCGGCGGGCCATCGCCAGCCCCAGGATGACGGCCAGCGCCTCCTCTTCATTGAACATCAGCGGCGGCAGCTTGAAGCCGGGTCGCAGCCGGTAGGCGCCATAGCGCCCGCGCTGGGCCTCAACGGGAATGCCCAGGTCTTGCAGCATCATGATATAGCGGCGCACGCTGCGAATATCGACTTCCAGGCGCCCGGCCAGGTCCGGCCCGCTGAGCTGCCGGTGCGATTGCAGCAGTTCCAGCACGGTCAGCACCCGCGTCGTCGGCTGATACATAAGCAAGCTATTCCTTACACATACGAGCTAAACTGGTGCTGCCAGGCCAGACGGGTATCTGCCTTGCTGGTTATGGCGCCCTCTCATTGTACCTCAACGACCCCAGGCCGCGAAGAGCATGGGGCGCCTTTCTGTGGGGTCGGTTAGGGCCGGCGACCCCAGGCGGTGAACATGACGGGGGCATTGATGGCAAAGCTGGGGTCATCGAGCAGGGTCAGCACCTGATCGACCTCCTCGTTGGTGATCAATCCGGCGCTGACGGCCTCCGCACGAATCTGCTCGTAGTTGGCGCGCATCATTCGCGTGCCGGCTGTCCCACCTTCATAGACCTGCACTATGCCCTCCATGAGTACGTTGACCAGCCCATGCACCTTCAGGCGCTGATACAGTCTGCGTCCCCAGGCCAGATCAACTCCACGTCTGCGCATGAGTTGATCCTGGGCTGCCCACATTTTCTGGTAGAGCGCCACTGCTGCCGCATCGGGTGTCAGGTACGTCTGGTCGATCAGGGTCACATCGTATTCATCCAGGACCAGCCAGCCTCCCGGCTTCAACGCTGCTACCAGCCGGTCAAGCACCTGCTCGCGTGTGGGCAGATGGATGAGGACCAGCCGGGCATGGATGAGATCAAAGGTCTGGGCGGGCATGGGATCGCTGCCAATATCGTGGCGCTGGATCGTAATATGCGCCTGGTGAAGCGCTGCGAGTTCTACGAGATAGCGCGGGTCGATGTCGGTGACGAAGACATGGCCGGTAGGGCCGCAGCGCTCTCCCAGCCAGGCGGCAATCGACCCTCCACCGCCGCCGACCTCCCAGCAGTGCCAACCAGGGCCGATGCCGGTGGCCTCCAGATGGCGGATGGTCCAGGGGTCGTAAAGCGTCGCCAGGCTGGCGAAACGCTGACTCGCTTGCTGTGCAGCATTGTCAAAGATGTAGGTACTCATGGCTCACTCCTTGCCTTTGTGTGAGGGGCATCCTGCTCCATTTCAACCAGATGTGGTATAAGATGCTGGCGCTACAAGTGGAGGTGCGCTTTACCCGCGCGCTAGTCATTAGCTGCACCCATCCCGCGCTCATACTGCTGGCAGCATTCAGCCGTGTACTGAATCAAGCTCTGCGTTTCGGCCAGATCATCGCGCTGCGCGTCGGGCTGCCAGGTCAGGGCGCGCTCGATCAGCGCGGCCCAGCGCTTGCCCTGGTTCCGCTGCACCCAGCGCGCCGCGCTGAGCTTGGTGACAACGCTGCCAAAGCGCAGCGTATACAATATTCGGCACATCGTCAGAACGGCGTAGGCTTGATAACCAGGATAGTGCAGCCGGGTGGGATCGTCGCACATTGGCACCCACCACTCGCGCACCAGTTCGATCACTGCCCGGCGCAGGTCGTGTGGGGAGACGGGATCGATCAATGTGTCTGGGGACTGTCCCGCCAGCACCACACCATGCGCTCGTAGGATGAAGCGCTGAATCACCCAATCGCTGTCGTGCGGCTCCAGGGTCAACTGCCGCCCCTCCCGATCAATGCGCGGATGCCGCGCCTGGGCTGGGTCGCGGCGGCGCAGGGCATCCCTGGGGATATAGGAGCCTTCCAGTTCGGTTGCCAGGGGCAGGCCGCTGGCAGCGATGCGGGCGTGCATGGCCTGCAATGCCGCGAAAAGATCGTCTGGCAGCACATCATCAGTCACCACCAGAAAATCAATATCGCTGCGCTCCGGGTCGAAATCGCCGAGCGCCAGCGACCCGTGAAGATACATGCCGAGCAAGCGTGTGCCTAAAATGGCTTGCACGCTCGCCAGCAAGTCCTCCAACAGGGCGTTGACCTCGGCAAAGGGCGTCGGCTGCGCAAGCATCAATTCTCCTCACGGATGGTTGGATTTAGAGTACCAGAGGACGCTGCCATCGCTGGCACTGACACTGGCCGCCGACGGCGGGAAGACCGTCGGGCCGCAGTTGCCCTCATTCACTGAGTACACTGTACCAACTGCAATGATACCATTTGTGGCGGCCAGAACCGCAGTATTCCCGGTAGGAATCTGAAGCCCTTGCTCCCAGAGCCGCGAGCCGTCGCTGGCCTTCAGGGCGTGCATATGCCGATCAAGTCCAAAGTAGATAACGTTCTCCCCCAGCGGCAACACAGAAGCCACCGACGGCACATCCGGCTCTGGCATCGGCACCTGCCAGGCAATGGAGCCATTGCTGGCGCGCAGCGCGTTCAGGCTCTTGTTGCTGACAAGATAGACCATGCCGCCACCGGCTGCCATGAATCTCCCCTCAGTATCGGTACTCACCTGCCAGAGCGGCGAGCCATCGCTGGCGCGCAGCGCCTGCACCTGCTGCGCGGAGCCAAGATACACGTTGCCAGCGTCTATCTCCAGCGCAGAGGTGATGGTCCCAGTGGCGTCCGCTTGCCAGATTTGTGAGCCGTCGCGTTCCCGCAGGGCTGTGAGGCTTTGCGGGCCAAGCAGATAGATGCTGCCAGCCGTCGCCTTGAGCCGCACTGGCGTAAATTCGAGATGCTGCTGCCAGAGCAGCGAGCCATCGCTCTCGCGCAGCGCAACCACCGAGTCGGTTGTGGCGATATAGACCACCCCTTGATCGACGGCTGGGGCGGGAAGGCCAGCGGGCGAGTATTGCCAGAGCAGCGACTGATCCTGGTCGCGCCGCGCCTCCAGCGTCGTGCCCGTCAGGAAAAAAACGTCTCCATCGCTGGCGCCCTCGAAGCGGGCGGTTGGCCCGGTCCAGAGATGGGCGCCGTCGCTGGCGCGCAGCGCGTTGATTTGCACGCCGTATGCCTCGCCCAGATAGAAAATGCCATTGGCGGCTGCCAGCAAAGCGGGCGGCGTAGCGATGGCTGCATTGCAGTATTGTTGCCCAAAGCAGGCGCCGAGCAACACGGCCAGCCCCAGCCCTCCCACGAGCGTCCAGAGCCAGCGTAGCGCCACGCGCTGCCAGCGAGAAAAAAGATGATACATCAGCCTCCTCCTTTCATCTGAAGGAAGCATAGCATGAGAGGGGATACGTGAGCGTTACGAAAAGCGTTACGAGGCGGATAGCTGTGATTCTGGCTTTGTATCAATGCTGACAAATACTGTCCTGTTTGTGTGCGAGAATCATCTAGAGATGTGATTCCGTCTTAGAAAACACAAGGGGAGCAGAGAAGCAATGGAAGAACCGAGAGATCACGCGGCGCTGGTGGAACGGATGCAGGCCGGCTACGCGGCCTTTGAGGCGGCGCTGGCGCCGCTGGATGCGCGGCAGTTGACGGCACCGGACGCGATGGGCGACTGGTCGGTGAAGGATGTGCTGGCGCACCTGACCTGCTGGCATCTGCGGCTGCTGGATATTCTGGACCCGGTGCAGCCGGCGCGGGTGCCGGGCATTCCGCCGCAGGGGTTGGAGGATGATCAGGTGGAGGGTATCAATGCGCGGTTCTATGAAGAGAACCGCAGCCGCCCGCTCGATGAGGTGCTGGCGGCCTTTCGCGGCAGCTATCAGCAAGTGCTAGCGCAGGTGCAGGCGCTCAGCGATGATGACCTGACCAACGCGGAGCGCTTTGCCTGGCTGCGCGATACAAAGGTGGTGTGGGTGGTCGCCGGCAATACCTACGAGCATTACGAGGAGCATCTGGCGGCCATTAGCCCAGCTTATAAGTGACGAGACCCTTGGCGACGAAGGCGCCTGAGGCGCCGCGCACCTCTACGTCGAGATAGGCGAGGCTCTTGCCGCGCCGCAGCACCTTCGCGGTGGCCTGGAGGTCTTCGCGGTTGCCGGCGGCGAGATAGCTGACGGTCAGCCCGACGGTGGTGCCGCGCAGGTTCTCAACCGCCGGGACATCCGACCAGGCCGCCGCCATCGCCGTCGTATCGATCAGCGAGGCAATCGCGCCGCCATGCACGATGGTGCCAATCGTGACCAGCGATTCGGTAAAGGGCATGGTCAGGGTGGCCTGGCCCGGCTGAATATCGGTCAGGCGCATGCCAAGGTGGCCGACATAGGGCGAGCTGGCAAGAAATTGGCGCATGATCTCCGCGCCAGACGGCGCGCCATCAGTGATGTTCACAAAGATGCTCCTTGTTCTCAGCTACGCCCCGCCGGTCAGCCAGCGGTGGATGAAGCCACCGTGTTCCTCATAATGTCCATAGGTGTTGCCAACGATAGAGGGCCAGATGGGGTTGCCGGAGGTACTCCAGGGCGCGGGCGCGTTCAGAGCCTCCTCGCTCATGGCCTGGATAGCGGCCAGCACGCGCTGATACGTGGCACGAAAGTCGGCCTGAACGTCGGCCAGCGGGCGATCTTTATTTTCCTGGTAGACGCGCTCGTTTTCCTCATCTTCGCTGGAGAGTCCTGGCATAAACTCCGGGGGCTGTGTATTCGTGAGAATCCCCTGAAGCTGGTCTAGCAAATACTGCTGCCAGACGGTGAGATGGGCGAGGTTGTCTTTGACCGACCAGGAGCCATTGACGCCTGGCTCCGTCATCTGCGCCTCGCTCAAGGGCGCCAGGATGGCCTCGAACTGCGTATAGCCATCCTGAATGCGGGTGAGCAGTTCGGCTTTTTCAACATGCGTAGGTGCTGACATGGTAGTTTCTCCTCTTTCCAAATAGGTGATCTGCTCCTATCATACCCTGGAAAGCGGTCAAAATTGGACCTGTTTATCGGCGCTGCGGCCCCCAAAAGTCCTCTTTGCGCCCAAGTGGGCCAAAAACCCTTGACTTTTGCTGCAAGATTGACTACACTGTTGACAAGCACGATGTGTAGGCGTGCGTTCAACTAAATCAACGGCAGCATGACTGGCGACAAAAACACCAGCCATGCCATCGCCCCAAGCCTGGTATAGCCAGGAGTGGGGCTGGGGGTTATTTTACCATCGGACCCGGACAGACCCCCAGCGGCCACTCTTTCCACTAAGCGGCTTCTCAGAGGGAAGGCCAGCGGTGGACCAGGGTGGCCGTTATTATTGTCCGGCGCGAGCAGGGGCGACTCGCCGCCAACACCTGTTTGTTGGAGGTCTTGTCATGCTGACTCTGCCCACTCTGCCTACCCCGCCCACTTCGACCACCCCTGCCGGCTGGAAGCCGGCGGTACCAGTCCCCACCCAGGCCGGCAGGGATGCCGGCGGTACAAGCGCAAGCGCCCTGGAGGCGATGTATCTGGCGTTGGAGACAGGAGCCTTTCCCGGCGCGGAGGTACTGGCCGGGCTGCCGGCGGGCGCTGAGCGGTCCTGCTGGGGCTGCCTGTACGGCTCGCTGGAGGCGCTGCCCTGGTCGGAGATTCCTCATCCGCTGGACTCGTCGCCAACGGTGGCGCCGCCGGCGTTGCCCTTCGCGCCGGAGTTGATCGCCTCGTTGGGAGCAGAGGGGGCGCTGAGGCGGCTGCGGCGCTTCACGCTGCTGGAGACGCGGCTGACGATAGAGGCGTTAGAGGGGCTGCGGCTGGAGGGGGTGAGCGCGGCCAGGCTGGCGGTGTTTCAAGCGCACACAGTGCGCTTAGGTCAACTCTACCAGGCGTGGGCGCTGCAAGCGGGAGCGGGGCTGGCGCTGACGATCTTCAAGGGCTATCTGCGGCTGGCGCGGCATACCTTTTCCAGCGTGGTGTCTTCCTTCCTGTGGGCGATGACGAACGAGTGAGAGACGCTGCGCGGAACGCCCCGGCAGGGATGCCGGCGCTACGGGGCAGCATCCCTGCTGATTGCCAGCCCTTAGACGTTACGAGAGCGTTACGAGCAGAGCTATGCAAAAGAAGTCCGCGTCTGAAGCGCGCACCTCAAGGCTAAAAGCCACCAAGGCCGCCTACGCGGCCTCAAAAGAAGACCCCCGTTGCTGTCTCGTCCGAGCCGGCGAAGGCCGGCTTCGTGGCTCCTAGCCTCAAGGGGCGCGCTTCAGACGCGACTTCTGCGCCTGCCGCTCATGCCGACTTTTGCATAGCCCTTGCGTTACGAGGAGTGCAGGTTGCTCATAGCCCCAACTGGTGATATACTCTCTCCTGACGCATGGTTGATACTGTCTCTCCGAAGCTTGCAACAAGCCGCCAACAAAGGGGCAAGCCATGTCGAAGGTGGTGTTCTTCAATCTCCCAGCCTATGGGCATATCAATCCAACGCTGCCCCTGGTTGCGGAACTGGTCCAGCGCGGGGAAGAGGTCATCTATTATGCTTCGGAAGTCTTCCGGCCTGCTATCGAGCAGGCGGGAGCGACGTTTCGCGGGATCGATGCCTTCTTTACCGAGCATACTGCTGGCGACGAGAATCTGGTGCGCTTCGCCTACACATTGATCCGCGCCACGCAAGAGATACTCCCCACCATACTCTCCGAGGTGACCGCCGACAAACCAGACTACATCCTCTATGACTCGCTCTGCCCCTGGGGCAAGTGTGTTGCGCAGATTGTGCGCGTCCCAGCGATTGCCTCGGTCACTACCCTGGCGAGACCGCACTCGCTGCTGCATCGAGAACTGCTGGGGACGCTGCTCCAGGCCATGCCCACAACGCTCCAGCAGGCGTTTGCAGGCCGCAAAGAACTGGCACACTTCCAGGCGATCAGCAAACAACTCCAGCGGACCTACCACATTCCCAGGCTGCAATTCGGCGACGTGTATAATAATCTCGCCGACCTCAATCTTGTTTACACGACCAGGCAGCTACAAGTCTGGCCCAATGCCTTCGATGAGCGCTTCAAATTTGTCGGGCCATTCCTTACTAGAAGTGAGGAGGCGTCCGCATTCCCGTTTGACGAGTTGGGAGACCAGCCAGTAATCTATATCTCACTGGGAACCGTCTTTAACGACAAGCCAGCGTTTTATCGCCTCTGTTTAGACGCCTTCGCTGGCCGCCCCTATTGCGTGGTTCTGTCGATGGGCACGAAGACTGATCCGCTGCGCCTGGGAACGATCCCCAGCAATTTCATCGTCAAGCCGTTTGTGCCGCAGCTTCGCCTCTTGCAGCGCGCCGCGCTCTTCATCACTCACGGCGGCATGAATAGTGTGAATGAGGGACTCTCCGCCGGGGTTCCACTGCTCATGCTGCCACAAGCTGCCGATCAGCTTTTCATTGCTCAACATATTCAGCGACTCGGCGCGGGAAAACTGCTTCGCCCCAGGCGCCTGACCGCGCAGCGGTTGCGCAGCGCTGCCGAAGAGATGCTGGCTCAGCCGGCGTTTCAGCAGAGGAGCGCAGCCATCGGAGCCTCCTTGCGCCAGGCAGGAGGGCCGAAGGGTGCAGTGGACGAGATCGAGGCGTTCAAGCGCGGGCATGGAATGTAAATCACCAGCGTAATGATGAGTTTCTAGGAAATGTGAGCTAGCTCACACTCTCGCGCTTGCCTGACATCGCTGGTATACGCTATACTCTTGCTCGGTAGGAACAGCGCACCGCTGGCGTATGCCGCTTGCTGGCTCCTGCAAGGCTATGTTACATCCTGGGAAAGATGCGCGTGTTATCAGAGGGCGCCGGCAACGAGGCCAGCGCTGCAAGACCCTATATCAGCAACGCTTTGGGGCAGTGGAAGGTCAGGAGGACTCATATGTCGAGAGTCTCGCCGCCCGGCGCGTCGATAAGCTATGAGCAGAGGCCGGCTTATCCGGCTGAGGGGCCGCGTCGTCGCTCCGGCCCACCGCCCAGGCGCAGGCCGCCGGCGGTGAATCGCCAGCGATTGATCTGGCGGGGAGCGCTCATCTTCTCTGTGGTGTGTGAGATCGCGTTGCTGCTGATAGCGCTGGTGCCGCAGAATGTCTGGGCCGATCACGGCTTGCCTGATGGCCCGATTCCCGCCTCGCTGGCGCCGCTGGTGGCTGGCCTCTTCTATCTCTTGCCCGCGCTGACGGGTCTGCTCTGCCGGCGCTGGCAGATGGCGCTGGTGCTGGCGACGCTGCCGGCCTGGATAGACCTGGGCATCTTCGCGGTGGCGGCGGCCAGCAAGGTTGGCCCTTTCTATCTGGTGCTGGATCCGCACGCTGTCAGCACGGTGGGCACGCTGGAACTCTTTGGCGCGTTGGGCGCGCTGGGTTGGCTGGCGCGGGTCTCTGCCCTGGAAGTGTGGGGGCGGGTGAAAGGGGGACGCAAATGAGCGTGCCCACTCCGCGGCGCAGCGTGGCCGATATTGATACCCAGCCTCTTCCTGCTGCTCGCGCAGAGCGGCCAGCCGCGCCCTCGCGCGCTTCCCGCGTGGCGTCGGCGCTGGCCGATGTGGAGACGCTGCGCCTGCCCGCCGTTTCTGGCCGGCGCCCTGCCGCCGCTGCGGGGGTGCCCAGGCGCCTCTCGACGCTCAGCCGCCGTTGGGCCAGTCAGCCCTGGCTGCTGCGTGTGGCGCTGGTGCTGGGGGTGATCGCGCTGGCGGTGCGCGCCGGCTTTGCCAGCGTGGCCTTTATGCTGCCGGGCGGCAGCATTCTTGGCTGGAGCCAGCTTCCCCAGGCACACTGCGTTCTCTGCCATCTCCCGCAGCCAACGGGCACAGCACAGGCCAACCATCCCCTGACGCCCAGCCAGTACGCGGCCCTGCTGGTGCAGCAGTTGACGCTGGATCAGGAGGTCGGGCAGTTGATGCTGGCACAGTTTGTCGGCACGACGGTGAATCCCGACATTGTGCAGATGATTAACGCCGAGGGCGTCAGCGGCGTCCTCTACTTTAGCTCAAACATCCGCTCGCCGGCCCAACTGCGCGCCCTGAACGCGCAGTTGCAGAGCATGGCTTCCATTCCGCTCTTGATCTCTGTCGATCAGGAGGGTGGCACCGTCAACCGCTTCTTGAATGTGCTGGGGCCGTTGCCCGGCGCCTCCGATCTCAAGACGACGACGCAGGCGCAGCAGCGCGGCGTGCAAGACGCCAGCTATCTGCATGACTATGGCTTTAATCTGAACCTGGCGCCGGTGGTGGATGTGGGCACCTCCAACCCGCAGTTGGCGGGGCGCACCTTTGGCTCGACGCCTGACCGCGTGACCCAGATGGCCGGAGCCTATCTGGCGGGTTTGCAGCAGAGCGCGCTGGTAACCGGCGTTCTCAAGCATTTTCCTGGCCTGGGCAGCACGACCACCGACCCGCATATCGGCCTGCCGATCCTCAAGCACACCCGCGATCAGTGGGAGCAGCTTGATCTGGCGCCCTATCGCGCCCTGCTGGCGACCGAGGATGTGCGGGCGATTATGGTGACGCATGTGATGTATCCGCTGATCGATCCAACCTACCCGGCGTCGCTGTCGCCGGCGATGATCGATGGCGTGCTGCGCGGCGAGTTGGGCTTTCAGGGGGTGGTCGTGACCGATAGCCTGTATATGGGCGCGCTCAATCAGCGCTGGTCGGTGCCGCAGGCGGCGGTGCTGGCGATCAAAGCGGGGGCGGATCTCGTGATCGGCCCGTATAATCCGCAGTTGGTCCAGCAGACAAAAGACGCGCTAGAGCAGGCGGTGAGCAATGGCACACTTTCCAAGGCGCGCATCGATCTCTCGGTGCAGCGCGTGCTGACGCTCAAGATTCAGATGGGCCTGATTCCGCTGCCCAGCCAGCAGGGCGGGCAGACGCCCACGCCCACTGCTCAGGCCAGCGCCACCCTGGTAGCCCGGCTGCCGGATTAGCGCCTCACCTGTCGTTACTGACATGCCCATACAGGCTGGCCTCGATGAGCGGAAGCACCTGGCGCGCAAGCTGCTCTGCCGGCTGGTGTCGATCCCCCTGGCTCCACTGCTGGACCGCGCCATAGATAGCCCAACTGATGACCGTCGCTGCCAGTTCCGGCGACGCTGCGACGACCTGCCCCTGTGCCCTGGCCTCCTTGAACCAGAGCAGCAGAATTTCATACATCTGTGCCCGAATCTGCGCCTCCACCAGCGAGTGAAATTGATGCTGCGAGGGTGGGCAATGATCGTCGAAAGGCGAGACAAATTCGCACAGCGCCAGAATGAGCCGCTCCAGGTTTCCCTCGCTGAGTGTGGCGTCCGCTGGCAATCTGGCCGAGACGATCTCTTTGAAACCCTCACGAATGCAATATTCTAAGAGTTCGTACTTATCCTCAAAGTGGGCGTAGAAGGTGGCGCGGTTCACCGTCGCCCGTTCGGCAATATCTTGCACCGTGATAGCCTGGAAGCCCTTCTCGGTAATCAGTTCGAGAAACGCTGTCTGCAAAAACTGGCGGGTGCGTTTGGTGCGCGGGTCGAGCCTGGTCTGGTTTGGCAACATATTCCCTCCTGTGTTGCCTAAGCAACACAATAGCCATTTTGCTGATTGCACTTCTGGCTTGTTCTCCGTATCATTATAGACAACAGATGTTGCCTACACAACATCTGTAAAGAAATTGTTTTTCTCAGGAGGACACACCATATGACCATTGCTCTGTGGATTGTACAGGGCCTTGCTGCACTTCTGTTTCTGTTCGCCGGCTTTACCAAGGCGTTCCGGCCACTCGATCAGGTTGCTAAACAGATGACCTGGGTGCCTTCAACTCCCGCTCCCTTCGTCCGTTTTATTGGTGCGGCTGAAATAGTCGGCGCGGTAGGGCTGATTCTGCCCGCTGCGACCAAAGTGCTGCCCTGGCTGACCATCGCTGCCGCGATTGGGCTGGCGGTAGTGATGCTCAGCGCCGCCATCTTCCATGCCTCGCGCAAAGAATACCCAAATATCGGTATGAATGTCATCCTGCTGCTGCTGGTGGTGTTCATTGTAATTGGGCGCTGGACGCTGGCGCCCATCGCCTGAGAGCGCTCTCATCAGTGTTGACGGAGCCAGGCTCGCGTGAGCCTGGCTCCGTGCTGTCCTGTCCGGCTGCTGAGAGAAGGAAGACGGACTTAACCTGCTTTTAACATCCGGCCCTTGCCCTCTGGCAGAAAATCTGCTATGGTGAGCGAGCCACTCGCATCCGACGTGGCAGTGTGGTATGCTCTAGCTGGCCTGGCTCGCTCTCTATTATTTTGAGCCTGGCGGTGGAGGAATGGAAGATATGTCTAGGCAAACGAAAATTGCATTGTTGCTGGCCGCATGTGTGGTCTGTGTCGCGCTTGGTATCTTTTATCTGATACCCGGTCCCTATCACCCGCTGACCTTTAGTGGCACTCCTACTGGCTCGCACCTCACGCATGGGCTGCTGTTCTTCGCGCTGGCGATTATTAGCCTGGTTGCCACGCGCTTTGTGCCACGTGGCGGCCCGGCAGGGAAGCGCTAAGCATACTGCGCGAGCGAATACGAGGAGAACGGTCCCCTGAAGCGAGGAGGCGCGGCGAGTCATGGACCTGGGACAACTGCTAAAGATTGTGTTGCTGGGGTTCTTGCAAGGCTTTTCTGAATTGTTCCCTATCAGCAGCCTTGGTCACTCGGTCATCCTTCCAGCCTTGCTGGGCTGGAAAGACCTGACCAGCCAGGATTACTTCCTGCCGATTTTAACCGTCCTGCATCTTGGCACGACGGTTGCCCTCCTTGCCTTCTACTGGCGCGATTGGGTGGCGCTCATTCGCGGCTTTTTTAAGGTTCTGGCTGCCGGGCGGTTGGATGCCGACCCACAGGGCAGAAATCTCTGCTTGATCGTGGTAGGCAGCATCCCCATTGGCATCACCGGGGTACTGCTGGATAATCTGATCAAGACGGTGTTTTTCTCCTCGGCCTGGCCGGTTCTGCCGGCGGCCTTTCTCTGCCTGAACGGCGCGGTCCTCTATGTGGCCGAGGCGCTGCGCCAGCGCGAGGAGCCGGCGCACCTGGAGCGCGCCAAGCGCGAGCAACTGTATAGCCACATGGAGGATTTGAGCTTCCTCCAGGCGTTTTTGATTGGCCTGTCGCAAATCTTTGCCTTGCTGCCAGGCATCTCGCGCTCCGGCATTACCATCGTGGCCGGCATGCGTGCCCGGCTGAGCCACGAGGAAGCGCTGCGCTTCGCCTTCCTGCTGCTGGTCCCGGCGATTGCAGGGGCATCGCTGCTGGAGATTCCCAAACTGCTGCCTTATGGACGTGCAGTGGTGGTAGAAACCTTCATCGGTGGAGCGGTGGCAGCGGTAGTTGCCTTCCTCAGCGTGCGCTTTCTGACGCGCTATTTTAAGTCGGGCCGCCTGACGCCCTTCGCCTTCTACTGCCTGGGCGCGGGCGTGGTCACATTTGTGATTTTCGCGCTGCTCCAGCTTCAGGTCATTCACCTGCCCTGGGTGAGCTAATACGCGAGCGGGTGATTGGAGGGGTTATGTTTGACTTCTTTGGCAAGTACACTGAAACAGCGCCGGCTACCGTCTTGGCTGCTCGGCTCCTCCATACAACCGGGCTACCCGAACGTCAGGGCGGAATTTACGAGTTTGTACTGGAAGTCCAGCCCGCCACAGGTGTCCCCTTCAGGACCACCACAAAATTCAATTGCTCTGCTATGACCCGTGTGCCGCTGGCCGGTTCGGTCATTAACGTCAAATACAACCCGAAAACGCAGAAAGCCAAACCGCAACTGAAAGGCGATCCGCGCTACGATTTGACGATCCTTGCGCACACCCTGAAGCAGGAAGCTGAGCAGCGGCGCGCAGACCTCCTCTCATCTGCGCCTGGCACGCCCGTTCCACCGAACGCAACCGCTTCAGCACAGATCATCGAGCAAATGATGAGAAAGCAGCCGCCCAAATCCGGCCAATAAGCCTGCAAGGCAGGCTAAGACGAACGCTGGCCTGGAGCCAGTCCGCGCAGCCTTACTTCCTGGCTCCTGAGCCGCTTAGGCGCGTTTTTAACCGCCGGCCTACCAGCGTTTGGCCCAGGCGGGCGGCAGCAGGCCAGCGGGCCTGTTGGCGTTGAAATCGGCGATCAGCCGGGGCTGCATGTGGCTCCCGGCGATCTCGCCGGCCCAGAGTTTGCCCTCGCGGGCAAAGATCAGCCGCCCCTGCTGGTCCCACTCCTCCCAGGTGACCTGCTCAAGCGGAATCTGCCGGTCAGCTTCTGTGTCCAGCAGATAGGTCAGGCTTTCCCAGGAAAAATCCGGCTCCCGATACTACTCCTTCACCAGCACGTAGCGCCCGCCGGGGTGCGGCTTGCGCCAGATGGCCGGCTCTTCGGTGACGGCGCGCATACCAAGGATGCGCGTCGGGTCGTTGACACGCGAAAAGCGCCCCGGCTGCGCCTGCTCCCAGCCGTCGCGGCGAGAGCGCTCGCCAAAGCGCGGCGGCTCAAAGCTGGCCTGGATTTTGAGTCCCTGTGGCCGGTGGTTGGGGTGCGCCCTGGCGGACTGATGGCAGAGCCAGATGGAGCGATTGTCCAGAAAGATGCCCCCGCCGTCCCATGCCTCGCCCACCGGCCACAGGGCCAGCGCGGTGAAATAGGGCGGGTGGCTGATGGCCGTCCATTTCCACGTATAGCTGCTGCGTTCGCGCTCCGGCGTTTTGTCCTTGCGCGCCAGATAGAGCAAGAGCGAGCCATCGGGCGAGAGGTCGCTGTTTGTCTCGTAGATGCGTCCGTGAAACCACTGGCCCTCCTCGAAGGTATCCGTGTCCGTATGCCAGAGGATCAACTGCACCCATTTGGAGGGGCCGCGCCGCAGGATGACACCCCTGGGCGCCTCTTTCGCCAGCAATCCAGATAACCGGCAGGGAATTGCCTGCTGTGCTTCCATCTCGCTCCCTCATACTATGCCTCTCTCGCTATTGTAGGCAGGGATGATTGAGGCGTCAAGCAGTCGCCAGCGCTGAGCGATGGCTCGCTTTATGCAAGAAAGCGGCTGCCATCCTGGTACAGATGATCTCATGCTGCCCGGTGCATCCCCCTGGGAGGCGCTGGAGTCGATGAAAGGGGAAATCTATGGCGCTCCAGGTCGAGTTATTGGAAACAAGCTTTCGGAACGTGGCAGCACAAGGCGAGGCTTTTGCTGCTGCCTTTTATGACCGGCTCTTCTTGCTCGGCCCGGAAACCAGGCCGCTCTTTGCTGGCGCCGATCTGGCCCTGCAATATAAGAAGCTGCTGGCGGCACTTACCCTGATCATCGAACATCTACGGGAGCCAGAAGTGATAACACCGCTGCTCCAGGACTTGGGGCAGCGCCATCTCGCAGCCTATCAAGTCCGCCCAGAAGACCTGGCGATGGGCGGCTCGGCCCTGCTAGACACGCTCGCCACGTTTCTCGGCGACCAGTGGACGCCAGAACTCCAGCAGGCATGGGCCAGCGCCTACGCAGCCATCGTCGAGCATATGCTGGCGGATGCTCCAGCGCGTTGAAAAATCAAACTTCGTCAAAACCCAGCATTATACGTCACGCGGCCTTGTCTGAAGGCTGTGGCCCAGCCGGCTGCGCAGCCGCGTCAGCCTCCTTCACCCGGCGCATCACACGCTTTTCCCAGATCCACTTTACCAATGTCGCGGCACAGACGAGTAAGAAGCCGGGGAAAATGGCCTGGTTAATGAATTCGTGGAGCGCCGAGAGCAGATTTGGATTGAATATCTCGTTCAGGATGCTAGACGTACTAGACCTGAACTCAAAACTAAATGGGGAAAAGAGAAGCATGAGAGACAGCATCTCCCACTGAATCACTGCTAGCATCCGCAGCACCAGGGGCAGCTTCCGGCCAGCATAGAGCGGAACATAGAACACGCCGGCCAGTCCAATGATGATGCAGGCGAGTGGAATGAGCGCCCGCATAAATTCCGGTTGGCCGGTAGTAATGAAGGAAATAACAAGGGCCGCCGGGCCACACGCTACCAAAACAGCAGCGAGGCTGCCAATGATAGGATGCGAAATAGTGGTACGTGGATGCTGTCTCATGGGGTGCAATCCTCCCTCAAAACCACCTTTTCAGGGCATCGTCTGTATATCACAGGGTATCTAAAGCTAAAGATGCCATCAGAAGCAATGCAAAGAGCATAACCAAGATAATTCCACAGATCACGCTTGCGCCGAGCATCGACCTATTTCCCGGCGAGGTTGGGCGCCAGCGCGAACGGACGAGTCCAATAACGCCAAAGAGCATGGATACGATAGCGACGAGGATCGATGGCCCAGGACCAGGAGCCACCCCAGACCCTCCCAATATAAGACATCCGGGCAATAGAAGGAACGGCACTGCTGCCACGCTGCGCTGGATATTGGCGCGATCCATTGAAGTTGGAGCTGCCAGAGCGGAAAAGGCAGAATCAGCGGCAGGACAGCCAGGATGATCCCTGCGCGGGGCAGCTTGCGTGATCTGCGGGCTGCTGGCAGTGGTGTTTCACCTTCAGCATCTTCTGGCATGGCAGTTCCCTCTCGGCAATGGCTTCCGGGCAATGAGCAAAGAGCATGTTCTC
>CAZFWN010000133.1:0-16036 GCA_964522745.1 uncultured Ktedonobacterales bacterium
GAATTTTCCCATCTTCCTCCAATAGTGTTCTCACGATCCCCTCCTATGATTGAACTGTAAGAGATGAGATGGTGCAAGCGACATCTCTGGTATTTCAGTCTTCACAGGAGGACAACCTTGGAATCTTTACAAAGTCGCAATAGTACGCCCCTGGTATCTCCAGAACCGCCTGCCCAGCAGCCGGAATTTGTCGGGGTACAGCCACCACCCCTGCCTTTTGTCGATGCAACTACGCCTGGCGGCGGAACAGCACCGGCATATACTCCTGGCAGTACCGTACCGCCAGCCTATGCCTATCCCTTCGACGCACCAACCGGGCCAATCTTTCCCAACAGCATAGGCGCGGCGCCCGCTGCGCCGCCACCTCCACCGCGCCGGCGCGTCTGGAAGCGTTACGCGGCTGGCGCTGTGGTGCTGCTGGTGTTGCTGCTGGCGAGCTTTGGCGTTGGGCGCTCGCTGGCGGGCACTGGCTCGCCCGGTTCATCAAACAGCCCGGCCAGCAAAACACCCGCCCTGACCCTGCCGCCCAGCGCCCAGGATTTGCAGCAAGCGCTGATTGAGGTCTCGCATGCGGTGCAGCCGTCGGTGGTTGAAGTGACGAGCCAGGGAACCTCAAGCGAGGCCATTGGCTCAGGCGTGATCTTGACCAGCGATGGCTATATTGCCACCAATGACCATGTGGTGCGTGGGTATACGACCTTCTCGGTAACGCTGTCAAACGGCACAAAAGTGCAGGCGCGCCTGGTCGGCCAGGACGCGCAAGACGATCTGGCGGTCCTCAAGATCAGCGCGAGTAATTTACAGCCGATGGCTTTTGCCGATTCCTCCAAAGTGGAGGTGGGGGAGTTTGCGCTGGCGCTGGGCACCCCGCTGGGCCTGGCCGACACGACGACGTTTGGCATTGTCAGCGCGGTCAATCGGGCGGCCAATGAGCAGCCATCCGGGCCTGCTTCGGAACTGGCCGGCTTGATTCAGACGAGCGCCGCGATTAATCCTGGCAACAGCGGTGGGGCGTTGGTGAACCTGCAAGGGCAGTTGATCGGCATGCCCACGCTCGGCGCCTCCGATACGCAGTCCGGGTCGGCGGCCAATGATATTGGCTTTGCGATCCCTTCTAACCGCATCAAATATGTCACCGATCAACTCATCAAATATGGCAGCTTGAAGCAGAGCGGCCAGGGATTCCTGGGCATTCAGGGCCAGAATGTGACCTCGCAGCTTGCGACGGCGAATAACCTCAGCGTACAGCAGGGAGTGCTGGTAGCCGGTTTCTCCAGCGATGCGTCGGGCAACAGTCCGGCGCAGCAGGCCGGGCTGAAGCAGGGCGATGTGATCGTGGCCGTGAATGGGCAGGCGATCACCAATGGCGACGATCTGGCCGGCGCGGTGCTAACTCAGCAGCCAGGCGCCCAGGTGACGCTCACCGTTGTAAATAGCTCCGGCCAGCACACCGTGACCGTTACGCTGGGAGCGCGGCCCGTGAGCGGGTAGCGCAAAGCGTTGGGAACCAATCTCTTTTCCAGACACCTGCCGAGCGAACTTCTGCTCGGCAGGTGCCTCTGGTATTGGCCGTAAACGCTGTAAACTCTAAAGGGGAGGTGTTGGCTTCCAGATCATGACGCGGCGCGCATTGTATAGTAAGCTGCTTGAGCCAGAGCCGGCCCTATGAGGCGCCGGCGTTTCGGTCTCGTTCCTGCTGGACAAGCTGGTGAAGGTCTTGCTATAATCGCAGAGGGCGGGCGAGTGTGTCTGGCAGCAGGCAATAGAGACCGCTCTTTGGTGACAAACAAAGGAGCAATTTTATGGACTTCTCGCTCAATGAGGAGCAGAGAGAGATTCAACGCACGGCGCGGGCGTTTGCCGAAGAGGTCATTATGCCGCGAGCCGAAGAGATGGACCGCACCGGCGAGTTCCCATACGATATTATCCGCCAGATGGGCGAGTTGGGCCTGCTGGGGCTGCCGTTCCCAGAGGATTATGGCGGCGCGGGGGCCGATTTTCTCACCTATTGCCTGGCGCTGGAGGAGATTGGGCGCGGCGACGCCTCGGTGGGCATCACGATGGAGGCGCACGTCTCGCTGGGCACTTCGCCGTTTTATCTGTTTGGCTCAGAGGCGCAGAAGCAGCAGTATTTGCCGGCGCTGGTGCAGGGCAGGCAGCTCTGGGCGTTTGGCCTGACCGAGCCTGGCGCCGGCTCTGATTCGGGCAGCACCGAGACGCGGGCCGAACTGCGCGATGGGCGCTGGCATATCAACGGCGCGAAGATGTTTATCACCAACGCCGGCACAGAGATGACCGGCGGGGTGACGCTGGCCGCCGCGACGGGTCGCCGCCCGGATGGCCGCCCAGAAGTGACCAATATCATTGTTCCTCAAGGCACGCCAGGCTATAGTATTGGTAAGCCGTTGAAGAAGATGGGCTGGCGCGCCTCGGATACGCGCCCGCTGACCTTTGAGGATTGCCAGGTGCCGGAGGGAAATCTGCTGGGCAAGCGCGGCGAGGGTTTTCAGCAGTTTATGCAGATTCTGGACGCGGGCCGCGTGGCGATTGCTGCGCTGAGCGTAGGGTTGGCGCAGGCATGCTTGGATGAGTCAATGAAGTATTCGCAGGAGCGCAAGCAATTTGGCCGACCCATCGGGGAGTTTCAGGCCATTCAGTTTAAGCTGGCGGACATGGCGATGGAGATTGAGCTTGCGCGCTTGATGTATTATAAGGCTGCATGGCTGCAAGGGCAGGGCCAGCGCTACAGCCGCGAGGCGGCGATGGCAAAGCTCTTTGCCTCGGAGGCGGCCAAACGCGCAGCCGATCAGGCGGTGCAGATTCATGGCGGCTATGGCTTCATGGATGAGTATCCGGTTTCGCGCTACTATCGTAATGTGAAGGCGCATGAGATTGGCGAGGGCACCAGCGAGGTGCAGCGCATGCTGATCGCCAAGCATCTGGCCGATTGACGCCGCCGGCGATCAGTTGGGCCGGGCGGCAGCAGAGAAGGGGGCGAACGGATGTCATCGAAAATGCGTGCCGGCTTGATTGCCGGCGGCTTTTTTATCGCATTCACTATTGCAGTTATTCTGTTGCTGAACTTCCTGCTGCTGAATGTGCTGCCATCACTTGCGCTGTTGGTGGCTATTGTAACGATCCCTGCCGGATTCTTTGGACCCCCTATTCTCGCCGGCGTGCTGGCGGCGGCTTGGCTGGACCTGGAAGAGTATGGCCGCCAGTTTGCTGCTGGCGCTTTTGCCGGTGCTATTGCGGCGCTCGTCTCGGAGCTTGGGAGTTTGGCACTTACCGCTGCGTTGACGCTCGTTCAGAAAACCAATCCTGCGGATGCTTCCGCTCAGTTCGTTTTATCGAACCTGCCCTTGACAGGACAGGTGCTGGTGGTCGTTATTACAATTCTGGTCCGCCTGATTGTGATCTTCATCTATATAATGATAGCGCTGCTGATTAGCGGCCTGACAGCGAAGATAGTGGGGCATCGGAAGGGGATACAGGTGCTACAGCGTATATTAGAGGAGCAGGAGGCCCAGATGAGCAGGCCCGCGCCGCCACCATTGGACCCCTCGCTTGTGCCCTATCAGCGGCCTGAGTATTCTCCATTTGTAAGCGGCAAGCCGACGGTGCTGTCGCCCTGGCAGCGTCGCCGCCTGGAGCGGGAGGGGAAGCTGCCTGAGGAGGCGCCGGGTTCCCAAGGGGAGGGTTATTAATGGATGGTCTAACAAGCCAACTGACCACGACTATTGCTGCATTTGTGCTGAGTTCCTCATCGGGCCTTCGCGCCTATCTGCCGATCTTTGCGCTGGGGCTGGCCGGGGCACTCGGCATTCCCACCCAACAGGTGGCGCAGAGCGCGCTGGGGCAGAGCTATGGAATTCTAACCAATCCTATCGTTCTGGCCGTGCTTGGTATACTTTCCGTTCTGGAAGTTATTGCCGATAAGGTGCCGGGCGTCGATCATGTGAGCGATGCGATTCACACAGCGGTCCGGCCCGTGATGGGTGCCCTGATCTTTGCCGGCACAAATAACGTGGTCAGCCATCAAAGCCCGCTGCTGGCCGGAGCGTTAGGGCTGGTGCTGGCCGGCGGCGTGCATGCGACCAAAGCGCTGGTGGTTCGTCCGACATCGACGGTTACGACTGCCGGCATTGGCAATCCGGTGGTCAGTGTCATCGAAGATGTGGTCTCGGTGACTTCGATTGTGCTGGCAATCTTCTTCCCAGTGATCGCGCTGATTTTGTTTATCATTATGGCGGTGCTGGTTGTGCTGATCATCCGCCGTATTCGGCGCCGGCGCAGGGAGAAGAAGCTGGCAAAGCAGGCAGCAAGGGTGGGACAGTCCGGCCAGTCGGGCTAGGCGGCTTTGATCTGGCCGGCGATCATGATCGGGCCGGTGGGGCCAGGGCTGCCGCCGGCGGGTTCGGGCGTGATGGCGGCCAGATCATAGTGTCCAATCTGGCGCGGCGCCCGGACGACCAGTTGCCCTGCGCCGCTGCGATGGACGTTAAAGACGGCACTGCCTACGGGCTGGCCCTCGCGCAGAAACCAGAGTTGATAGTCGCGCTCTGGCGGCAATGGCTCCAGGCCACTGACGACCAGTACGGCTTCGCTTTCCTGCGGTGAGCCAAGTAAGAGGGCGCGGGCGTTGGGCGCTTCCCCAGTCCCGGCCAAATCCCAGAGCGCGGCGCCTGGCGCGTGCAGCAGCCGCAGGATGACTTGAAGGTGTTGCTCCGAGTCATGTTCTCGGTCAGGAAGCTGCGCAAGCGGTGGCGGAGCGGCTCTTCTCCCGGCAAACCAGTGGCGCAAGGTATCGATGAGTCCCTGGCGTTCCAGGTCCGGCGCGGGCAGCGGCACGCCAACGGTGGGGTCGGGTTCCTGCCGATCATTGCCGAAGCGAGGCGCTCGCCTGATGCCTCGGCCAGCGTTGCTGTCAGATGTGCCGCCGGACTGGTCTTCCTGAGCGATGCGTGAAAGAATGCGCTGCTTGAGGCGAGGGGGAGGCGCAACTTGCCTGGGGGCAAGCGCCAGCAGCCCAACCACCTCACGGGCTTGCTGGAGGAGGCTCCGGCAGTGGGCGCACTGCTCCAGGTGGCTCTCTACTTCGGCCACCGCCTCGTCTTCGAGGATGCCCAGGGCGTAGGCATCGATCCGATCCTCTACATGGTTATTTGGTTGGTTGCTTTGCTCCGCCATGAATTATTCCGCCTCAATGCCCTGTGCCAGCAAGAGTTGCTTGAGCCGTTGCATCCCAATACGGATGCGGCTCTTAATGGTCCCTAAAGGATCGCCCAATTGGGTAGCGATCTCCAGATGGGTTAATCCACCAAAAAACGCCAATTCTATGGCCTGGCGCTGTGGCGCGGGAAGTTGCTGCAACGCTGCCACAATCGCCTGGCGGCGAATGTTTTGCCAGGCCGCCTCGGCAGAGTCAGCAGATTCATCGATCAGGTCATAGGTACGCTCATCATCCGTAGCGGGAAGTTCGGCCTTCTGGGGCCGGCTCTGCCAACGACGCACTTCATTAAGCGACAGATTATGCGCAATACCGAGCAGCCACCCTGCAAAGCGGCCTCGCGTGGCATCGAAGGTACTCGCGTAGCGCCAGAGCCGCACGAAGACTTCTTGTGTCAGTTCCTCGGCGGTCTCTGGGTCGCGGACGATTCTGAGCGCCAGCGAATAGACAGCTTTGCCGTAGCGGTCATAGAGTTGCTCAAGGGCGAGCGCATCTCCGCCGGCGACTCGCTGAACGAGGCGTTCATCTTCACGTTCTTGGTTGGCTAAACGGTCGCTCCCCATGCCGCCTCAAAAACCATCCTACGCGAGAGGGTGTTCCTCGGATGGGTTCCTCTCTCAGCCTCTACTACACGCATTACGGCTCAATGGATCATGAAAATATTGCCTGGCTCGTGCAACGCCTGTGCTTTTTCTTCGCAGGAGATGCCTGGGTGTGCTACGTGCTGATGCACACGAACGGATTGTATACGCAAGGTCCGCCGGCTGCAAGTTTTTGGCACAGGATCAGGCGCTGCGCGTTTCAGCCGTGCCCTCGGAGGCCATATACTGCTGAAAGAGCTTGCCCCAGTGGGTGGTTGCCAGCCAGCGCTCGAAGACGCGCCGGTCCTTGAGCGGCCAGCGGTAGTAATCATGGTACGTTTCGGATCCCAGGATAAAGATGTTGACCAGTGGGGTGCGGAAGAAAAAGTTCTGGATGCTCTTGAGCGGGCTGAACCAGAGCAGGTCGCCGGCTCGGCTCGCCAGATTATCACCGACGGTGAAGCCCCAGCGCTCGGCGGAAATATCGGCGCCAACGACGTCGATCTCGCTCATCTCACCGACGCCCAGACCGTGTTCGTGCGCCAGGCGGATATATTTCAGGGTCATTGGGTCGAAGCCCATCATCCAGGCGGCGACGGCATCGATGGCCGTCTGATCGGCGCTTGCCAGGATATAATCTTTGATGACCGGGAACATGGTACGCGGGCCGGGGCCATTGCCGGCGGTGGTGCCATCCATGACGGCGAAGATGCCGCTGTGAATCTCTTGTTGAATAGCCAGCAGGTCAACCAGCGTTTCGTGGATCCAGCTATGGGTGTAGTGGCGCTTGGTATTCAACAACCCACCAAAAGCGTTCTTCATCGCGCCAGTGGTGGTGGTGTAAATATGGCATTTCATCGTCGGCAGGTGGAGGATATTTTTGTCAAAGAAATAATCCGGGATCGTGATGCCTTCGGGATAGATTTTGTCCAGCACCAGCATTTTGTGCTTGGGCTGGTAGGTGATCCAGTTCATATCTTCCGGCTTGAAATTATAGAGGACCGGAACCTGATAGTTGCGGAAGATAGGCACGTAGTTATTTAAGTCTTCGCCCTTAAAGGCATTGGTGACGACGGTTTTGTTCTGCACGCAGGTGAGGTTTTGATAGCCGGCGCCGCGCAGCGCTTGAATAACGCCCTCCATCTGCCAGGGCGTGGTATTGGCGGCGGGGAAGGGAAAATGCCAGGAGATATTATCTTTCAGAATAGTGGTTTTGCTGGCATCAAGGTACTGCTGAAAATCGGCAAGCTGCATCAGCCGTTCGTAGTCTTCCAGAACGGTTTCAGGCCGCGTTTTTAGGACGGCCACTTTTGCGCGAGTGGGCATAGCTCTTTCATACTCCTCATTGGGAACATCCGACATCAGACCTGGATTCTGCACAAGGCGGGCCAGCGGCGGGATGCTTTCTATTGGTTCCGACGGAAAGCATACCACAGGAATCACGTCGCGGATAGCAGCGCTGGTTGGTATAGCCCGCTTTTCCTAGCACTCGTCGGCGCGTTCGGGGCCAGGGGTTTTTGATACCAGCACTTGCCCAGGGCTGTCTTGCCCATGCGCGTGGGCAAAGCCTTGCTCAAGGAAGGCGCTGACGCGACGAACGTAGTCTTCCTTGTGAGTGGCGAAGCACTGCACATGCTGACAGCCTGGCACTTGCCAGAGGGCTTTCGGTTCCCTGGCATTGTCGTAGAGCAGCTTGCCGTCATAGGGTTCGTCAACAATCCCGTCGGCCAGATCAGAGATGAGGAAGAGAGGCCGGGGAGCGATGCGGCTGATGTCCTGCACCGGGCGGATGTTGTTCAGGTCGATGCGGGTTATGCGCGTGCCCCAGAAGATGGTCAGCGGCGCGAAGGGAAAGGCCGGAAGGTGGGTAAAGCGGCTAAAGGCAGCGCGGATGTCGCGGCCAAAGTCGGCGAACGTGCTTTCGGCCATGATGACGCGAAGCTGCGGCAGGCGTGCGGCGGCGCGGATGGCGGTGATACCGCCCAGCGAGTTGCCCAGGATGCCAAGCTGGGTGGCGTCCACATCTGGCCGCGATTCGAGATAGGCGACGGCGGCGGCCACATCCTTAATTTCGTCGTGGCCGTAGGTGCAGAATCGGCCCCCGCTTTTGCCATGCGCCCGCGAGTCATAGAGCAGGAAGCCATAGCCATCCTGCGCTAGCGCCACAGCCGGCCCCAGGAATTGCTCGCGGTTGTCATAGATGCCATGACAGGCGATGAGGGTGCGCCCATTTGGGGCCGGGATAAACCAGGCAGAAAGGGTGACGCCATCGGTGGTGGTGAAGCTGACATCCTCAAAGGCCAGACCCTCCTCGGCAGGCGTGCTGGTGAACGGCTTGCGCGGCGGGTGGGTCATCGTCCAGGCTTGCCGCCAGGTGAAGAAGAGCAGCCCGCCCAGCGCCAGGATAACCAGGACGCCGGCGATGATAAGCAGGGCAAGGACCAGAGATGGCATGCGCGCGTACTCCTTAATAGTGCAAGACCAAGAGAGCCATACCGGATAAGAGTGAGAGAGCCTGATGAGAGATCTTGCTGAGATGGTAGTATGCGCAGGCCGGCGCTGTCAAGGCGTACAAAAGAAGCAGGCCGGGCAGTGTATGCTGTTTCCGGCCTGCGCAGGAACGCCACGAGATGGATTATGCCTGAATGCCAAGTTTACTGGCAAGGCTTTTGTTTGATGGTTCAACCAGCACACTGCCGTCTGGGAAGACGATGGTGGGCACGCTGCGCGCGCCATGATTGAGTGAGATGACGATCTGAGCCGCCTCTGGCTGCTTTTCGATGTCGATCTCTTCAAAGGCCACCTGATGCTCCTGCAAGAAGCGCTTGGAGCGCCGGCAGTCGCCACACCAGGTAGTGGTATACATGCGAATGGGGTGTTCAGTCATCGTTTGTTCTTTCCCTTCCCTGTTTTCACTGAGGATATGAGGCAGTGGCCCAAATCGTGCGGGCCATATTTCTTTGTATACTATACAAAGTATAGCATAAGGCGTGGACAAGCGCCAGTATCTCAGCAGAGAAAAGATGAAGGAATGAGCGCCGTGTAGAGAGCAGACGAACAAGCATGCTTTCCATTGGCAAAGCGTGCCAGGTGTGCGACAATAGAGAGTGTTGCCAGAGAGGCAAATGGAGCTTGCCTGGCAGCAGTTGGATTGTGAAACGTGCCATAGCAGTTTGCGGGTTGGACGGGTATGCTTAAAAAGGACCATATGGCTATGGGGCGCTTGCCGGTGGGTGGGGTGGAGTTTTTCAGACAATGGCGACGATCTCTGTCGCGGGTGTATGTAACCGATGGGGACTTTTATTCGTTTCTTCAACTTGAACGATGCTAATAAGCCTCCCGAAGACGCGCAGCCTCAGGCGGCGTCTGACTCTGGAGAGCGTCCATCCTTAAACGGCAAGACGCTGGCCGCTGGCACGGCTGGTAGCAACGGCACTGGAGATGCAGAAATGGCGCAGCCAGAGCTGCTGGAGACGGTGGCGGGTACTGCTGGATGCAGTGGTGATGAGAAGGAAGCTGAAGAACGCCCAACATCTGGACTGCGCGCGCTGACAAGCGTGGCTCAGGGGCAGAGCGTGGCTGGTGAGGCAGATGAGGATGATGACGAGGAGGAGCAGGAAGAGGAGGAAACGCCTGCACAGATGGGTGGCGAGTTAGTTGGGGTGGCGGATTTTGAAGCACTGTTTCAGCGCTATCAAACGCCCATCATCAACTTTGTCTTCCGGCTTGTTGGCAATCGGGAACAGGCATACGATCTGGCGCAGGATGTCTTTGTCAAGGCATACAAAGCGCTGGCCGGCGGGACGAAAATCCACGCGGGCGCGCTTTCATCGTGGCTCTATCGCATTGCTGCCAATACGGCAACTGATGCGTTGCGACGTAAACGATTAATCGCCTGGCTGCCTCTCTCGCTGTTTAATGAGGATCGTGGGGTGGGTGGCGTTGGTGAGTCTGGTGGCAGTGGCGCAGAAGAGAACTTTCCTGGCGCGGCCAGCCTGTATGATGGTGGAAGTTATAATGGCGGGCGCTTTGAGCAGCGGGTAGCAGACCGCGAAATCGTTGACGCGGTGCTAAGTAAGCTGCCTGAAAAATATTCGGTTTGTCTGTTGTTATACGAGCATGAAGGGTTCTCGTGTAACGAGATTGCAGATATTCTCAAAGTTAGCCCATCGGCGGTTAAAATGCGGCTGATGCGGGCGCGCGAGCGGTTTATCGCGCTCTACCAGCAGGAGGTTGATGGTCCATGACGTGCAAGCAGGTTCGGCAGCTTCTGGCTGCCTATCGGCGAGATGATTGCTCGCCTGCTGAACACGCCGAACTGCAAGCGCATCTTTTGGAGTGCGCCGAATGTCGGATGCTCGATGCTGAGTTCCGTCGTGTTGGCGAATCGATTCAATCCCTTCCCCAGCTTGCTCCCCCTCCTGACTTTTTTGCCCGTGTAATGGCGGCTGTGCAGGCCGAAGAAACAAAAGCACCAGCGAAGGTGGAAGAGAAGAAGCCAGAGACGGTAGTGGTGCCCGGCCTGACCAATGTATTACACTATCCCCGGCTGCGCCGGGCGGTGGCCGAGCGAAAAGTGCGCCTGGCGCCGATGCGCTCCACCAGGAGTCCGGCGGCAACCTTCGCGCTGCGCTATGGTGCGGCTATGGCGGCAACGTTCCTCATCTTTGGTATCGGGCTAAGCGTGGCGCTGTTCCAATTGCTTGGGAACACCCCGCCTCCTGGTCCTTCAGGCTCTGGACCAGTAGTTTGCATTAACGCGCCTTGCTACCCTCTGCATGCCTCTGTCCTTGCTGCCGATTCGGTCTATTCCATTGTGGGAGATGCGACAGCCAGCCCTGATGGGCAGTATGTGGTCTATGCGGCGCATACTCCACAGGGAAGCTGGATGCTGGAGGAGTTGAATCGCCAGACGGGCAAGAGCGTTGCCCTGCTGCCGGCGGCGGTTGGCGGGCCATTGACGATAGAAGGCTGGGCGCGCAGTTGGGTACTGTGGGCGCAGGGAGACCCCAAGAGCAGCGATCATTGGCAACTCTCTGCCACCGAATTAGCTCCGGCGCTGCCGGGCGCGGCAGAGACGCTGCAATTGCTGCGCGGTGGACTATCCGGCCAGGATGGCGCGGTACTCGCGCTGCGTGGGGTCCATACCTTTGGCTCGACGGTGCTGTTGGCCGAGCAGCGCTCGGATGAGCGCGGGCGGTTGGTGCAGCTTGATCTGACAAATCAGGGGGCATCGTCACGGAGCGTACTGGCGACTTCGCAGCCTAAACACTGGATTGCCGACCCCACGACGGATGGGCAAGCGTATTACTGGGCCGATGAGTGGCTTGATCCCGATGGCACGCCGCATGGCGATATTATGCGCCTGATCCCCACTAGCACCCCCACGAGTGAGCCAGTGGCAATCACCTTCAATGGTGTCTCATTTGCCCCGATGATTGTTGCGCAGAAGCTGGTCTGGCTGGAAGAGCTATTGCCGCAATCTGCCCAGTCGGCTGCTGCAAAACAGGATACGCCGACGGCGACAGCGACGCCTCCTGCGACAGCAACCTTGACCCCTGGCGGCGGCAGCGCGAGCAACTCACCAGTGGCCGGAACCCTCTGGAGTACGCCGCTGGATGACCAACTGCTTGATCTGGATAGCGCGCCGCGCCAGCAGGTTGATGCCGATGCTTCGATGCCGCAGGCGGGCGCTACGTTCGTAGTCGTGCAGGAGAGCAACGGCGATTTCACCCTCTATGATCTCGCCAATGATGGCAAGAAACAAGCGTTGGGGGCGATCTCGAACGCCCTGGTGGTCTCTGTTTCGCCGACGGCGGTGCTGTGGGTGACTGCTGATACATCAAGCAATAGCCAATTCTCCAACAAGACCAACATGAACCTGCTGGATTGGCCGCAGAGGTAGCCGGTCAGGCCAGAGCAATACGGCGCCCCCGGTATCTGTCGATACCTGAGGGCGCATTTATTCGCTCGATGAAATTCCAAAAGTAGAAGACACTACAGGTAGCAACCTGTATGGGATATTACGATTTTGCACGCTGGCGCCAGGCGTGGTAGAGGGCGATGGAGCCGGCGACAGCGGCGTTGAGCGAGTTGACCTGGCCGCGCATGGGCAGGCGCACCAAAAAATCGCAGTGTTCACGCAGCAGCCGGCTGATGCCTTTGCCTTCATTGCCCACAACCAGCGCCAGGGGCCGATCCAGGTCCACGCGATCATAGTCCTGGGCGGCTTCCCCTGCCAGCCCGACGATCCAGATGCCCTGCTTTTTGAGCGCGTCAACGGTGCGCGTCAGGTTGGTGACCTGCGCGATCAGCAGATGCTCCACTGCGCCGGCGGAGCTTTTATCGACGGCGGGCGTCAGCCCGGCGGCGCGGTGTTCAGGCAGGATGACGCCGTGCGCGCCAACGGCTTCGGCGGTGCGCAGCAGCGACCCCAGATTTTGCACATCCTGAATAGCATCGAGAATAAGCAGCAGCGGCGGCTCCTCGCGCTGGCGAGCCAGCGCCAGAATATCCTCGACAGAAGCATACTCGCGTGGCGCAACGCTGGCGACGCAGCCCTGATGCACAGCGCCCTGCGTCAGTTCATCCAGACGGCGGCGCGGCACGTATTCGACGCGCACATGCCGCCGCTCGGCTTCGCTGAGGAGGTCAACCAGCCCGGCATCGCGGGCGCCCTCGGCCAGCAGCAGCCGGTGGACGCGCCGCGCTGAGCGCAGGGTTTCCAGCACGGGGTTGCGCCCCCAGACGTAATCGGCCATTGGCTTATACCTTAAACTCCCAGGTGGTTTCCTGGGCGCGATCTTTCAGAATGACGTTCAGACGCTCCTCCAGGTCTTTGCGGATACGATCTGCCTCGGCCCATTGTTTCGCTTTGCGCGCCGCGTTGCGCTGAGCGATCAGGTCTTCAATCTCGGCTTGCAGGGTCGGGTCGATCTGCTGCGTCACTTCAAGCTGGATGCCTAGCACGCCGGTGAGCAGTTCATCCAGCAGCGCCAGCGAGGCGCGCAGGGTGGCGAGCGCTTCAGGGGTGATCTCTGCATCCTCATAAGCGCCGGCATAATCGTTGACCCGGCGCAGCAGGCCATCGATGGCCGCCAGCCCGCTGGAGGTATTGAAATCGTCATCCATCGCGGCGATAAACGCCTCGCGGGCTTCGGCCAGCGGGACCGCCAGGGCGTCCGCTGTGGCGCCGGCCACCGTGCCGGCTGCCCCTAGCTTCTCTTCGCCCCGGCGAATCAGCCGCAGCAGGTTGGCTCGCGCCTCGACATAGCGCTGCCAGCGCGGCTGGATGGCCGCCAGCGCCGCCTCGCTGTAGGCGATGGGCGCGCGGTAGTGATGGCTGACCAGATAGAGCCGGATGACTGGCGCCGGATAGGTCTTGAGCATCTGCTTGATGGGAATGAATGTGCCGGAATGGGCCATTTTTTCGTCGCCCAGATTGAGCATGCCCACATGCACCCAATACTTCGCAAACGGCTCGGCGCCGGTGGCGGCCTCGCTCTGGGCGATCTCGTTCTCGTGGTGTGGAAAGATCAGGTCGCTGCCCCCGCCGTGAATGTCGATTCTTTCGCCCAGGGTGTCCAAGGCCATTGTGGAGCATTCGATATGCCAGCCGGGCCGGCCCAGTCCCCAGGGACTCTCCCAGAATGGCTCGCCGGGCTTGGCCGCCTTCCAGAGGGCGAAGTCGCGTGGGTCGCGCTTCTTGGGGTCAGGCTCGACCCGCGCCCCAGCGATCAGCAGTTCCTCTGTCGTCTGATGCGAGAGCCGCCCGTAGCGCGGGAAGGTGTTGACGGCATAGAAGACATCGCCGCCCGATGGGTAGGCGTGGCCCGACTCGACCAGCGTTTGTATCATGGCGATGATCTTGTCCATGTACTTAGTGACATAGGTGTACTGGTCGGCGTGGCGCACGTTGAGCGAATCGATGGTCTCAAAATAGCCATCGATATAGCGTTTGGCCGCCTCGGAGGCCGGGATGCCCTCGCGCAGACCGGCGGCGATGATCTTATCATCCACATCCGTAAAGTTCTGGACATAGTGGACGGGATAGCCGCGATATTCGAGATAGCGGCGGATGACGTCGTTCAGCACCGCCGTGCGGGCGTGCCCAATATGCGGGTCGTTCTTGGGCGTCAGGCCGCAGACGTACATCTTGACGGGCAGGCCATAGGGTTCAAAGACTTCTTCGCGTCCCGATTCGGTATTGTGAATCTGCAACGACATAGCGACTCCTTGTATGTGGCTCAGGCTGCCCACTCACAGGCATAGCCTGGCAATCATCTGGTCTGATAAAGTGCGGGAGAAAAGTGAGGAACGGGCCGCGAACGGGGAGGAGATGCCTGGGATGAGCGCTCTTGAGAAGGAGATGCTATTGGCTGCTGATCGCCTGGCGCTTCATGCCCCCGCTTCGAGACCCTTGCGACAGGTGCAGCGCGTCCATTCAGATATAAATTGCTTCATATTCATGGTCCCTAAAAGCCCCCTTCTTCCGTCTCACCGCGCAAGTATTCGGCCAGAGCATCTTCTGCCATGCGCTGCCCTGCCGCCTTCCCTTCTGGGCTGCTGAGAAGCTGCTCCCAACGGGCATCAGCCAGCGCTTCGTCAAGCACCTGCTGAAACTTCTCTACCACCATGTTCTGCATGGCAGGGTCAAGTTGTTCAACCTGCTCTATGAGCTGCTTGAGTGTTGTTGTCATGGTTTTTTAGACCTCTGAATGGAGCCAGGTGGGAAATGTGCCTCTTCCTGGCTGGAAATCGGTCAGCTTGAAGTCCTGCTTGAAACAATCGCGCAACGCCATCTGCTTTTGGGCTGGTCTCGCTTACCGCATGCCTTATAGTAGTGTATCACATAGCTGCAAGGGAACGGTGGATACAATGCTACGCATTGATTCTGAAGAGGTTTCCTGCTATACTAGCAATCAGAGAATCTCATTAACCGTAAACGAGCGCACCTGGTTTATGCACGTATGTGGAGGTACTGCTGAGATGAATTTGACCACATCCCAAAACCCTCTGCTCGATCTTGTTGCCCCTGGCTCCTGGATTTTCCAGGTAAATCCAAAGATCTATGATCTGGAAGGTGCCCTTGGCGAACTGCCAAAAATTGATTGGCTCGTAACCAGCTATAGAAAAGAGGTTTGTATCGGGGATCTAGTTTTCCTCTGGGAAGCAGGGAGCAACGCTGGTATTGTTGCATTGGCTCAGGTGATTGGTGAGCCTTCCATAAGAGAGGATCCTGAAGAGGAGAAGCGTTTTTATAGAAAGGCCGATAATCTCGATAAGCCCCAATGGCGCGTTCGTTTGGCGATTAAGCAGGTCTTATCTAACCGGATTTTGAAGGAGAGACTTCGTAATCATCCACTCTTTAAGGAGCATCCTATTTGCACAGCCCCACGACGCACGAACTTTCGCCTCAATGATGACCAGGCAGTGACATTGTTAGCATGTATTTTGTGATGGCCTGAGTTGCAGCGCTAGTGCTTTTCAATCAGGGCGATGGCAGTGCAGGCGATGCCCTCTTCGCGCCCGGTGAAGCCGAGGCCGTCGGTGGTGGTGGCTTTGACGCTGATCTGGTCTGAGGCGATGCCTAGCGTTTCGGCCAGATGGGAACGCATCAGCGGAATGTGTGGGGCCATCTTGGGGCGCTCAGCGACGATGATGGCGTCCAGGTTGCCGATGCGCCAGCCATGCTTTGCCAGCAGGTCGCGGGTGTAGCTCAGGAAGGCGCTGCTGGGGACGCCTTGCCAGCGTGGGTCGCTGGAAGGGAAGTGGCTGCCAATGTCGCCGAGGTTGGCCGCGCCAAGCAGCGCGTCAACGATGGCATGGATGAGGACGTCAGCGTCGGAGTGGCCGGCCAGGCCGCGTGGGTGCGGGATGGTGATGCCTCCAATGATGAGGGCACGTCCGTCGGCGAAGGCATGGACGTCGTAGCCAGTGCCTATCCTCATTGTCATAAAACGTGCCCCTCGATCAGTTGGCTTTCCAGGCGCTTGAGCGTGACTTCGGCAAGCAGCAGGTCGCCAGGCGTGGTGATTTTGAGGTTGTCGTAGCTGCCCATGAAGAGGGCAACCGGCTGGCCGGCGCGCTCGACCAGCGCGGCGTCGTCGGTAGCATCCCAGGTCGGGTCGATGCTGCGATGGGCAGAGAGGATGAGGTCATAGGCGAAGACCTGGGGCGTCTGTACGGCCCAGAGCGCCGAGCGGTCAGGCGTCTCGATGACCAG
>CAZFWN010000134.1:0-15845 GCA_964522745.1 uncultured Ktedonobacterales bacterium
ATTGAGCAGGCCGGCTATGGCGAATATTTTGTGCATGGCACCGGGCACGGCGTCGGGCTGGACATCCACGAGAACCCGCGCCTGAGCAAATTCGCCGAAAACGAACTGCTGGGCGCGGGTTCGGTGGTGACGATTGAGCCGGGCATCTATATCCCTGGCTGGGGCGGCGTGCGCATCGAGGATATGGGCATCGTTACCCCGACTGGTGTGGAGATTCTGACGAAATCATCCAAAGAATTGGTAATCGGGAGGAGCGCTGCATGATCTCTGTTGGCGATCTGAAACGCGGGATGACCTTCGAGCATGAGGGTCAACTGATGAGCATTATAGAATGGCAGCATATCAAGATGGGCCGGGGCGGTGCCATCGTTAAGGTCAAGATGCGCAACCTGCGCAGCGGGGCCATTATGGAGCGCACCTTTGACTCCGGCGAAAAATTCCCGCGCGTCGATCTGGACGAGCGCACGGTCACGTTTCAGTATCAGGATGGCGACCTCTATTACTTTATGGATACCGAAACCTTCGAGCAGATTCCACTGACCACCGCGCAACTGGGCGATAACAAGTATTACCTGCTCGATGGGCTGAACTTTGAACTGGTCAGCTATAACGATGAGCCTCTGTCGATTGAGCCGCCGGTGACGGTTGATCTGCGCGTGACCTATACCGAGCCGGGCTTCAAGGGCGATACCGCTACTGGCGGCACCAAGCCCGCCACGCTGGAGACGGGACTGACCGTGCAGGTGCCGCTCTTTGTCAGCACCGGCGATCTGATTCGCGTCAAGACCGATACCGCAACCTATCTTGAGCGGGTATAACGTGCGGCCTGAGATGGCTCGCAGTGAAGATAAAAGGGGGCGCTCTGATGCCAAAGGAACACGAGGAGTCCGCTGTATCAGCGGCGTCGATCACTGTCAGTGCTGGGATGAGCGTGGAGCAGGTGCGCCGGTTGATTCAAATGATGGACAACAGCGATGTCCATGAACTGACCATTGAGCGCGAGAGCGAGGGTCTCAAGCTGATCTTGCGCAAGCCCACGCCGGTGGTGGGGGCCGCGCCGCTGGTGGCGGCAGCCGCAGCGGCGAACGGCACGCTGCCCTTCACGGCGCAGCAGGAAATTGAAATGGACGGTGCCGAGGCTCAGGCTGCCGAGTCAGAGAAGTTGCAGAAGGTGACAGCAACGCTGGTTGGCATCTTTCGAGTCAATCTGAAGCGCGGCTCGAAGGCTGCCACCAGCGTAGGCGATCAGGTGCGCGAGGCGCAGGTGGTTGGCGCAATCGAGGCGCTCAATGTCATGAATGAAGTTGAGTCGCCCATTGCGGGGCGCATCGTGGAGATCGTGGTCAAAGACGGCCAGCCGGTGGAATATGGGCAGCATCTCATGACCATCGATGCAAGTAGCAAACCAGAATCTGGTGGGCTGGCTGCTGCCGTGTAGAATATGGGCAGCATCTCATGACCATCGATGCGAGCGACCCCTAGCCAATGAGTCAGTAAGCGAGCAGCACATGCAGCTTTTGCCAGTCAGCCAGGTGACCCGCTATCTAAAAGCAGTCTTAGAAAGCGACTCCCTGCTGCAAGACATCTGGGTGCAGGGAGAAATTTCTAATTATTCGCACTCATCCGCCGGCCATCAATATTTTTCGCTCAAGGATGAAAGCGCGCAGCTACGCTGTGTGCTGTGGCGCAGTGCCAACGCGATACGTACCTCGCGCGCCAGCGTCTTTGCGCCCTGGTTTGCTCAGCAGCCGGTGATGCTGCGCAATGGTATGGCGGTGCTGGCGCGTGGGCATATCACCATCTATGAATCCAGGGGTGAGTATCAACTGGTTGTGGAGGAAATAGAAGAGGCCGGCGTTGGCTTGCTGCATCTGCGCTTTGAGCAACTGAAGCAGCGGCTTGCCGAGGAGGGTCTCTTTGAGGAGGCGCGCAAGCGCCCTCTGCCGCGCTGGCCGGCAGTGGTGGGTCTTGTCACCTCGCCCCAGGCGGCGGCCCTGCGCGATATGCTGCGGGTGCTGCGCACGCGCTGCCCGCTGGTGCGCGTCATTCTGGCGCCAACGCTGGTGCAGGGCGAGGGCGCGGCCAGCCAGATCGCCAAAGCGATTGATCTGCTCAACGCGCAGGGCGAGGCGGATGTTATCATCGTGGCGCGTGGTGGCGGCTCGGTTGAGGAAATCTGGGCGTTTAACGAGGAAGAGGTAGCACGCGCCATTCATCGCTCTCGCCTGCCGGTGATTAGCGGCGTTGGCCACGAGACGGATTTCACCATTGCCGATTTTGTTGCCGACTATCGCGCCTCTACACCTACCGCTGCTGCCACCGCAGCCGTGCCGGACGCGGCGGAATGGCGGCGCTCGGTGAGCGAGGCGCGGGGAGCGCTGGTTGGCTCGATGGATGGGCATCTGGAGCAGCAGCGTGAGTCCCTGGCCGGGCTGCGGCGCGATCTACTGCGCGCCAGTCCGCAGGCGCGTCTGACTTACGCTCGCCAGCAGGTTGATGAGTATGCGCGCAGCCTGGATGAGCGGCTGGGGCATACGTTGGAGATGCGCCGCGAGCGGCTGCGCGGCGCGGCGCTGCATCTGAACTCGCTCAGCCCGCTGCTGACTATTGCGCGCGGCTATGCCATCGTGCGCCGTGCCAGCGATGGCATAGCTATCACCAGCGTGCATCAGGTCGAGGCCAGTGATGAAGTGGATATTCAGATGCGCGATGGGCAGCTTCGCAGTGTGGTTTGGCATGTAGCACCGGAGGATGAGCAAGATGGCGACGCAGGATGAGACTGAGCTTTCAGGAATGACCTTTGAGCAAGCCTTTGCGCGGCTGGAAGAGGCAGTCAACGCGTTGGATGCTGGCGATCTCCCGCTGGATGAGGCGATGGCGCACTTTGAGGCTGGCATGAAGCTGGCGCGCTATTGCGAGCGGCTGCTGGGAAGCGCCGAACTGCGCGTGCAGCAACTGCTGGCCGATAGCGCGGGCAACCTCACCCTGGCCCCATTTGAAACCGACTGTTGACCGGCAACGTCGTACGTAGTGAGACCATTGCTGACGTTTCTTTTTTCTTGCGGAGAGGTGACAGGTGCCGCTGCTGCTACAGAACAAACTCTTAATCGCCGCTGTGCTGGCGCTGGTCATCGCGCAGTTTTCCAAAGGGATCGTGGCCCTGGTGACCGAGCGCCGTTTTGATTTTCGCTATATTGCCGGGTCTGGTGGCATGCCCAGTTCACATTCGGCCTTTGTCACGGCGCTGGCAACTTCCGCAGGGCGCGTCGATGGTTTGAATTCGCCAGCTTTTGCCATCTCCATTGTGCTGGCCGCTATTGTCATGTACGACGCCGCTGGCGTGCGCCGCGCCGTCAGCGTGCAGGCGCGCATCCTCAACCAGATGATGGAAGACTACTTCCACAACAAGGGCATCAAGCAAGAGAAGCTGCGCGAACTGGTCGGCCACACGCCCTTTCAAGTCTTCATCGGCGCCATCCTGGGCTTTGTGGTGGCGCTGCTGCTCACGCTCTGAAAACGTTATTCTCTCTCAAGCCGCTATTGCTCCGCCGGCGCGAGCGCTTGCTGCACCTCGACGTGGCGGCCAAGGATCAGGGAGGCGACGGTGCTGAAGGCATCGGGGTCGCCGCTGCAATAGATGCGCAGGCGCTCGGTGTCGCTGAGGGCGTGGCTGGCCTCGCACTGGAGGTGCTGCTGTTCTAGGACGCGCTGAGCCTGGCGAGCGACGGCGGCGCCACTGTCGATGACGGTGACGCCGGGGCCGGCGACGCGCTCGATGGCCGGGCGCAGTAGGGGGAAGTGGGTGCAGCCAAGCACCAGTGTATCGACTCCCTGGGCCAGTAGTGGGTCGAGATAGCCATGCACGGTGGCCTCAACATCTGGGCCGTCAAGCTGGCCGGCCTCGCAGTGTTCGACCAGGCGGGTGCAGCCGATGGTGAAGGTCTGGGCGCCATTGCGCAGTTCCTCGACCAGTTCCAGAAAGAGCGGGTTGCGTGAGACGGCATCGGTTGCCATCACGCCCACTTTGCCAGTCTTGGTGACCTGCGAGGCCGGCTTGACCGCCGGCACAACGGCCACAAAGGGGACGGGATAGCGCTCGCGCAGCGTCTCTCTGGCAACGACAGAGGCATAGTTGCAGGCCAGCACGATCAGCTTGGCGCCCTGGCTAAGAAAGAACTCGGCGGCATTGGCGGCAAAGGTGCGAATCTCCTCAGCGGTGCGTTTGCCAAAAGGGCAGTGGGCCGTGTCGCCAAAAAACACAAAGCGCTCCTGTGGCAGCAGGCGCATCAATTCAATCAGGACGGTCAGGCCGCCGGTGCCCGAATCAAAAACCCCGATGGGTCCATCGTTCTGTGCAGGATGTTTTTCTGTCATCGTATCCTCCCCTCCCCATTATACCAGAGGTCTCTTCACGAACTCTGGCGAGCAACATCCTTCAGTAAAGACGCTGCTGGCGATAGTTACCAGCCAGCACCACCAGAGCCGCCTTGCTCCCAGGGCCTTGGGCGCAGGCGCATCGTGCGGCGCGGCATGGGCGCCTCCTCGGCAGGCGCTGCCGGCTGCCAGTCGTTCTCGTCTTCTTGATACTGGTCACCGTAGCCGTTGCTGGTTTGTTGCGGCTCAGCCTGCTCAAACCGGTCTGCTGGCGCCGCCGGGCTGGCCCAGGGGCGCCCAAATTGCCGGGAGGGTCTGGGGGCCGGCTGTGCTTCCTCTTGCGCCTGGTCCTGATCGTAGGTATCGTCCTGGGCGGGTGTTTCTTCGTCTAGCGGTTCGTAGCCGTCTGCGCCCTCATCATACTGCGCTTCCTCGTCCAGCCCTGGCTGGTTGCGCATTCTGGCACTGGCGGAGCGGCTCGCGCTGAACCGGGCGGCTGCCCCAGTAAGCACCAGCCAGGCCAGCAGACCACCCAGCATGAGCAAGCCGGCGCTCACGCTCAGCACTATACTCACTTTAATCGTGCGCCCTGCCAGCCCGCCGAGCAGGATACCGGCGAGGCTCAACAGCGCGGTGAGGGTGTCATAGCCAACAAAGAGCCGGGGGAGCCGATCATATTCTTCCGTTTCGACGAGCGCCGCCTGCGCGGCCAGCACCAGGATGCCATTGGCAAGGCCCATCATGCTGGCCCAGACGAGCGCCTCGCCAAAAGAATGGGTGGTGACAAAGGCGGTGGTTGCCAGTCCCAGTCCCAGAACGCTGTAGATAAAAGTCGTGGCGGGACGCAGATGCGCGTCAAGGTGTCTGAAGAGGACGCTGCCCAGCAAGATGCCGGCGGCGTTGGCGCTGACGATCAACCCAACATAGGCGCCCGGCTCAGAGAGGTAGCGGCTAACAAAGAACACTTCCAGAACATTCACCACGCCGCCTGCGAAGGCGACCATCGCGGCGATGCTGGCAATTCTCCCAAAAGGGCGCTGCTGCAACACCAGGCGAATGCTCTTGACCCAATCGGCGATGCCGCTGCGTAGCACGCTGGGCGACCAGGATTCTTCTTCCTCTTCTCCAGCTTGCTCATCTTCGGCATCTGGCTGCGGTTCGCCATCGGGTCCAAGGCGCTGGCGCTTGCGGCGCGCCTGGATAGCGCGCATCTTAGTTGTGAACTGGCGGTCCATTGCTTGCGCGCCGCCAGCCGAGAGCAGCAGCAGGAAGCCAGTTATCAGCAGGCCAAGCAGCGGATTGCCCTGGGGAAAGACCAGCAGCGGCAGGAGAAAAAAGATGGCGGCGAAGATGGGGCCAAGGATGGTCATCAGCGCGACGCTGCCCTGGATGCGCGAGATGCCGCGTGGATGCTCGCTGGGAGGCACAACGGCGTTCAGCGCCGAGCGCTGCGCGGCCAGTGAGAAACGCGACATCAGGCCGATCACAAAGCACAGCAGGCAGATAGCCGCCAGTTCGCGCTTTGGAGTAAAGGCGGGCAGCAAGGTCAGCGTGAGCAAAAAGGTGCAGATGCCCCGCACCACATCGGTCACAAACATGGTCTTGCGGCGGCTCCAGCGCTCGGTAGCTGCCTCAGCAAATGGCCCGATCAGCACGTAGCCGGCGCCCATCGCGCCCAGCGCGACGCCGAGCGCGAGCGGCGTATGGCCGGTCATGCCGAGCCAGATGATAAGCGTCGTGGTAAACAGGGCATCGCACAGCGCGGTGATACTCTGTTTGAGCCAGAGCAGCGCGAAATCCGGGCTGATAAGCAATCTGCCCATTGGTCCCTTGGGCCGTCGTCGCCGGGCTGAACGTCGTCGTCTTACGGGTCTCTCCATGCTTTTTCTCTTCTCCTGGTCGTTGCCTGTTCGGCGCAACACGCTGCGGTTCATTATAGGCCAGCCTTTCAGAGAGGATCAATAAAACCAGGACTATCCTCCCACAAGGTATACTGAAGAACCAGAAAGGATGAAGCGATGGCGACGATTCGAGAAGCCTTGAATCAGGCACGAGCGCGGCTGCGCGAGGCAGAGATCAGCAGCCCAGACCTGGATGCAGCCGTGCTTCTGGGCCAGGTGTTAGGCGCCAGCCGCGCCATGCTCTATGCTCATCCAGAGCGCGTGCTTTCCGAAGCTGAAGCGTCCAGTTATGCGACGCTGATTGAGCGCCGCGCTCAGGGCGAGCCGGTGGCCTATCTGACGGGCCATAGGGAGTTTATGGGCCTGGATTTCCTGGTCGATCGGCGCGCCTTGATTCCACGCCCAGAGACCGAGTTATTGGTGGAACGGGCGCTGGCGGTGGTACGTCAGCGCGATGAAGCCGCGCTCAGAGATCTGCGCGTGGCCGATATTGGCACCGGCAGCGGGGCGATTGCTCTTGCACTGGCAGCGCTGGAGCCGCGCCTGCCGCTGATCTATGCCACCGATGTTTCTGCCGAGGCGCTGGCGCTGGCGGAAGAGAATGCGCGGCGGCTGGGGGCAGCGGACCGTGTGCGTTTCCTGCGCGGCGATCTGCTGGAACCGCTGCCGGAGCCAGTTGACCTGCTGCTGGCGAATCTGCCCTATGTGGCCCCGGAGGAGGCGCGGCTGCTGTCTGCCGATGTGCGCCGCTATGAGCCGTCTCTGGCCCTCTTTGGGGACGATGACGGCCTGGGGCATCTGCGGCGCTTGCTCAGCAGCGCGCCGCCGCTGCTGAAGCCGGGGGCAGTGCTGCTGCTGGAGTTTGGCTACGACCAGCGCGCCCGGCTGGCGCGGGTGATTGCGCAGGCGCTGCCAGGCGCCCAGGTTCGCTTTATCAGTGATTATGCCGGCTGGGACCGGCTGGTCGAGATTCGGGCAGGAGAGCAGAAAAGAGAAAGCGGTACGCTCATGCCAGCGCCTCGTTGATGATTGCCCGGTAGAGGTCGAGCGGATCGCTTTCAAGATACTCGCTGGGTTTGATGCCGATGACATGATCGTCGGTATCCCAGAGCAGTTCGGGGATGGCGGGATAGGGCCGTTGCTCGCCGGAGGGCAGGATCAGCGTGGGGCTGCCTTTGACCTTCAGGGTGTTCCAGCCGCGCTCGCTCTCTTGCATGACCAGATGCTTGCAGCGCCCGCTGTCGAGATCACTGGTGAATTGAGCGACGTCCAGCCCGGCCTCGCGGGCAATGTCTATGAGGATATGGCGCAGCGAGATGCAGCGGCTCTCGGCAAAGAAGGCCCGGCGCACGGCCCAGTTAAACGCCAGCGCTGCCTCATCGCCCTGTGCCTGGGCACATTTGAGCGCCTCAAAAGCGGGCAGAAGCGTGACGGGATATTCCCATTCGGCGCGCCGCCAGGGCCGCGCCGGAATATCTGGCTCGATCTGGAGCAGATAAGGCAGTTCTTGATCGACTATCTGCTTGGGCGTGCCCCGGCTGTTGACCACCTCCAGCGGCAGGCAGCACCAGGCCAGTCGCAGCCGCCCGCGCCATTCCGGCTCCAACTCGCGCAAGCGAAAGGCCGCCAGATAGCCCCAGGGGCAGTGAATATCCGAGAACACTTCTATGGTTGGGAGCGCCTCAGGCGTTTCCATGTCTTCCCTGTCTCCCTTGTTTTTCAGTTGAGCGTGCCTCTGCTGTCTGCGCCCAGCATCTGGCGACAGACAGCGTTATGTCAGCCACCAGCTTTTGCGGCGGCGCGGCGCCTTTGCCGTCGCCGGGGCTGGCGAGAAATGGGCCTGGGCCAGCAGGTCGTAGAGCCGCTGGCGCGCCTGCCAGCTTTCCAGCAGACGGGTGAAGAGCGGCAGGCCATAAACGACAACACAGGCCACGAATCCCACTGTTATGGTCGGGATGGCCCACCAATAAATTTTCCAGAGGAAGATAAAAACAATGTAGACCAGTACCGCGCCCAGCGAGAACAGCGCGCCGCGTGTGCGCGCCAGGGGGCGCGTATCCAGCGCTGCCAGTGGGAGCAGGGCGATCAGATACCAGGGCTGAAACCAGAAGGTTGCCAGCACAAAATACCAGAAGTAGCTCTCCAGCGCGGCAGCGATAAGGCGTTGAGAGGGGGATGGCTTCTCCCAGCGTTCCAGCCGCTCGCGTGGGCCGGGGAAGGCGAAGCGCGCCAGCAAGAAGAGATAGACCAGAGCAAAGAGAGCCAGCCCGACAACGCGCGCGATGGTTCCCGCATCGTCCGGGCCATAGGCCGGTTCCAGCAGGCTCTTGAGCAGGGCCGGAGGTGAGGTGGTGAAGTAGGTCGATTGCCCCAACACGCCAAGTTGGTGCTGGAGATCGAGAAACGGCAAGACGACTGGGATGGCATAAGCGGCGGTCAGCAGCGTGCCCAGGCCCAGCGGGAGCAGCCCCCAGCGGCGGGCACGCCCACCGCGCAGCAGATAGATGATCGCCAGTGGCAGCAGCAGGATGCTGGTCCATTTGACCAGCACGCTCGCCACCAGCAGTGGTATCGCCAGTGATTGCCAGTACCAGCGTTTTGCCAGCAGCGCCCAGAGGCCGGCCAGCAGGAAGAAGACCATCAGGGTATCGTTGTGGCCGTTGGCGCCCACCTCAAAGAGAATGAGTGGATTCCAGGCAAAAAAGACGAACGCCTGCCAGCGCCGCTCCGGGCAAAGCTGGCGCGCCAGTTGCCAGACGATGAGCATACATCCCAGACAGGCGACGATGCTGAGCAGCTTTTGCGCGAGGATAGCGGCGAAGATGTTGTTGCCGGCAGGCTCGCTGACCAGCGCGGCCAGCAGCGCCCAGAGCGGGCCATACGACGCGGGGATGCCCTCCCAGGGGTTAAACTTCAAGAAGGGGTCGTTGGGAAAATTGATCGGCGCGATGGTCAATGGGTTGGCATGATAGATGGTCAGCACGCGAATCTGCGAGGCGTAATCAAGCACATCAGAGGCCGTGACCGGATACATAAAGAGCAGAACCAGCAGCGCGACCAGCGGAAAGCCAAAGAGCGAGATGCTCAGCAGGATGGGAGCGCGCCACCAGCCGGCTTTGGTTTGATATTCGGCGCGCCCGGCGATCCAGTAGACCAGGCTCCAGGCGCCAAAGAGCAGGGCAATGGCGAGCAGAAACATCTCGCCGGCAATTGGATTATAGGGGCCACCGGGCGTCAGGCTGGTCAACTGCCCGATGTCTTGATAGCCATGCGAGAGGTTGAGGCCGAGCGGCAGGTGTACAGTAGCATACAGGTAGATGCCCAGCGAGAGCAGGGCACAGAAGATGACCAGCATGGTGGCGCGATCAATCGACTGGTTGCGGCTAAGCTGGTCCTGCCACCAGCGCCCAAACGCGGTGCGCGCTGGCGTGGTGGGCGTCTGCTTCGCTGCTGTGCCTGGTGCGCCAGCAGGCGCGGGCGCGCTGGTCGTAAGCGTCACTGTTGCGGGACGCATGCGCCAGAAGGCCGGGCGCAGATGGCCGGTTAGCCCGGAGCGCGGGCTGGCCGGTGAGGCAGCCGTTGTGGCTGAGGTTGCCGGGCTGCCGGAAGGTGTTTTGCCAGTGTTGGGTGTCTTGCTCTGCTGTGCCATCATGCTCCTGCCGCAGCGCTGCGTCTGATTACCAATAACGCTATGCCGGGTTATGTCTTGTTTCAGAGTAGCCCAGCGTTGCCGGCCCTGTCAAGCGAACCGACTCGTTGATTGATTGACGTAGAGGCTGCCTGTGGAGTATCATCGCTTTATGGGGCTTTGTGTCCCCGTCTTGCCTGATACCAACCACGCCGGTCCGTCACCTGGGCCAGCGCATGAGGAGATGCCTTCCCAAATGATTGCTGATGTGCTGGTGCCCCAGGGAATGTGGGGTGGTCGCAACCGCCGCCCGCTCTTTACCTATCAGGTTCCCGCCACGCTTGCATCGATGCTTCAGCCGGGTCATTTGGTGGCTGTACCTTTTGGCCCTCGGCTGGCCCAGGGGATCGTTTGGAGCCTTGCGACAGAGATCGAGCGACCTGATGGCCTGGCACTGCGCGAACTGTTCAAACTGCTGGATGAGATGCCGGTGCTGCTTCCACACCAGCAGCGGCTGGCAGAATGGGTAGCAGATTATTACTGCGTTTCCCTGGCAACGGCGACCTTGCTGATGATGCCGCCAAAGGTGGCGAGCAGGATGCGTCTGGTGCTGGGAGCGCAGGCAACGCTTGATGCAGAAGGGGAGAGTGGGCCGGACGAGGAAGGCCGCTTCCAGACGAGCGAGACAACGATTCTGGCGGACATTCTGCGGGAAAAAGGCACGGTTGATGAGCAGATGGTCCGGCAGGCGCTCGGTGGCGCGCGCGCCGGCGCGGCGATTGCCGAACTGGTCGAGGCCGGCGTAGCTGAACTGGTCCCTGTCCACCTGCGTGCGCAGCAGGCGCGGGTGGTGCGCCTGGCGGTTTCATCTGAAGATGCCATACGTTGGCGCGAAGAGACCCAGCGGCAGCTTGAGACACTTTCCGCCCGCCAGGCGCAGAGCGTTGGGCGGCAGCTCGCGGTCATCAGCCTGCTGCTGGCGACATCACCGAGGGCGACGGCCTCAGGGGGAGAGAAGAAGCACTGGACGCTGACCGAGGTGCGCAAGGCAACCAAAGCTACCGGGCCGACATTTGAGGCGCTGCAACGCCTGGGCCTGATTATCGTCGAGGACGCAGACGTGCAGCGTGAGCCGGTGGCCGGGAGCGCCGGCATTGCCAGCGCCGCGCTGCCGCTGACGCCGGCGCAGCGCCAGGCGGTTGAGCGTATTGTGGCGGCCCAGGACGCGCTGGTCTTCTTGCTGCATGGGATCACCGGCAGCGGCAAGACGGAGGTGTATTTGCAGGCGCTGGCGGCGGTGATCGCGCGTGGGCAGCGCGGCATTGTGCTGGTGCCTGAGATCGCGCTGACGCCGCAGGCAATGGCGCGCTTTGCCGGGCGCTTTCCGGGGCGCGTGGCCGTGCTGCACAGCGGGCTGACTCCGCAGGAGCGCTACGGCGAGTGGCGGCGTATCCGCGCCGGCCAGGTGGATGTAGTCGTTGGCTCGCGCTCGGCCATCTTCGCTCCACTGCCCAATCTTGGATTGATCGTGATCGACGAGGAGCATGAGGCGGCCTACAAGCAGGAAGATCGTGTTCCGACCTATCACGCCCGCGAGGTGGCGATACAGTTGGGGCAGTTGACCGGCGCGCCCGTAGTGCTGGGCAGCGCGACACCCGCTGCTGAATCGTATTATGCCGCGCAGAGCGGGCGCTATGTGCTACTGGAGTTGCCCACGCGCGTGGGCCAGGCCGAGAGCGCTGCCAGCAACGGGCACGTTGCAGAGAGCCTGCCTGAGCAGCCCAACGAGACGGGCCTGCCGGCGGTGAGCGTCGTTGATCTGCGCGCCGAGTTGCGTGCCGGGCATACGGGCGTCCTCAGCCGGGCGCTGACGCGGGCGCTCGGTGAGGTGCTGACCGCTGGGCAGCAGGCGATCCTCTTTCTGAACCGCCGGGGCATGGCGAGCTATGTGCTTTGCCGGGAGTGCGGCTATGTCGCCACGTGTCCACGCTGCGATATTCCGCTGACCTATCATGCGGCAGAACACGCGCTGCTCTGCCATTATTGCTTTCGCCAGGAGCCGCCGCCGGGAATCTGCCCGGTCTGCCTGCGCAGCGAGATACGCTACTATGGGCACGGCACCGAGCGCGTAGAAGACGTGGTGCAGCGGCTCTTTCCGCGAGCGCGCCTGCTGCGCTGGGATAACGATACAGCGCGTGGGCGGCACGGCCACGAGCGCCTGCTGGAAGCATTCGCCAGCCGCAGCGCCGACATCCTGATTGGCACGCAGATGATCGCCAAGGGGCTGGATTTTCCGTCGGTGACACTGGTGGGTGTGATCTCTGCCGATACGGCCCTCTATCTGCCCGATTATCGTTCTGCTGAGCGGGCCTTTCAACTGCTGACGCAGGTGGCCGGGCGCGCCGGGCGCGGCTCCACGCCGGGCCGGGTGATCTTCCAGACCTTTACGCCGGAGCATTTCTGCATTCAGTCTGCTGCCGAGCATAACTATCGAGAGTTTTACGAGGCGGAGATTTCCGCCCGCCGGCAGTATGGCTATCCCCCGTTCCGTCGCTTCGTGAAGTTTACCTATAGCCACGAGGATCGCTATGCCTGTCAGGTGGAAGCGACGGCGCTCTCGAATACGCTCAACCAGCTAATCGCCGAGCTAAACCTGTCGGATACCGATCTGGTTGGCCCGGCGCCGGCCTTTATGGAGCGCCTGCGCGAGCAGTATCGCTGGCAGATCATTGTGCGCGGGCCGGACCTGCGCCCGCTCTTGCAGCAGGTGGCGCCGGAGGAGCTACCGCGTGGCTGGTCGGTCAATATCGACCCGATGAGTACGCTCTAGCACAAGCGTGTCCATCGTGTCCATCGTGTCCACTTTTCCCAGGTAATAGGTGCTCTGCCCCAAGAGACAGCCACGCCCTGGTTTAGTGCTAAGCCCACGTCGCTCACCCATCTGATGGTTCAGTCTGCAAAGCCAGGGGTGCTGCCCTCCTGCCCTTGCCCCGCCACCGCCAACGGCAGGGTGAACCAAAATGTCGATCCTGCTCCTGGCGCACTCTGGACCCCTACCTGCCCCCCGTGCTGCTCAATGATCGTCTTGCTCAGATAGAGACCAATCCCCAGCCCCACACCCGACCCACTCTGAACTTGAATGCCTGGGACGCGGTGAAAGCGCTCCCAGAGGCGTTTCTGCTTGTCCTCAGGAATCCCAGGCCCCTGATCACGCACCCACACGCGCCCCTGCCCGCCCTCTACCTGGACCCCTACCTCCACCGCCTGCGCTTCATCCGAGTAGCGGAGCGCATTAGACAGGTAGTTGGTCACTACCTGCCCGAGCCGCTCCGGATCGGCAGAGACCGGCACTGCCCCCTCGACGAGCAGGTGCAGGAGGATGGTCCGCTCTGGGGCCGCCAGGCGCTGCTCCTGAACTGCCGTGCGGACAATCGCCGACAGATCGGCTGGATGCAGATGCAGTTCGAACCGTCCCGCCTGGATGCGGGAGGTATCAAGCAGCTCAAGCACCAGTCGATTCAGCCGTCCTCCCTGCTGGAGTGTCGTTTCCACCAGGGGTTGCATCGCCTCCACCTGAGGTGCGGCGTCTGGCGCCCTCCCGGCCAGGGAGCGCCTCAACTGCTGCACGCGGCGTTGGAGTATCTGCATGCCCATGATGATGGAGGTCAGCGGGGTCTTGAGTTCATGGCTGGCGATCCCCAGAAAAAGTTCCAGCTGCTGGTTCGTCTCGCGCAGCACTTGCTCACTGGCCCGCGCCGCTTCCCGCTCATGCCGCACCTGTGCCTGCTCTAGCCAGACCACCCCTTGCCGCATCAGCACCAGCCCTTGCAAAAGACCACTCAGCAGCAAAGCTGCGAGCGGGTCTCGCCCTGCCCGCGACTCCAGCAGCGCCCGGACCAGGAGCACGACGCTCGCCAGTACCGCGGCCCCAAACGGGAGAAGGAACCGGAGCCCGTCCTGCACATCCTGTCGCTGGAGGTCCAGACCAGTCCGCGTCACCGGGCGCTCTGCTGGTATCACTGGCTCGTACCGGGTCAGGCGGAACCGCACCAGCGCCGCCAGGGGAAAGCAGAGGGAGCCGAGGAGCCAGAACAGATCTGGAGGATCGCCCGCCTGAGCGTGATCAGACAGGAGGAGGGCGGCATACCAGGAATTGCCGATCATCAAGCAGACGAACGCCACGATGAACAGCCCCAGGGCAGCCCGTCCCGCCGGGGGGCGTCTCGGCTGTAGGAAGAGCCGCGTCAACAGGAAAAGGAGGCCCACATCGGCGATGGGATAGGCCAGATGCGTGACCTTGTCAGGAAACCAGGGCCTGCTTTGCAGCGGAATTTCCTCCATCAAGAATTCCCAGGTGAGGAACGTCAAGGCGCCCATCAAGAGCAGGCTATCGAAGAACAGGCGCAGACGAGCCAGCCCCTGGAGACTGCGGCGCTCCTGAGGGTCGGGCACGAAGAACAGTCCCAGGAAGAAGCAGGGGAACTGGAGCAGGAAGAAGAGATCCGACCACCAGGGAAAGGGAAGGTGGTCTGGAAAGCACACGTAGCTGATCAGCCAGAACGTCTGCGCCAGGGCGTAGCAGCACAGGGCCGCGCTGATGAGCCACCAACTCCGGCTGGCGGGCAGGTGGGCGTGGCTGGTCCACCAACTGAAGAGCACGACCACGAGCAGCTGGAGCCAGGCCAGCACCGTGAGGAGCCAGCTGCTGGTCAGACCGAGCCAGGGCGGTCGGAGCACGGTCACCGCCAGTTGATAGCCCAAAAGCCCGGCTACGACCACCACAGCCCCTACCAGCACCGGATCGCGCCAATAGCGCCCGGCCAGACCAATATGTGAAGGGACAACAGATGGCTCATCGGATGACATAGCGTGCGCTCTCGATCACACGATCATGGTCGCTGCCTCTCGCCGGTAAACAGTTCATGTGGGAAGGGCCGAGCCGAACGTGTCATCGGCCTGGTGGGTGCGCTGCGGCGTCTCAGCTTTGGTCCTCAGGCTTTCGCTGCATAATTCAGACCGACCCTTGCCGATCTGGCCCCTGGCATGCCGCTCAAACAGGCATACGCCCTACTTTCCAGGAGCCATTCCTCTACTAGAGAGGTCAAATGCCACAGGCAAATACCTGGCTGCAATGGTTGGGTTCGTACCGGTGTATCTGCTGCCAGAGTACCTGCCGGGCGACTTCTGAACTATGCAGGGACTCCAGGGCAAAGTATACCTGCCCGATGCGCGCCAGGCTGATGACCAGCGCCCAGTAGCGCACCTCCCAGGGTAGCCAGCCGGCCCGGTAGAGCAGCGGCGTGGGCGTTTCGATCAAGCGCATCAGCCGGGCCAACTCGACCTCCAGCTTCCTGCCCAGCCAGGAGAGGTCGGGCCGCACCTCCACAACCTTCAACGGGCGCACGTCGAGATCGCCGGCCAGCCGTCTGGCGAGCGTTTGATCGATTCCCGCTGGCGGCGGGGGCAGCGCCCGGCGCTCGGCCAGGCGAGCAAGCAGCTAGGGACTCATGGCGTGGGCGACGTGGCGGGCCAGGGGCAGGAATTGGCGCACCGGCCCCAGAGTCAGGCGCAGCGTGGTGGGCAGGACGCCCGATAGGCCGCTGCCCAGCCAGGTAAGGAATGATAACCAGCATTCCAGAGAAACAGGGGTAGACATGAGATGATCTCCTTCGCGTGGCAAATCAACAGACACCAACCGCAGCAGCCAGCCGAACGCGAAAACGGCTACCCCCACGCAGACACCAGGCCATCCCTGCCGGAGCGCGAGAAAGACAGCGCTGTGGCGCAGCGAAACTACGCCACAACGGCTGCTCCCGCCCCCCTCCGACAAAGGATACCCAGCCCGCCAGAAGGTAGCCGTCAAGAGATCGCCCCAAAAATGGTACAATCTCTCCCTAGCCCCCTCCTGATCTGTTCAGGCGTGGGGTTGTGACGCGCCAGTG
>CAZFWN010000135.1:0-15760 GCA_964522745.1 uncultured Ktedonobacterales bacterium
AGGGCGTTCACTTTGCTACTCAGCTCCGTTTGTAAAATGTGGGTAAAAGACAGGCGTAAACGCATGGGGAGTGTCAAGCTTGATAGGAAGTCCAGACGCCGTTTTGGTAGTGGATGAGTGGGCTGGGGAGGTTATCTCCGCCACCAGCGGCCCAGCCATCATCGGCTGAAATCATCGAGATGGCTCCCAAATTGCCGCCAGTGACCTCACTTTTCACCTGCACCCATCTCCCGCCGATATAGTGCAGAAAAAGCCAGCTTCGCGTGACGGTCCCTTTATTAGTCCCCATATCCCCGTTATCGATATAGCCGACGGCCCAGCCATCGCTAGAAGAATCCATCGAGAGGGCGAGGATTTGGGCATTGGGGTTTGCGGAGACCGGGCTTTGCACCTGCGCCCAGCTCTTCCCGTTATAGTGCGAGAGGATGTTTTGGGTATTGTTATGATGGTAGATGTCGTTATTGACCCCAAACCCCCAGCCATCATTCGCCGAGAGCATATCCAGGCCAAAGAGGTCAAATGCTCCGGGGCCATTGACTGGCATCCATGTATTTCCGTTGTAATGCAAGAGACCAGTGCCGATTGAGGCCCAGCCCTCGGTGGATGAGATCATGGAGAGCGCATAGATGCCTGCACCGGGAACTTGCATGGATGCCCAGGTGGTTCCATTATAATGGAGCAAAATACTTTGGGCAGCCCCCTGGCCTCCCTCCCATTTGCCCCCACCAGCAATCCAGCCATCGCTGGCCGAGAGCATGTCAACATTCCAGAATTCGGCATCAGGAAGCACTAACTCTTTGGTCCACGTGCCGGCCTTGTAGTGGATGAGGATGGCACTCGGAATATTGTTCATATAGAGATTGGCTCTACCAATGGCCCAGCCTTCTCCTGAGGGGAGCATAAAAATATCCGTCAGGTCCGAGTCATTCACCCCTAACGCTGCATTGGTTGGGGCTGGCACTTCAAACCACCGCCCACTCAGGTAATGGATGATAAGGGCGTGACGGTTCTTTCCCCCAACGGCCCAGCCTTCAGTGGCCGAGAGCATCCGAATGGCCTCCAGGCTGTCGTCGGGTGCGGGGATGTACGGGGTGGCCTGGGGCGTCGGGACTGGGGTGGAGGTAGCTGGCTCGCTACCTGTGATTGTTTGTTTTATCCCCTTGGGCGGCAAGGTATGACTGGCGAAGACAGCAACTGTGACGGCTGTTATCAGCAGCACGGCAGCGATGGCAGAAAGAAGCGAGACAAAGCGCCGGGCGCGGCGCGGGCGACGTGTATCAAGGAGCGTAGGAGCAGCGGACGGGGTTGGCTCCGGGCGCTGCTCGTCATTTGTAATAGCCATAATCTGCTCCGATGAAAAAAGAAGGGTCTCCTGCACCCCAAAAGAGTGGCGCAGAACGACATCCATTCGGTCATAGGTGGTTCGCTGCGTCTGGCAATAAGCGCAGGTGGTCAGATGAAGGTGCAGGCGGTCTGCCTCTTGTTCATCCAGCGTTCCCACACCAAGCAGCGGCAGAAGATCGATGAAGGAGGCACACTCTGGCCCTGGGCGCGGTACGGGAAGATGGCCGTTGTTGTTCACGAGCATGTCTCCTTCTGGGCAAAGGCATCTGCTAAAGGTGCCTCTTGAGCGAGATAGACACTGCGTAAGCGCTGTTTGGCACGAGAAAGCCGTTTATCGATGCTCTGGGGTGAGGCGCCAACGATTTCAGCCGTCTCAATGGCACTGAAGCCCTGGACAATTCTGAGCAGGAGGCACGCAACATCTTGGGGCGTGAGCCGGTCAAGCGCAGTGTGCATGGCCTCACGTTCGGCAACCTCATCTTCAAACGTAACAGAAGTCGAGAAGATTTCTGGTTCCCGCACGCTGTTTTCCTCCAACGATTCCCAGCGGATGCGCTGGCGCCGGCGCAGTGCCGAGATCGCTCGATAATAGGCAGCTTGAAAGAGCCAGCGTCGCATCGCCTCTTGCGAGGTGCCCTGGATAAAGGGTGTTTCTGCACGCAACGCTACGCGCCAGGCGTCTTGAAATACGTCTTGCGCGAGGTCACGGGCCTGCTCGGCATTCCCAACCAGCCCGCGCAGGAAGCCACAGAGTGCTCCCTGGCACTGCTTCACCAGCACGGTGAACTCAGCTGGAGACAGCGGCAGCACGATCCCTCTTTCCAATCTGGAATAGCTCCCTCATGCCCATACGCGAGCGACGCCACCAGTAAAAGAGAAGCTTCTCTTTCTTGAGGCGCGTAACGAGGCGAAAATCTGACAGGAAAGCGGAGGAATTTTTACAGCGGCGTAATAGTTACAGAATCAAGCTCCAGCCACTCCGGGCCGCTGTTGAGCGTGCCAAAGTGAAACTGGCCGCGCGGTGTGGCAATGGCGTACTGATTATCAATCCAGGCGACGAAGCCCAGCGGGCCGCGCGGCGGATTCGCGGCCCGGAAGACCTCGGCGCCATCCACCCAGAAACGAGCCTCGCTGCGGGTCCAGTCCAGCCGGTAATCGTGCCATTCGGTGAAATCGGCATCCAACATCTTTTCTTGCGTGCCGCTCAGGCGCTGCACCCATTGCGCTGCCGCGCGCTGATCGCCCCTGATGCGTGCCCGCAGGATGGCCGCTGCCGTCGGGAGGCCGGCGGCCAGCGCGCCCAATCGCTGCGTGTGAACCACCTGCGCCTTCCAGCCCCAGCCAGGCGAGCCGGGCACCAATTCCATCCGCGAGGGCGGTGAGGCATAGAAGAACCAGACGGCATCTGGCAATCTCAGTACCTTGCCACTGGTGGAGAAGGGCAGATTCCAGAAGCCAAAGCCTGCTGTGCCCACCAGCGCGAAGCGGCCTCCGGTGCCGTTGGTGTGTGCAGCGGGATGCGAGGCGCGGGCGCGCACCTCCAGGCGCAGCGGTGGGCGCCAGGGATACTGCCCGCGCCTCAGGCCGGTGTAGTCATCGATCTGCGCGTCGGTATAGCTTTCTTCGCTGGCCTGCTCAAAGCTCATTCGCAAGATGGAAGACCCGCTGGAGACCTCGCCCCCGCCCAGGCGGGTCAGGCTCCAGCGCTTCTCAAAGCTGTTCTCAAAGTCATCACGCATCGTTTTATAACATTCTCTGCAAGTTCTCTCGCTTTGTATCCAATCCTTATTATAGTCTATACTGTCGCTCAGATGAGACCCACAGGTAAAGTGGGCTGTTGTATGATGGGCTATCAGCAGGCGCATACAAGGAGGTACGACCCGTTGAGGGTATTGAAACGTTATCCGACCATTTCTCTCAAGCCTCGCCGCGAAGTGCCGCTGCTGGCCGGGCACCTGTGGGTCTTTTCAGGAGCCATCCATCAGCTCTCGCGTCCGGCAGAGGCTGGCGATATTGTTGATGTGCGTACCGGCGAGGGAGCCTTTATCGGGCGTGGCTATTATCACCCGCAGACTGATATTGCCGTGCGCCTGTTGACCCGCGACCCGGAGGAAGCCATTGATGTGGCCTTTCTGCGCCGCGCCATCCGCCGGGCGGCTACGCTGCGCGAGGCATTTGATCGTGACCGCACCAACGCCTTCCGGCTCATCAACGCTGAAGGCGATTTTCTGCCAGGCGTGATCGTCGATAGCTATGCCGGCTTTCTGGTGGTGCAGATCTCTACCGCCGGAATGGAGCGGCTGCGCGAGCCATTCGTCCAGGCATTGGCCGAGGAACTCCAGCCGCGAGGTATTCTGCTGCGCGACGATGCCAGTTCGCGCACCCGCGAGGGGCTGCGGCGCGAGGGGCCAGAGGTAGCCTTTGGCGAGGTGCCTGAGCGTATCGAGATACGCGAGCATGGCCTGCGCTTTCTTATAGACGCCTGGCAGGGACAGAAAACCGGCTTTTTCCTCGATCAGCGCGACAAGCGGTTGGCATTGCAAAAGTACGCGCCGGGTCATCGAGTGCTGAATTGCTTCAGTTATACCAGCGCGTTTGGCGTCTACGCGGCGGTAACCAGCCCGGAAACGCGAGTGACGAGCGTGGATGTCTCCGCGCCAGCCCTGGACGCCGCGCAAGCTCACTTTACCCTGAATGGTCTGAACCCGGCACAGCATGAATTTCTGGCAGAAGATGTCTTTGATTACCTGGAAGCTGCCTCGACGCGGGGCGAACAATATGAGGTCGTCGTTTTGGACCCGCCAGCCTTTGCCAAAAGCCAGGGCGCCAGAAGTCAGGCGTTGCGCGCCTATCGCCGGCTGAATACGCTGGGCACGCGAGTGCTGGCGCCCGGCGGCATTCTGCTCACCTGCTCCTGCTCTGGCGTCATCGGTCAGGATGACCTGCTCGGCGCGCTTGAGCAATCTGCACAGCACCTCGGGCGCCAGGTGCAAGTCTTAGAAAGCTTCGGACACAGCTTCGACCACCCTATCAATCTCACGATGCCCGAAACGGCCTACCTCAAAGCCATTTTTTGCCGCGTGTGCTGACGCGACTTGTGTGAAGGAATGAGGTAGGTCGTACAAAAGAAGTAGTATTTTTGATACTCGCCTCTCTGTCGCTGTGAGAAGTCTTGATTGAACTTCCTCTCAATATTATCTTTACCAACCGTGGCACATGCTAAGCCCTTGCCACCATCAGAAGTCGTGAAGGTGATGTCTTTTCCGCCATCCTTACCGCCACGAGGAGCGATAGGCACTACATCTTGGTATCCCTGTGCAATGAGCAGATCAGCACACATTCTTTCGAAATCATGCTGATTATCAAATTTCTCAAGGGCTGCTATTGTTGGTGAATCCATCGTTTCACCCTTCTATATTTGGGGGGTTGTCGCACCATTTAGCCAGGAAGGTTTGTAGGGTTTAGGTATGTCACTCCCGTGAATGCTTGACTGATCTCTCCAAACAAATATTCAGCATTATCTTCACTGATGGTGGTATACAGCTCTCCATCACAGCTAATAGTAAGAAACCGCCCTTCTGCATTTCTTACCCATGTAAGAGAGAGTCGCCCCATCCCCTGCGCATCTATTTTGAAGGGCAGTCTATTTTTCAGCTCTTCTGCTTCCTCAAGCTCTAAAAGCAGTTCTCTCTCGCCTGGTGGGTTTCCATGATACAAACATATAAAGCTCCTGCCACCTCTCGTAACTGGAGTGAGAGCAGCGTGTATACGAGAAGAATCAGTTATTGGGGGGTCATCTGAATCATCAACAAACGATGTCAAGGGAGATACCTTCTTTCCTCAAAGTTGTTCTACAAACCTAGAACACAGTATATCACAGACAACCTCTGTTATTCCTCAAGCCAGCCGCTCTCCTCATCTTTCTGGTTTTGGTTCGTTCTCACGATAATCCCAAAGTTGCAAACAGAGTCTTGGGCCAATTTTGAAAGCCACGCACGTAGACCGGGATCGCAGATGTGCTATCCTCTTCAGGCAATCTTTCTGAAGACGGAGGCCCTCATGGATCGGCAAGCGCGCCGCACTGCCAAAGCGCAGATGATTGCCGGGATGCAGGTCGGTCAATCGTGGCAGGAGGCAGCAGGGCAGGCGGGAGTGCAGACCAGCCGGGCCTCAGCCTATCGCTTGCTGCGCCTGGTGCGCCTCGAGGGCTGCTGCGCCCTCGAGGATCAGCGGCATGGACACCCCACGAAGCCGCGCCAGCCAGTGCGGGACTGGCTGACCGCATTCTGCCGCGCCGCACCGACTTGTACCGGACGAACCGTCCAGACGGCACTTTTGGAGCAGTTTGGTCTGGAGATCAGTATCAGTCAGATCAATCGCCTCCGCGCGGCCCTGGGCGTCAGACGCCAGGTGTCGGGCGCGGGGGAAACATCAGCCGGACAGACCGCCATCTGAGCCAACCTGGCAGGAGGGCGCTGGGAGTCTGCTCTTGCTCGCTGCTGCCCAGGAGACAGCCGCGATCACGGCCTGAGAGCAAGACCTGCCGAATGCCTCGCATCAGCCAGGCGTTGCCGCGCCGCACGCCCGAGAGCGAGAGACGCCTCTGCACGCAACGCAGCCGCAGGCATGGCCTCTACTGGTCCCCCAACCACCACACGCGCACCGTCCGGTCTTCGCTGGCGGAGGCCAGGTGGTGGCTATCACAAGACCAGGCGACTGCCCGCACCGGTTTGAAATGGCCCTCCAGATCGGCGAGGTGCTTCCCTTTGGTCCCGTCCCAGAGGCGCACCTTCTGATCCTCACCGCCAGAGGCCAGGAGGCTGCCATCCGGGGACCAGGCCACCGCAAACACCAACTGGCCATGACTCTTCAGGTTCTCCAGGTGTTTCCCGTTCGCCGCGTCCCATACCCGCACCGTATCCAGGTAGGCAGAGGCGAGACGTCGGCCATCCGGGGACCAGACCACCGAGCGGGCGTCAGTGATATGGTCCAGCGTGGTCCAGAGGAGCGCGCCGCTCGCCGCGTCCCAGAGCCGCACTGTCTTGTCTTTGCTGGCGGAGGCCAGGCGAGACCCATCGGGGGACCAGGCCACCGAGGAGACCTCGTCGGTATGGCCCTCGCCGCCCTCCAGCAGCCTGGCGCTCTCGGCCTCCCAGACCAGCACACGTTTATGGAAGCGGGCGGCGGCGGCGATGTGGCGTCCATCGGGGGACCAGGCCACCGCATCGTAGGAGTGGGGCTGGCGGCCATTCAGGGTCGCCAGGGCGGTGCCTTTGGTGGGATTCCACAGGCGCACCGTCCCATCCAAACTGGCGGAAGCCAGGCGGCCATCGGGAGACCAGGCCACTGACTTCACCTCGTCAGTATGGCCCGAAAGCGTGGCGAGGAGTGTGCCCGCGAGTTTGCGTCCCATGTCGTGTCCCTCCTGCTGTTTGCTCTTGCGAGAGAGTGCTGAGCGAAGTGTAGCAAACGGCGGAGGCGGCGTCAAGCGTGGTGTGTTGCCTCGGCGAAGTCTTCGGGAGGCCTCTGATCCAGATCCGAGCGTCGTATGGAAGAGGAGCAGCTTCCCCGAGGTATGCTGGACCTCTTCACCACGCCCAGCAGATGAGGAGGCTTCCCGATGGCATGGTCAGGATTGTGGGCTCCTCGCTTTGCTGCCCAACGAGAGGGGGAAAGCTCGAAACAGCCATCTCCTGATAGCGGGGCGAAACCAGATCTGGTAGCTTCATTGTCCCATTTTAGGTGCGTGCCGGTATGAAGTGGCCAGAATCCCTGTCAATGATCGGCGCCTCACGCGCGATCTGGTGGAACTGTGTCAGCGGGTGGAAGCCGCCCAGCCTCGGTTGCCTGATGGGCGCAGAGTGGTCCTGTGGGTGGCCTCGCGCCTGTCGCCCTCCTGTGTCTGCACAGCCGTGTCAAGCCGCCTACAGGGCGATGGAAAAGAAGCTCTGGCGAGCGTCTGCTAGAAGTTGAGAACAACGGTCTCCTGCGTCACAAAGTCCAGCAGCGTGCGCTCATCGACCACGTAGGCGCCCGCGATGAGCGGATGGTTGTCCAGGTCTCTCCGCGGGGCGTCGAGCGCAGACACCCATACCTGTCCGCCAGCGTTCTGAAAATGGCGAAACAGGTCCACCAAAGGGGTCCCTAGGTGGAACCCTTTGAGTTGGAGTTCGCGGTCACGTCTTTCCAGTTGGCCCTGCTGAGCAAGCGTTGCCCAGCCTCCGCCCACGTAGAGGACGGTGCGTTTGTGCAGATCAACGGCCGCAGTGGCCAGGGACAGCACTCTGATGAGGACCGTGGTGGATTCGGTCGGAGACGAGCATCAGACAAATATTCTCGGCCATGTGAACGAGACGCCCTTTTCTTGCTCATGGTCATTTGGAGATCAGGAGCCTGGTTTGACCGCGCTGTGGTCGAAGTATACCAGAGAGAGGACCGATTGCCCAGGTGCAGCCTCTCGCCGCAATGGGAATCGCCAGGTCTGGTGCCTGATGTGGACTTTTCCATCGCCCTGAGCCGCCTAACACTCTGCTTGTGCAAGCCGATGGGCTGTGATAGAATGGCAGTGCGCCTGCTCCAACCAGGCGCCACCGGAAGCGCACGGCGGTGAACACCGAGAAAGGATGACTGCTTGTATGCCGCTACACTTCCGTCAAGGCGACCTCCTCTTCATCTTGCAGGACACCCGCCCGAAGATTGATCTGACCGCCCGGCAGGGCGACGTGATCGTGATAGGCGAGGCCACCGGCCATGCCCACCGCCTGACGGGAGGCACCATCCTGGAAGCGCCCGATGGCACGCTCTATCTCGACCTGCCCTCTGCCGCCAAAGTGGTCCACGAAGAACACCATCCCATCACCCTGGACCCCGGCCTCTGGCTGGTCGTGCGCCAGCGGGAATACACCCCTGAAGCTATCAGAAGGGTTATGGATTGATGAAGCCACGCCTCCAGCTGCGCCGGGGGCAGGAGCAGCTTACCCCGGAACAGCGCGCGGAAGTCGAACGCTTTGCCGAAGCATGTATTCAAACGCGGCTTTCCACCGAACCAGTGGATGAGCGGGAGGCTGAAGCCCTCTTGTGTCAGGCGTATCAGGTGAGGGGGCTGCCGGTCCCAGAGCGCATCCACTGGGTAGATGGACCGCTGCAACTGGTCATGCTCATAGCTCCCCCAAGAAGTGGGGCTGGCTCTGAGGCCAGCTTCAAAGCCAGCATTTTAGCCAGTATCCAGGACACCATTGATACCAGCCACCTGGGCATTGACCATGACCCCTACTGGTCCCTCGGAGGGCAAGTGATCAGCGATGGCGCCTGGCTTCGCATCATAGCCGGCATCGAGGCCAGCGTGCGCAATAGCGTTGGGGAGCACATTTGGGAGCACGTACAAAACACGGTGGGGGCCAAAATCGACCACACCTTGGACAGCCTGGTAGAAGGTATCAGTGGCCTGGTTGAGGTCAGCATTCCGTGGGCTGACCATTGGAAGCCTCGCTCCGACTTCGCTATTGCCAGCACCCAGGCATTTTTTGAGGCTCCCGAACTGGCGGTGTATCACTTCTTTGCCACGTATCAGGCTCCCAATGCCCTTCACGCCTTTGCGCACTTCAACGAACTGGTATCTGGCTACTGGCTGAGCAAGGAGGTTGCGCTCCTCGTGCGCCGCCCGTGTCTCCTTTCCTTGGATGATGAGGGGCGCCTGCACCATGCTACCGGCAAAGCGCTTGCGTATGCCGATGGCTGGGACTGCTATGCCTGGCATGGCGTGCTGGTGCCCGAAAAAGTCATTCTCGAGCCAGAAACGCTGACGCGCGGCGACTTCCTCAACGAAACAAACGTCGAGACGCGCCGCGCGATTCAAGAATGCATGGGCGACCGTTTTGTGCCGGAACTGGGCGGAGTCGTGCTTGACGCTGGGCCACATGGAATGCTCTACGAAGTAGAACTGCCTGATGACCCGGAGCGGGTAGCCCGCTATGTCCAGGTGCAGGATAGCTCCACCGAGCGCCAATATTTTCTGCGCGTGCCCCCGACCATCCAGACCGCAGCCGAAGCAATTGCCTGGAGCTTCGGGCTGTCGGTCGAGGAGTATGGTCCAGCGCAGGAGACGTGAGGCAGGAGGGCAGGGGATCCGCCACGAGCATAAGCCAGATTCGTTCCCCTCATGGGCGGGGTGCGCACATCCACACATCCCGTTCTACATGCGCAGCTCTCAAAGGTGGCCCAGGCCCCTGATAGAGGTGCGCCGCGTGATCCAGGAGCGCATGGGTGACCGTTTTGTGTCCGAACTGGGCGGGTAGATCATGGACACCGGCCCACGGGGGACGCTCTACGTAGTGGCGTTGTTTGATGATCCGGAGCGGGTGGCGCGCTATGTCCAGGTGCAGGACACCTCCACCGACCGCTCCTACTTGCCTTTGCGTGCCGCCCACCATCCAGACGGCAGCCGAGGAGGTGGCCTGGAGTTTCGGGATGGCGGTCGAAGCATATGCTCCGCAACAAGAAACAGGAACCGCATCAACAAGCGGGAGGATCACTCACGTATGAACCTCGCCCTCCGATTGCATTCCGGTCAGCAGAAACTGACGCCAGCGCAGGAAGCCGAAGCCAGACGCTTTGCAGAAGCATACACCCGGGAGCAGCTGTCCACCGAGCCAGTGAACGAGCAGCAGGCAGGAGGATTTTTGCGGCAAGCCTACGAAGTGGCAAAACTCTCTCTGCCTGTTCGTATGGTGTGGGTAGATGGGCCGCTCCAGTTGGTGGCGGCGGTGGCTGATGGAGGAAATGTGGAGGTCAAAATGTGGGGCATTGTAGGGGAAAGGGTGAGGACGAGCGTATGGGAGAGCGTGGAGAGCAATGGGGTGTGGAAGAGCATGAATGACATCACAGGTCACTTTGTTTTTGCCTTCACGTCGAGCAACCTTGGGGAACTGGTGAAAAACAGGGTGAGAAGAATCGCCTGGGACAACGCGAGAGACAGCCTTACCGACGGCGAGAAGGCTGATGGAGTGGCTGGCGTGAGGGATAGTGTGGAGGGAAGGATGCTGGATAGGGTGTTTTCCAGCGCGCAAGCCAGTGTGGAAGCCTATCATGCTGCCTCCGCTCACGCCTTCTTCTTGTTTTTCGATACCTATCTAGCGCCCAATGACCTGTCTGCGCTGGCCCGCTTCAGCCAGATGGTCTCGGGCTACTGGCTGGGCCAGGAGGAAGCGGTAATCGTTCGCCGTCCTAAAGTGCTCTCCCTCGATGCCCAGGGCCGCCTGCACAACGAGACGGGGAAATGTATCGAGTATCATGATGGCTGGGGGATCTATGCCTGGCATGGGGTCTTGGTGCCAGAACACGTGATCCTGACCCCCGACCTCCTGACGCGGGACGACTTTCTCGACGAGGACGATGTAGAGGTCCGCCGCGTCATCCAGGAGCGCATGGGCGAGCGGTTTGTGCCCGAACTGGGGGGTGTGGTGCTGGATCGAGAGCCGCGCGGGACACTCTACGAGGTAGCCTTGCCCGATGACCCGGAGCGGGTAGCCCGTTATGTCCAGGTGCAGGATGCCTCCACCGAGCGCCAGTATTTCTTGCGGGTGCCCCCGACCGTGCAGACAGCAGCGGAAGCGGTGGCCTGGAGTTTCGGGATGGCGGTCGAAGAATATAATCCGGCGCAGGAGACATGAGGCGGGCAACTGCCACGTTCACGGCCCAGAGTCGTTTCTCTCGTTGCCGGGGTTCGCACATCCGCACATCCCGTTCTATGTGCGTGGCTTCCAACGGTGGCCCAAAACCCTGTTAATCTGCCGGGCGTAGAGCCGCTCGCCGAGTTTCACGCAGAGGGCGAGCGCTGCCTCCAGGCGCTCTCGTGCCGGCTGGGTTTTGCCTTGCTGCACCTGCACCAGCCCGGAGACGTAGAGCGCTTTGGCCTCCGCATACGGATAGGGCATGGACCGTGCGAGCGCCAGCCCTTCTTCCACCGCCGTTTGTGCCTCCTGCCACCGCTGCTGCTGCCCCAGAAGCAGCGCCTGAACCCGCAGCAGGTCCACCAGGGTGATCACATGCTGTTGGTCCCGGACCTCCCGGATCACCCCTGCCAGCAGCGCCTCCGCCCGCTCCGTCTCGGTGGGCAGCAGCGCCCAGGCCACCAGATGGACAAAATACCACCGCCCGATGCCCTGCTGGCTGGGGTGGTCCAGGAAGGGGGCCAGGCGCGTATAGGCCGCCTGGGGGTTCCCGGCCAGCAGGTCGCGTTCGGCCAGCGCCGTCTGCGCCATGCGCAGCGCCTCCCAGTTCTCCCGCCGGGTGGCGAGGCTGATCCCCTCTTCGATCAGGGGATCAGCCTCGCTCCCGCGCCCTTCGGCCAGGTCGAGTTGGGCCAACCCCAGCAACGAATAGGCCCCTCCCCAGAGGCTGCTTTGCGCATGGACCAGCCGCACGGCGTGCTCCCAGCGTGGGCGCGCCTCCTCCCACTGGCCAAGCAGGAAGTGCAAGGCTGCCAGATTGTTCAGCATATAGGCCAGCATCGCCGGGTCGCCCAGGCGCTCTGCGAGGGCCAATGCCCGTGCGAGAGAGTGCTGGCACTCCTCCATCCGGCCCTGCATCCAGTAGGCCCCCGCCACACTATTGAGCAGGCGGGTATTGTCCCACAGGTCGCCGCTGGCCTCCGCCAGGGCCACGACCCCCTCCGCCTCCTGGGCGCCTTCCTCCAGGCGGCCGAGACTGAGCAGGGCCCGGCTCCGCCAGTGTTTGGCCTTGACCAGCACGTCCGGATGGCTGGTCGCCTCGGCCCACTGCACCACGCGCGTGGTCAGCCGCAACTGCTCCTGATACTGGTCCAGGTCAAAGCAGAGTTCAGCGCGCACCAGTTGCACCTCGGCCAGCGCCGCAGGCCACGCGCGGTCTTCCCACGGCTCCAGGACCGGCAGTAACCGCGCCAGCCCCTCCTGATAGCTGGCGCGGCGCGAATGCACCCGTCCCAGTTGTGCCAGCGCCTGCCAGAAGCCCTCCTGGTCGCTCGTGGTGCGCGCGTTATTCACCGCCTGCTCCAGCACCGCCAACGCCTCGTCATAGCGGGCGAGCGTGGTGAGGACCTGCCCGACTTTTCGTTGGAGGCGGGCGCGGTCGGGCAGGCGGTCCAGCGCTTCCCCCTGCGCGAGGGCCTCCTGATAGGCGTGCAGCGCCTCTGTGTGCGCCTGGACCGTCTCCGCCCGATCCCCAGCACGTTCCAGATAGACGACGGCCTTCTCGGGGTCACCCGCGCGCGTCGCGTGATAGGCCAGGCGTTCTGGCGGCACGCTCCCTGGGTGCTGTTCCAGGGCCGCCAGCACGCGCCGATGCCAGTGCTGGCGGCGTGCTGCACTCAGGTGCGCCAGCACCACCTCTCGAATCAGGTCATGCGCAAACCGGTAGGCGGCTGCTCCCTCCTCCACCAGGAGCTGCCCCTGGCTTAAGGCGTCCAGCGCCGCCAGGGTCTCGGCGGCTTCCCGCCCGGGCGCGCCGCTCGCCAGGAGCACGGCGCGCTCGCTCACGCGCCCAATGATTGCCGCAGCCTCCAGCAGCTCCTCGGCTCCCGGCGACAACGCCGCCACCCGTTGTCCGATGCTCTCCTCCACCTTCCAGGGCACGGCATCAGGCGTCGCGGGCGAACTGGCGCGTAGGGCCTGGACGCAACTCACCAGAAAGAAGGGGACGCCCTCCGCTCGCGCCAGCACCTGGTCCTGCATCGCGCGATCCGCCACCGCGCTGCCTTCCAGCAAGCGCTGCAACAGGACCTGGGCGTCCTCTGGGGCCAGCGGCCCCACCGGATGCTGCATCACCAACCCAGCCGTGGCCAGATCGGCCAGCAGCATGCCCAGGGAGTCGGAAGGCCGCACCTGGGTGCTGCGGTAGGCGGTCACCAGGCGCAGAGGCGGCGCAGCGGCCCCTTGCGTCAGAAACTGCATCAGGTCCAGCGCATCTTCCCCCGCCCAGTGCACATCATCCAGCACCAGCAGGGTGCCTGCAGGTCCGGCAACATTGTCCAGGAACCGCCGCACCGCCATAAACAGCAACCGGCGCTCCTGCTCCGGCGGCAGCGTCCAGGCCGGCGCTGGGACGAGACCCGACTCGGCCAGTTCCGGCAGGAGACGCCCCAGCCAGGCACACCCTGCCAGCGCCTGGCGCTGCTGGAGCGGGGGCCGCGGCTCGAGCCAGTGCGCCAGGGCGCCCACCAGCGGCGCATAGGGCTCCTGGCCGCTCTTCCGGTGACACCCCGCGGCCAGCACCGTCCAGCCCCCCTGCTCCGCCATTCCTGCCGCCTCCTGCAAGAGGCGGGTCTTGCCGATGCCTGGCTCCCCAGCCAGCACGAGCAGGGGCGGCCCCTGCCCGGCCAGGTGGGACCCCAGGAGGCCCCGCTCGGGCATGCGCCCCACCAGGGGCGGGAGGGCCGGAGGCCCGCGCCGGGTGCGGGCGAGGGCTGCGGCGGTCTCCAAACGTGCCAGGTCGGCAGGGGCCAGCGCCAGCACCTGCGCCAGGACCGCCACCGTGACCGGCAGAGGCACCCGCTCGCCGCGCTCCAGTTTGCTGATGTAGACCACACTGTAGCCCGCGCGCGCTGCCAGTTCGGCCTGAGTCAGCGCAGCGAGGTGCCGATGCTGCTTGAGCAGCGTGCCAAACGACACCAGCGACGTCGCCGCTTTCATCGCCACTCTCCTCTCGGCGGGAAGCGCGCTGGAATCGAGCCACACCCAGGGCTGCATCCCTCACCGTTTCCAGTATAGCATCCTTGCCAAGAGGGCGCCAAGCCGGTGTCCACGGCTCCCGTGCCTCTGCCGGTATCACTGATACTGCCGGCAGCGCCTCTCCAGTATCAGTTTGGGGCCCAATCAGTATCAGTCAGTATCAGTGCCCCAGGGGCTGGTCCAGGTATACTTGGGAAGGTGAGAGCATCTTGGAGGGAGCTGATCGCAGTGGCTTGTAACCGGCACGCTCGCACCAGGAGGACTCACCGATGCGCCTGGAACACCTGTGTGATATGGAACTCGTCGCGCCTGCTGCTCGGCTATCAAGCCCGGCTGGGGGCGAGGCCATGGGAGCAGGGGTGGGCGGAACCGCGTCGGGAGCGTACCTCGATGGCATTGTGCAGTGGGTGCAGCCGCCAGCGTGGGCCGGTGAGGCCCAAGAGCGAGCGGGCTGGGAAATGCTGCTGACGACCCAGGAGGGCAGCCGGCTGCGGTGCGTCCTGCAAGAGCATCCGATGGATGGCACAAGTGACCTGGGTGCTCCCGACCAGGTACTGTTCCTGGTGCGTTTCGCGGGGGAAGCCGGGCGCTATCAATGGCTGACGCACGCGCTCTGCCTGGCGGAAGGGCTCCACTCTCCCACCACTGGGCGCCTGCAACTGCGCCTCTACACCTGTGTACATGAGCTCAGTCACCTGGGGCACCATCTTGAAGACGAGGGGGACACCAGCACGTGAGGCCAAAAGCGTGCGCCACAGGCAACACGATTCAGAGCGGTATCTCTTCTTGCCCAACCGCCTGATAGCCCTTTCGCCTCAAGATTGCTTGTAAGATGTTGGGCGGAGAAACGACCTGTATGATGAGCGAACTCCTGTGCAGCAAGCAACACCAGAAGAGCGCAGGAGTGCATGCCATCGCTGCCGCCCGCTGCGGGCCTGGCAGACGCAGCGGTGCAAACGTCGCTGCACGTTCGTCTGGTAGACCCGGTCCCCGCCGGTCCTTTTGTCCGTGTTTTCGGGTCGTCTGGCGGCTCTCGTTTTTTGGGTGAGGGAGCGATCCATGGATCCACTTGGGAACAGGCCGACACGCACCACAGGTCCAGGAGGGGTGGACACCCCCCGTATGGCTGCGGTTCCATCCGGTGCGGCTCCAGTCACGTCGGACAGGACGAAGACCGATCAGCCTGCATTGGTCCCCTCGCTCGCGCTGCCGAAAGCTGGAGGAGCGATCCAGGGGCTCGGTGAGAAGTTCGCCGCCAATCCGCTGACTGGGGTACCGTCAGTCAGCGTGCCCATCTTCACCTCACCGGGCGGCGCCGGATTCGGCCCGCAGCTCGCGCTCACCTACCAGCCTGGTGCAGGCAACGGGCCATTTGGCCTCGAATGGGTGCTGAGCGTCCCCGCCATCGGTCGCAAGACCGAGAAGGGGCTGCCACGCTACGACGATGCGTCTGATACGTTCCTCCTGTCGGACGCCGAGGATCTGGTCCCAGCACTCCAACTGGACACGACACACACGTGGCTGCCCGACACGACGACCATCGGTCCATACCAGGTACGGCGCTATCGGCCACGCATCGAGGGGCGCTTCGCGCGCATCGAGCGCCTAGAGTCCAGCCTGACCGGCGACGTTTTCTGGCGCGCAGTGACCAGGGACAACATCACCAGTATCTATGGGCAGAGTCTGGACCGGCGCATCGCCGATCCCGCCGA
>CAZFWN010000136.1:0-12529 GCA_964522745.1 uncultured Ktedonobacterales bacterium
GCAAGGATGACCTGAACAACATCGACTTCGCTCCCTATCGCAATCTGATTGCCAGAGGCGATGTGGATATGGTCATGGTGACACATGAACTGGTTCCAGCCTATGACCCGACGATGCCATCTTCCATCTCGCCTATCCTGGTCGATCAAGTGCTGCGACATGATCTGGGCTATCAGGGTGTGGTAGTGACCGATGGCCTGCATATGGGCGCGCTGGCGCACTGGACCACCGCCCAGGTGGCAGTGCTGGCAGTGCTGGCAGGCGACGATATTCTCTTGAGCTATGAGGCGAGCGAAATGCCTGGCATCTTCGACGCGCTGCATCAGGCCATCACCAGCGGCCAGATTACCAGGGCACGCATCGATCTCTCGGTCCAGCGTATCCTGGCCCTCAAGATCAAATACGGGCTGATTCAGGTGCCGTTCTCGTTGAGCGGCGGTCAATGACTGAACGAACACCGGGTGCCTGGCGACTAAAGTCGCGGCTAGAGGCTTCGCCACAAAGCCTGCCTTCGCAGGCTGGGACGAAACACACGATTCTTTGCTAGCTGTTCTTAAGCTTACCATAAGCACTATGAAGCGACGGGCCAGGCAGTTGTTTTCAATTAGATGCCTGGCCCGTCGCTGTGTCTGGCTATTGCAGTTCGATTTTCACATTGTACCCATGCTGCTGGAAGAGGTACGCCAGGTTTGCTCCATCGATCAGCGAGATGGGTTTATCTTTGACAAATTCTCGTGAGTCGCTGCCATAATAGCTTGTCGTTACTAGAATGCCTTTGACAGCGCCCTCGTGAATCATGGTGCCATACAAATCTCGAACGGCAGAGACCGGGACGACATGGTTATATCGCTTCGCCTGGATGACAAATTTTCCACCGCGAATGGGGTCGGGATCGAAAGCAACGGCATCGACCCCACCATCACGGCTCGCCTGCGTCACTTTGACCTCAGAGCCACCCTCGCCGAAGACTTTGCTGAACAAATCGCGCACCAGATGCTCGAAATCCTCCCAATCCATTGTTGCCAGGTTATCGGTAGCGTTCAAGTTTGCCAGGACTTCCCGCGACTCCACAAAGCGCCTATCGTTGGTATCCAGTTCCATAATTGGGCGCACGGGAGCCAGTTGCGCCAGCGGCCCGGCAACCAATCCTTTCAAGTTTCTGATACATTCTTTGGGGTCAACTCTTCCAAGGTTAATATGCTGGAAGGCTTCGCGTTCAGCCCGAACTGATAAAATACAGGATGTGAATTCATTGCCTGTTGATCGGTCAACCCCAGTCACCCAGCCGTTGAAAACAACAGAATTGAGTGCCGGCGTATAGGCTTCCTGAAATATCCGATGAATACTCAGCAGAGTTATCTGCTGGATAATTGAATCGTAAAGGGCATCAAATTCCTTTTGCTTCATCTCACCCGGCTCGATAGTTTTACGACTTGTTACAAATTTATAGCCGATGATTCTGGGGACTTCTACAGGGTTAGGCAATTGCATTGTGATTACTGCTGTGCCACTTGCCCGCTCAAAGGCCGCCTCAACATCTTTCCCATACCCCTCTGGAAACTCTAGATCACGCTCAACGATCCCTTTTAGGAGCCATGTAACGACCTCAGCATCGCCTTCTTCAAAACGCTGCCGTTTCTCGTCAACTGAAGCGTTCTGCTGAGCGCGTTCCCGTTCATAGGCAAGGCGCTTTCCCTCATACTGGCGTAATGCTTCCGCCTTGCGCGCCTCATATTGAGCGCTGAGCATATGGAACCTGTTATTTGCTTCCAGTTCCAGCGCCTCGCGCTTCTTCTTCACTCCTGAGAAAAGTGCCTCAAGTGTCGGCTTAGCTGTTGGAACCCTCAGCATTTGAGCAACCTGCCCATAATCAGGTGGAGGTTCTGAAAATTGAAAGGGAGGATAAGGTCTATGATTTTTCAAGGAGTTCCACTCGAACCGCCTATGCCCCCGTAAGCCTCGCCGTAAAAGTTCACTTAAAGCAGCTATGCGCTCTTGAGCATCCCGGCTATCTTGCTCTGCTTGAGATTTGAGATCAAGCAAACGATACTGCTCACGTTTCTTAACCTCTTGCTCGCTCCAAGTGACGAGTTGCTGATTCGCTTTCATCTGTACCTCAGCTTTAGTCATCCCTTTAATGATTGCAACTTTGCCAAGGTACGGATTTGAAACCTGCATCTGGTATGGGTACTTTGACGGCATAAGAATCTCCCCTCTAGGCAAACCACTAAACAGCGTCGATTTGCTGACCATTTTATAGCATTCGAGCTAAATTGTCACCTATCCAAAGAACAACCTGCAATCATCCAGCATCATTTCTTCTAACCCATCATTAAGATGAACGAACAAGGATGATACACCACTATAAGAAAATCACCTACCTTTGCCGCCAGCTCAGCTTGCGCCCAACCAGCCAAAAGCTCAGCAATGAGACTCCGACCAACACGGCCAGATCAAGGAGGATTTCGGCGGTCAGCGGGTCGAGCAAGGTCTGGCGCAGGGCGGAGGCGGCGTAGGTGGCCGGGCTGAAGCGGCCCAGGATGAGTACAATGCCGGGCAGGCGACTCGCCGGAATGACTACCGGCCCCAGCCCCAGCATGACAAAGGTAACAAGCAGGCTAAGCGCGCCTCCCTCTTCGGGTGTGCGGGCGTAAGCGGCAATCAAGGCGCCGATGCCTGAAAGCAAGACGGCGCAGAGGGGGACGACGAGCAGCGTCAGCGGGTTGAGGCTGAGCGGCAGTGCCCGCGCCGTTATCGCCCAGGATGCCAAAGATTTCCCCCTGGCAGATTTGTAGGGAGATATGCTTGTTGGCTGGCTCCGATTGCCCCGGATATTGCTTCACGACATCTCGCACATCATACACAATCACTGGTAGTTTGCTTTCAGGCATGCTCATACCAAAAGAGTCTACAGTGTCTACACTGTCTCCAGTGTCTACGGGATCGAGAGCATTTACAGAATTTACGGAATTTAGGGCAGAGGAGAGTATTCTGTCCTACTTCCTTCCCCAGTCGGGGTGATGGCCCACATTCTAGGAGCAACACTGGGGATGTCAATGCCAGGCTGGCTCCTGAGCGCTCCAGATCAGGAAGTATGGTATACTAGGGCATATAAAACGTTTGGTCTAGTCTGCTATTGGAGAAGGCGCGTGAGTACGAGCGTATCGCTTGCGGCGCAGGTGCGGCATGATCTGACCCAGGGAGGTATTCTTTCGGATCAATTGTCCGGCTATGAGGAGCGCGCCGCGCAAATTGAGATGGCCGAACTGGTCGCCAACGCGCTGGAAAGCGGGCAGCATGCGGTGGTGGAAGCTTCAACAGGCACGGGAAAGTCGCTTGCTTACTTGCTTCCTATCGTGCGCTCCGGCAAAGTGGCGATCATCAGCACAGCCAACAAGAATCTGCAAGAGCAGCTTTTCTATAAAGATATTCCCTTTATCCAGCAGCATATCAAGGATTTCCGCGCCGCGCTGATTAAGGGTATGGGCAATTATCTGTGCCTGGAGCGCTTTGATCGGGAGAACCAGGAGTTGCTGCCGGTGCTGCGCACGCCGACATTTGATCGCCTGCTGAAGTTCTTGCAGGATACGGTGGTTGGCGAGCGGGAGCTTGAGCCATTTAACGGCGACCTTGATCTGGTGCCGTTCTCGCTTCCTGGCGATCTGCGGGCGCGCATCGCTGCGGATAGCGACCAGTGCGCCTGGAGCAAGTGTAATTTCTTTGGCGATTGCTATGTGCGCGAGATGCGTCAGCGTGCCCGCGAATCGCAGATTATCGTAGTGAATCATACGCTGCTGCTGCTGGATGCGGCGATGGATGGCTGGCTGCTGCCGGAGCGGGATGTGGTGGTAATCGATGAGGCGCATCATCTGGAAGAAGAGGCGACGCGGGCTTTTACCGTCAGCGTCTCGCCCAGCCGGGTGCAGAGCCTCTTGCAGCAGCGCAGGCTGCGCGATCATGTGACACCGATGCTGCTGCAAGAGGCGGTGCAGCGCAACAGCGCGGCCTGGGAGCGGCTGGCGCTCAAAGCTGACCCTGGCTTTAAGAATCGTGCCCTGCTGACCAGCCCGTTTCAAGAGGGGCTGCATCTGGCCGAGGCGATTGATTCGCTGGCCGAGGATATGAAGTATCGGCGCCCAGAGGGGATGGATGATAAAGAGGATCAGCTGTACGATAAGGTGATAAAGCGGGCAAGGAATCTGGCAGGCGATCTGCGCACGGCATTTGGCGTGCAGAACCTCCAGGGCAGCGTCTACTATGTGGAGCGCAGCAGCGAGCGCGGCGGGCAGAATGCCGGGCTGCGCCAGTTGAGCGTCTCCGCCGCGCCGCTTTCAATCACCGATCTGCTGCGCGAGCAGGTGTTTGAGAAGATCAATACGATTGCTACCTCGGCCACACTGGCGGTTGGCGGCGATTTTGGCTTCTTCCGCAAGCGCGTGGGGGCGCTGAATAATGTGGTGGAGCGCGTGCTGCCACCAACGTTTGATTATCCGAACAACGCGCTGCTCTATGTGCCGCGCGGGCTGCCAGAACCCAAGTTCGGGGCGGACAACAAGCCGTATATTCAGGCATTAGCGCGGGAAATGATCCTGTTAGCACAGGCATCACGCGGGCGGGCGTTCCTGCTCTTCTCCAGCAACCGCGCCATGCAAGATGTCTTTGAGATTCTGCGCGATGAACTAGAGTTTCCGCTCATGCTTCAGGGCGATTACTCGCGGGTGGAACTGGTGCGGCGCTTCCGCACAACGCCCAACGCGGTGCTGCTGGGGCTGAAGAGCTTCTGGGAGGGCGTGGACATTGCTGGCGAGGCGCTCTCGCTGGTGGTGATCGATAAGCTGCCCTTCGACCCGCCCGATGATCCGGTGCATGAGGCGCGAGTCAAGCAGATGAAGGAAGCCGGCGAGGATTGGTTTGGCAGCTATGTGCTGCCGCAGGCGACGCTGCGGCTGAAGCAAGGCATAGGCCGACTGCTGCGCACCAAAGAGGACCGGGGCGTGATGGCGATTCTAGATGCGCGCCTGCATACCAAATACTATGGCAGCCGCGTGCTGGCCGCGCTGCCACCCGCTCGGCGCACATCAAAGATAGAGGATGTTCAGCGGTTCTTTGAGGCCGAAGAGATTGCTGATTGAAAAACCCAAACTCTCCCGTTGCCGTTTGGAAGCCGGCGCTACAAGCAAGAGCGACTACCATGTCCCTCACCATCGATATTAAAGACTACGCTTCTACCCTGGGATTTGATCTGGTGCGTGTGACCAGCGCCGAGGCATTTCCAGAGAAAGAGGCGGCAATTAGCGGGCGCATTGACCAGGGGTTGATGGATGGCCTGCCCTGGTTCACAAAAGAGCGCACCGAAACCTCGTGTCATCCACGCGCGCTGCTGCCTGATGCGCGCTCGGTAATCTCGCTGGCGATCTTCTATCTGACCGAGGCGCCGCGCGATCTAACGGCGCCGGGCGACCCTCACGGGCGCATTTCTTGCTATGCCTGGGGGGACGATTACCATGAGGTTATCAAGGCAAAGCTGGAGCAATTGGCGAACTATCTCAAGACAGTGAGCAGCGAGCAGCAGGGTTCGGGCGCGGAAACCCGGCTGTTTGTGGATACCGGACGCATGGTAGATCGGGCAGTGGCCGAGCGCGCCGGGCTGGGCTGGTATGGCAAGAATACCAATATTTTGACGCATGGCTGGGGGTCGTGGGTCTTTCTGGCGGAGATCGTCACCAATCTGGAATTGGAGCCAGACGCGCCGCTGAAGTCGAACTGCGGCACCTGCGAGCGCTGCCTTCACGCCTGCCCGACGGGCGCGTTTGTGGCGCCGTACGTGCTGGACAATACGCGCTGCATCTCGTTCCTGACGATTGAACTGCGCGGCAGCATCCCACTGCATTTGCGCCCGCTGATGGGCAATCATATCTTTGGCTGCGATATTTGCCAGGAGGTCTGTCCGGTCAATCTGATCGCGGTTGAGCGGCTGAAGCGCGCGGGACGCTTTGGAATGGAGCGCGGGCCATTTCAGCCGCGCGCAGAGACCGGCTCCAGCCCGGCGCTGATCCCGCTGCTGAAGCTGGATGAGGAGCAGTTCCGCGAGCGCTTTCGGCACAGCCCGATCAAGCGAACTAAACGGCGGGGGCTACTGCGCAACGTCTGCGTGGCGCTGGGAAATCTGGGCGATCCGGTGGCGGTGCCGGCACTGATGGAGACGCTGCGGGCTGAGCCAGAAGCGCTGGTGCGCGGCCACGCGGCCTGGGCGCTGGGCCGCGTCGGCGGGCCAGAAGTTCGTGCCGCGCTGGAAGAAGCGCAGGATAGAGAAACTGACGAAACGGTCTTGCAGGAGATTCGTTGCGCGCTGGGGATGCTTGCCGAAATGAGAGGGGCGGATGAACAGCGAGCTTTCGCCTGAACTGGCAGCGCAGCTTCGCGCGCATGGCCTGGACGAAGAGGATGAGGTAAGCCTGCGACGGCTGCTGGATGAGAGCGTACCAAGCTGGACGCTGATCCGGCTGAACACTATCGCCGCGAAGCGCTGGAAGGCGCGCTACCGGCTGATGCTGGGCGATCAGTGGTATGATGCAGCAACGGTCTCCAATACCTACGCGCTGGCGCTGCTGGCACTGCTCCAGCAGCAGGGAAAAGAGCCAAACGGCCAGAGCGGATGAATACTTTAGACGAATGCTTGATAGGAAAGCTATGCTACGCGGTCAGGAGATGAGACGGGTTTCTGCTCTAATGCGTTATACTTATCAGTAAGTTCTGGCTCTGCCAAAGTATCAGATGAGAGAGTAACGCCGGCGCTCTTGCCGGCGCAAGGAGCGCCGATGAAGGTGTGGCCCGAAAACGACGATCAGCCGGAGGCACAGCGCCCGGATACGCACACCCCAGGGAACGAGGCGCGTCCGGCGCAGGCGCGGGTGCAATCGCGGCCAGCCTCGCATCCCGCTGCCCCCGATTCTGCCACGACGCAGACGGGCATGCCACCCATCCATCCTGACGAAGCGACCAGTGCGCCCGGCAGGCGCGTGGTCAATCCCGACGAGGCTACAACTGTGAGCGGCATGCGCCCAGTTCGCCCAGATGAAGCCACACCTCACATTGCTGATCCTGACGAAGAAGTCACGATGGTTGATACGCTCCGCTCGCGCCGCCATAACATCCTGGCTCGCGGCGTTGATGACCCAGATGTCGATCAGGATCAATTGGCCGCTATTTCTCTCGAATCGGGGCTGATCACCTTTTCACCACAACGTCACGAAAGCGCCTATTTCGATGACCAACCCTCGATGGCGCTGCGTCTGCCGGGTATCTATCAAGGCGAGTTGCCAGAAGAAGAAGAGGCTGTCTATGAGGATGACCAGCCTTCTGCCCAGATGCGCGCCCTCAAAGGTAACACGATCCTGCTGGCGACGGTCATTATCACCGGATCGATGATCGTTGGTCGCTTCCTCGGTATCTTTCGCGGCTCCCTCTTTGCCGGGCTATTTGGTCTGAGTGTCGATGCCGACGCATTCAATCAGGCATTCTATATCCCTGATACGATCTTTAATCTGGTTTCCGGCGGCGCGCTGCTCTCCGCTTTTATTCCCATCTTTACCCAGTATCTGGTCGAGAAGAGGGATAAAAAGACGGCATACTATGTGGCAAACGCGGCGCTCAACAGCACCGTTTGCGGACTGGCGATCTTAGCGGCGATAGCGATGGTGCTGGCGCCCAAGATTGTGCCGCTGTACGCACTGAACATTTCCGCCAGCGAGACGACTGAGATCGTGGGTTTGATGCGGATCATGCTCTTGCAGCCCATTTTCCTGGGCGGCTCAACGGTGATGAGCGCCATCCTCCAGACGCGCCAGCGCTTTCTACTTCCGGCAATAGCCACCGTACTCTATAATGTCGGGCAAATTCTCGGTCTGTTCGCTACGCTGATTGACAACCAGACCCATCTCTTTGGCGGGCATCTGGGTATTACTGGCGCGGCCTGGGGCGTGGTACTAGGGGCGGCGCTGAATTTTCTGGTGCAGGTGCCTGGAGCGCTGACCGGCGGCCTACACTACCGGCCTGTTATCAATTTCCTGCATCCAGGCGTTCGCAACATTGGCAGGTTGATGCTGCCACGCATCGTCAATGCCGGTATGCTCTATCTGGCCTTTGGCGTAGATCGCGCTCTGGCCTCATTACTCTCTACCAACAACGGCAGTGGATTTGTGAGTAATGCTACTGGCTTCTTTATGGCTTTTTCTTTGATGCTCTTACCCATCAGTATTTTTGCAATGGCCGTTTCCACCGCCGCCTTCCCAACGCTTGCCACGCTGTATGCCGCCGGCCAGTTTGAGCGGCTGCGCAGTGTGATTCTGACGACCCTGCGCGGCATCCTGCTGCTCTCCATTCCGGCGAGCCTGGGCTTGATCGGGCTGGCGCGCCCGATCATCCGGCTGCTCTATCAACACGGCAATTTTACCGCTCAGGATACCCTGCTGGTCTACTCGCCGCTGGTCTTTCTGGCGATTGGTATTCCAGGGCACGCAGCAGTGGAGATTCTGACACGCTCTTTCTACGCGCTGCGCGATAGCCGCACGCCGGTCTATGTGAGCCTCTGCCAGTTTGCTTTTATGATTGGGCTAAGTATCATTCTATTCCCCATGGGGTTGGCCGGCTTGGGGCTGGCAATGTCGCTTGGTGTGCTTGGAGAGGCAGCCGCGCTGTTCCTCTTGCTGCGGCAACGGCTGCACGGCTTTGAACTCCAGCCGCTTTTTATCTTTATCGTGAGTGTGCTGGCGGCCAGCCTGGTAACAACGCTGGCGGCACTGGTTGGCTACGCCGTCGTAGATCGACTCATTATGTACACCGGCATCGATGGGCATGGGTCAATTGAGGTCAACCTGCTGCTGATTTTGCGCATCGGCTCAGGCATCGGGGCGGCCAGCATTGTCTATCTCTTCTTTACGCGCTTCCTGGGCATTGACGATGCGGTGCCTGTGCTGGACCGCGTCACCCGGCGCATTCCCTTCCTGCGCAAGCGCAAGTCATAGACTGTAAGCGCAGGTCATAGAAACATGCAACGACAATAAAGGAGAGAGCCGTTGCCTGGAAATCACCAAGCGGGCTGGCAAAGAGCCATCGATGCGCCAGATGAGCAAGCCTACGCGCTGCTGGCGCGGGATCGAGTCTGGAATTGCTTTGCCATCGCCGATCTGGCTCCGCCATTTCGCGCGTATTCGCAGATAGCTGTGGCTTCCCAGGACGAGGCTGACCTGTACGCAGCCTGTCTTGTTGTGCGCCATCCGTCGCTTACGGTCCTCTCACCTTTTGGGGCGTCTGAGGGGGTTGCGGCGCTGCTGGCACAACTTGCCCTGCCCGCTCAGGCGTTGATTCAGGCCCAGACCATCCACCGGCCCCTGCTGGAGCGGTATTATCAACTCCAGCCGGGTGAGCAGACCTTGCTACGTATGGCCGTGTCGGCACACACCTTTCGCCCACCGGTCACTGCTTCCAGAGCGTTTATAGAGCGGTTGCTTCCTGCGGACCTGGAGGCCGTCAGCGCGCTTTACGGGCTTGCTGCCACAACGCATTTCCGCCCGGATCTGTTGGAGCATGGGCTGTTCTATGGCATCCGTGATGGCGAGCGTCTCCTGGCTGCCGGGGGAACGCACGTGCTGACAAGAGAGTACGGTATTGCTGTGCTGGGCAATATCTTCACCCATCCCGATGCGCGGCGGCAGGGGTATGCCCGCGCAATTACTGCCGCGCTCATCAGCAGCCTGTTGGAGCAGGGCTGCCGCGATGTGGTACTCAACGTGCTGGCGGATAATACGGCGGCGATTGATCTTTACACCAACTTAGGTTTCCAGACACATTGCGCATTCTGGTCGTCCCAGGCCAGCCTAAGAGCGCGGGCTGATCTCTTGTCCTTGTAGAGCCAGCACCGATAGCGCACCAGAAAGTACCAGGCGCAAGCAGTATCGTTACCCACCAGTGCTGCCTGCGTCTTCTCGTTCAGAGCATTTTATCTTGCAAGGAGCCTTCGATGATTGATTATAAGCAGGAAGTTGCCAGCGGAGCGCGGTTCGAGTTTGGGAACAATTGGCGCAAGTTCCTCGCCCTGCTTACCGAGGAGCGCATTGCCGAAGCGGAAAAATCCCTTCAGCAAAAGTTAGGGGTAGAGCATCTTCAGGGCAAATCCTTCCTGGACATTGGTTCTGGCAGCGGTCTGTTCTCGCTGGCGGCCAGAAAGTTGGGGGCGCAGGTTCACTCGTTTGATTACGACGCGCAGGCGGTGGGCTGTGCACTGGAACTGCGGCGGCGCTATTTTTCTGATGAGAGCAACTGGACGGTTGAGCAAGGCTCAGCACTGGATGCCGCCTATCTTGGCACGCTGGGCACATTTGATGTGGTCTATTCCTGGGGCGTCTTACATCATACCGGGGCCATGTGGCAGGCGCTCGCCAATGCCGCGCTGCCAGTGGCAGAAGGTGGGCAATTATTTATCGCCATCTATAATGACCAGGGGATGGGCAGTCGCGGGTGGTGGCAGATCAAGCGGGCCTATAATAAGTTGCCCAGGCCGCTGCGCTTTCTGGTTCTCTGGCCGTCAACGCTCTGGTTTTTAAGTCGTTCGCTAGCAAAGGATGTCCTGCAACTCAAGGTTCCATTTCATAATGTGCGCACGTATAAGCTGCGCAATCGGGGCATGTCCTTCTGGCGGGATGTCGTGGATTGGGTGGGAGGCTATCCGTTTGAGGTCGCAAAGCCAGAGGAGATTTTTGACTTTTATCTGGCGCGAGGCTTCACGCTGGAAAAACTGACCACCTGCGCTGGCGGGCACGGCTGCAATGAGTTTGTCTTCCGCAAGATAAGCAAGCCATAATAACACGGGGCAAGCTCAGGTAGCTGCGCAGTATAGCAAAGTAGCAGGCAAGGGATGGGCTAGCCCATCCCTTGCCTGCACTGAGGCACCGAAAAAAGTCGCCAGGCCTCTTGCCCACATCAGGCGTCCTTTGGGCATTCGCCAAGCACATAGAAGCCATCGGCCAGGATTTGCGCGTTGTCAGCGTGACGGACGAGGGCATCGAAGTATTTGATCCAGAAGGTCAGCCAGCCGGAGATAAACTTGGTCACAAAATAACCTGTCTTGCCGTTCGTCAGCGAGCCGGGAAACTCGCGCAGCATCCAGGCCATCATTGAGAAAGGCCCACCAGCCACCCCACTCTCGACGATCTGAAAGCCAGCCTCAGAGACTTTTTGCTCCAGACCGGGACGGGTATAGCGGCGCATATCGATGGGATCTGGGTGATAGCCCTGCAAGAAGGGTACTTCGATATAGATAAGGCCGCCAGGGCGCACCACCCGGCGCATCTCGGCCAGGATAGGCTCTGGATGCTCGACATGCTCCAGCAGCGCTGTGCTGATAATGCCATCCAGCGAGGCAGTGCCGAAGGGCAGCCGGTGCGCGTCGCCCACGACCTGTACGCCCGGAAAGCGGAAGAGGTCAAACGAGATGAGTCCTGGTGCAGCAGGGCGTTCGCGCACGCCCAGGTCCATCACCCGCGCTCCCGGTCCTAACCTCGCCACCATTGCGCGCATCCGTCGAAACGCCGCCGGGTCATAGTGCGATGAAGGGGGCTTGAACTTATAGCCCAGCTTGACCAGGGGGTTACGGGCAAGCTTGGCCGCGTTAAAACTCTCCTCCAGGGCACGCGCACGCTCGACCATCTCAGGCAACAGCAGCACTGGCACGTTGTCCAGGCAGTCATAGGCGGCACCGCAAGCGGCGCAGACAACGCGCTGGCCGTCGTTACTCAGGGCGCCGTAACAGGCCGGGCAGGCCACCACCTCCAACAATCGTGATGCTACTGGTCCGCCTTCGCGCTGGGTGGTTTGGGCGCCGGGAACATCTAGCTGGGCCATCTCTCTATCCTCTCTTTCGCGGGCAGCACATGCCCGCGGCGTTTTTATTCTTGGGAGGGCGCGGCGGCCAGTGTTTCTGCCGCCCTGGGCGTGGCGGCTGAACTTGCCGCCGGCAGCGGGATGCCACGCCGCTGTAATTCCTCAACATAGATCGATTCGATCAGCCTGACCATCTCGCGGGCATCGAAGCGCTCCCAGGCCCAGGTCTTGCCCTCGGCGGTGAGCCGTCCTGCCAGCGCACAATCTCGCAGCACTTGACGCAGCGCAGCAGCAAGCTGTGCTGATTGCTCTGGCGGGACCAGCAGGCCACCGCGCTTGCCGCTGTCAATCGCCTCAACGACGCCATCGACGGCGGTGCCAACTACCGGCACGCCCATCAGCATGGCCTCGCTGATCACACGGCCCATACCCTCAAAGCGCGAGGAATGGCCGAGTACGCTGGCCGATGACAGAATCTCGGCCACGTCGTCACGGAAGCCAGTGATGATGATACGCCCGCGCATACCAAGCTGGTCGATCAGCGCCTCGACTTCGGCGCGCAGCGGGCCATCACCAACCATCAAGCAGGTCACATCCGGCAATTCGCGGCAGACCTCTGCGGCAGCGCGCACAAAGTTCTGTGGGTCTTTCT
>CAZFWN010000136.1:12629-15695 GCA_964522745.1 uncultured Ktedonobacterales bacterium
GGCAATTCGCGGCAGACCTCTGCGGCAGCGCGCACAAAGTTCTGTGGGTCTTTCTGGTAGGCCAGCCGGCCAATCCAGACAACAATCTGATGATCTGCCGGGATGCCAAAATTGGCACGCACCGTCTCCGGCCCGTAGCGCAAGGCTCTCAGCCGCTCAACATCGACGCCGCTATAGACCAGGCGATACTGCTCTGGCTTGCCGATATGTGCCTCCAGATGTTTGGCGGTATTGAGTTGTGAGACGACCAGAAAGCGGCTAGTCATTGGCGCGCAGAGCCGCTCTAGCCAGAGATAGAGCCGGTTGACCATCCCGCTTTCCGACGCCTGGAACGAGATGGTATGGACCGTATGGAGAATAATTGGCACGCCCGCCAGCCGCGCCGCCAGCCGGCCCAATACGCCCGCCTTGGAGATGTGCGTGTGCATGATGGTGAAGCGCTCGCGCCGGCAGAGGCGGTAGATTTCCCAGAAGGCTCGGAGGTCTTTCAGCGGATGGACAGCGCGTTGCAGGTGCGGGATCAGCGCGATATGTACATCAGCATTAACCGAGGACAGCAGCGAGCCACCCGGCTGCGTACCCAGCCAGGCATCATAACGTGAGTTGTCGTGATAATTGACGGTCAGGCAGGTATTCTCTTGCGCGCCATGAAAGATTGGAAAATAGGTGATCAGGTGCATAACTTTGATGCGTGGCACAGCGCTTTCCTGCATATCGGTCATCGGTGTTCTCCAGTAGCCAGAGTGTTCAGGGCAGGCCGGCTGAGGCGACCAGGCGCCTTGCGGCGGAGGTAGTCATAGTAGAGTGCTTCGGTGGCCTGCATGGTTTTTTGGAAGGTGAAGTCTTCCACGACCCGCCGGCGCCCGGCTTCGGCAAATTGCTGGCGCAGCGCCGGATCGGCCAGCAGGCGCTCCAGCGCGACGTTGAGCGCCTGCGCATCGGCGGGCGGCACCAGTAAACCATGCGACTCGCTCTCGATAATCTCCACCGTGCCATCCGCCGTCGAGGCCACGACAGGCAGTGACATTGCCATTGCTTCCAGCACGGCGTTGGGCATGCCCTCGTAGAGCGAGGGAAAAGCAAAAAGATCGGAGGCAGCCAGCAATTGCGGCACATCCTTGCGCATGCCCAGGAAGGTCACCACCCCGGCCAGGCCGCGCGCCTGGCATTCGACCTCCAGCGCAGCACGCTGGGGGCCATCGCCGATGACGAGTACGCGCAGATGGGGATAGCGGTCTTTCAACTGTCCAGCAGCCTGGAAGAGATAGGTATGGCCCTTCTGCTCGTGTAGCCGCCCGGTCATGCAGATGACCAGATCATCCGGCGCGTAGCCGAGTTCGGCACGCAGGCTCGCCCGCGCTGCCGCTTTGTCGAAGGCGTCGAAGCGGCTGACATCGATGCCGTTGCGCAGGGTGACGATCTTAACTGCCGGCAGACCCTCGCGCTCGATGGAAAACTGGCGTGTGGCTTCAGAGACTGAGGTGATGCAGTCCGCCAGATGGGCAGTCCAGCGGTCCACCAGGAAGTGTTTCCAGTTGAGCCAGGTATAGGAGCAGCGCACCGACGAGATATTGACCGGCACGCCTGCCAGGCGGGCCGCCACGCGGGCCACCAGATTAGCCTGATAAAGATAGCTCTGGACAATATCATAGCGCCCGCGTCGCATCAGCCGCGCCAGCCGCCAGACTACCTGGGGTGTGAGCGCGTGGCCCATGTTGGTAGTGAAGACAGAGCAGACCTCGCGCACGGCAGGCTCCAGCGGGCCGCCGGGGCGCAACGCGCAAACACTGACTTCATGGCCTTCAGCCTTCTGATAGCGCGCTGTCTCCAGCATGACGCGCTCGGCGCCGCCAATCTCTAGCCCGGTGATGACGTGCAGGATGCGCAGCCGAGATGTGGGAGCCGAAACGCTCATCTCGCGCCTGCCTTTCCATCTCCGGCAGCATTGCTGGCGCGGCCCCGCTGCGCCTGCGCCACCACCTGCTGATAGACTGCGGCATATTGCTGCGAGGTTTTCTCAACGGTGAAGTGGTCGAGAATCCGCTGGCGTGCGGCAGCGGCCAGCGATACGCGCAACGGCTCATCGCAGATGCCACGCTCCAGCGCTGCCGCCAGTTCGGTCTCGTTGCCGGGCGTGACCAGCAGGCCGTCGCGCTCGTTGGTGACGACATCAACAGTGCCTGGAATGGCCGTTGCCACCGGCAAGAGGCCGCAAGACATGGCTTCGAGCAGCGCGTTGGGCATGCCCTCCGCCCAGGAGGGCAGCACATAGAGATCAGCCGATTGATAGAGGGCCAGCACTTGCTCGGTCCAGCCGAGGAAACGCACGCTCTCGCCCAGCACTAGATCGCGGCTCAGCGCCTCCAACTGCGCCCGCTGTGAACCGGCGCCGGCCAGGACGAGCAGCGCCTGCGGCTGTTTTGCGTGGACTAACTTCCAGGCACGCAGCAAGACATCAACGGCTTTTTGTGGCTCTAGGCGGGCTGCAAAGAGGACGATGGGCCGATCCAGCGGCAGATCAAGCTGCTTGCGCAGCGCGGTGCGCTGCTCCGGCGGGACGGGCGCGTAACGCGAGGCATCAACCCCGTTGGGAATCTGCACAATGCGCTCGCGGGCAAAGCCGGCCTCGACCATCTCGGCGGTCAGTTGATCGCTCAGACTGACGAGGGTATCCGCTTTGCGAGCGGCACTAAGCACCCAGCGTCCCAGACCCAGCGGCAACCGCCGGGCGCGGGAGATGTCGCCAACCTCGCCACTGCATTGTAATGTCACCACCACGCGCATACCACGCAGCCGGCGCAGCCAGATCGCCAGCGGCATATTCATATAGAGTTGATTGAGATGCAGCACTGCATCAGCTTTACGGCTAAACAGTTGATGCCAGAAGGCAGCGAGCATATAGCTGACGAAGCGCGCGCCCGGCAGCGGTAGTTCGCTCGTTCGGTAGACCTGCACCCCATTGATCGCTTCACGCCGAGGACTGCCCTTGAGAGGCTTGGTCACCACAGAAAGCCGCCAGCCGCGACGAGCGAGCGCCTCGGCTACGCGCTGCATGGCGCGGTCAGC
>CAZFWN010000137.1:0-15613 GCA_964522745.1 uncultured Ktedonobacterales bacterium
CTTCTGGCCGCGACTGCATGCGCGGACGCTGCTCGGTCAGCACGAATTCGCCCCCCAGAAAGTCACGCGCGGGTTCAGAGAGCAGGATCGTCACCTGGATGGGGAAGACGTGCTCGCCATAGAGATCCTGGTGGAGGCAATTGTAATCCCCTTCCCCATACTGGAGCAGGAGTGGCGTGGGCTTGCGCTGCCCGGCTTGGTGACAGCGTGCCAGAAAGTCGTCATGCCGTTCCGGGTAGCGCACGTCGATGCCCATCATGGCATTCCAGCGCGTCGCGATTGGCGCCAGATGCGTGTAGAGCAGAGTCCGCATCTCTGCCAGCAGCTCGGGCAAGGGATAGGCGAAGTATTTGTACTCTCCGCGCCCAAATCCATGTTGGGCCATGTTGATATGGCTGCGGAATGGTTTATCCTGTGGGTAGAGCGCGGCCAGCTGCTGGCATTCATCCGCCGTGAGGAGGTGTGCCAGGACAGCACTCCCCTGCGTATCCAGGTCTCGTGTGATCTGCTCCCAATCGAGCGCCTGCACGCGCTGCACTCCAGGCAAGGCGCCCGCTCGTGCCATGCTTGTTTGTGTTTCTGGGTTCATACCTGCTGCTCTCTTTCTTGGAGCGCGCTTACATTCGACGCTCCACCAATCACCAGACAACGTACTTTTTTCACCACCTTTTTTTCGTGCTGCACCTATTGTAGGGGAGGTGGTGCTTTTCCACACTCCGTTTTTGGCTGTTAAAGTTGGAGATACTGCTGGCGTATGGAGACTCCCGCCAGGGCGCACAGAGAGGCGTTTGGAGCCTGCCATGAAGCACCAGCAAACGGCAGCTTTTTGGAAGAGGGAAAGGAGATGGGTGCCCCACCCCTTCCCAGGGGCGCTCGAATCGGTATTAGCACGTATCCTCTGGCGGACGCGCTGGTGCCAACTCCCGCCATGCTCGTATCGCCCTGGCATGCAAGAGGTAGTGGCTGTAGGTATCGAGCCGGAGGCGATGGCGGAATGCGGTCTCCTGGGAGAACTGCGCTTCGGGCACGCTCTGGAGGTAGTCGATGAGTCGGCGGTGCGTGTCCTCCAGTGCCTGGAGGACCTCGACGAGCGCCAAGCCCCGTTTCTGTTCGATCATCTTCGCATTGAAGGCATTGATGCCGCCTTGCAGGCGATAGCGCGGTGGCTTGCCCCCATGCATGATCAGGGGCAGGTACGTCAGGGCCTCCCCCTCCCAGATGGTCACGTGCGCCAGGGTATCTTTTACCGACCAAGCTTCCATGACACCGGGCTCCGTCAGCTGTGCCTCGGTCAAGCCGGCGTATGACTCCTTGAGCGCTGTCCACGCATTCTCCAGGCGTTTCAGCAGTTGTTGTCTATCCATATTGCTGGTATCCCCTTCCTCATGCTAGTCTGCAAGCGTGGTGTCATGCCACCAATCGTGCCTGAGCTGGTTGGACAACCAGCCTCCGAAAGTCACGTGTGCACCGGCTTGGTACTCATTACGCCTCGAGGCTCGGCCCTCCAGCGTGCGTAGTCATCTGGCAGGCACACGGCGCAGGGACGGTAGCCAGCGGCTCGCGCGGCCTGTGCGTCAAGAAAGAAGACGCGGTGGGTGATATAGCCTCCCCGCGCAATGGCGCGCAGCGCGGCGGGGCAATCGAGACGGCCATAAATGCGGTTGCGGCGGTGACCACCCAACGTCCCTGGCACCGCGCTGGCGTATGGTTTCCCGTCAGAACCTACCAATTTCCAAATCTTACGAACGTTTCCCTTTTCTGGGTTCATACCTACTGACCTGCTTCTGGTCGAAGCGCCTTCCATCCCTGCGCGTGGCTATTCTAAAACAGTACGAAGTGCCAGAGTGGCCTCTTACGAGCAGGCTGTCCGAGCCACCGTCAACGGAGAGCTGCGGTGGCTCGGACGTTTGATCAGACTGCGCGGATGAGGCCGAGCTGTTGGAGAGCGGTCACGCCGTCATCCAGACCGATCTCTTCCACGATCTTGCCGTTGGCAATCCGCAGGACCGTCGTCCCGGTGAAGTGCATCTTTCGGCCGGTCGCCGCTGGCAGAGATCCGATGAGGAAATCGCTGAAGGCCGGGCCGGTGTGCGTACCGCCCCCTTCCCAGCGACCAACCACATAGTCGCCCTCGGCGATGAGGTCTGCTGTGCCCCAGAAATTCAGGTCTGGGAATGCGGCACGAAACCCAGTCATGAACGCCTTGATATCCTCATGACCCTGACGCGGCGCATGCAGCGAATACTGCAAGAGCATGTCGGGCGCGGCGAGTTCATCGACCACACTCAGATGGCAGGTTTCTCCCCAGAACTCTGTGAACCAGCGGCCGACGATGGCCTTGTTGTCGGTTTCTTTGGACATACTCGTGTACCTTTCGTTCAAACGGGCAGCGATGTTGTTTGTCGGTGAGGTCACTACGATATGTGCAATGCCATATGAAATGGTAGATGACCTGGGCAGCGCAAACACTCCGTTTCTTGCTCTTAAATTCGCACGCCGCAGCAGGGCGAGCCATGCCCGTGTACACGCGACCCGCTGCTGTAACCGGCCAGCAGGGAACAACGGACTGGCAAAGCACACTACGCCCACGCGGTCAGGTACGGTCAGGCGTAAAAGCAGCCGAGTGTGCTTCAACGAACGGGGCCTGATTGACAGGAACGCGATCTGAAAGCAGGCGGCGAGGAAAGCAAAGAGGCGGCTGAGCGCGGGAAAGCAGGCACATGAGCAGGCTGAACGTGTTTTCCCATTCTGTTGTTCCTCAGAGGCCAAGGAAGGGCTGGGCTTGCCATCCGCGAGCCGTGGGAGCATGAAAAAGCGGCTGGAGAGGACCCTCCAGCCGCTGGGAGCGTGCTCGCCTCAGGGGGCAACGGCGTCGTTCAACTCTTTCCCAGGGGAGAAGCGCACGCGCTGCTTGGCGGGAATCTGAATCTTGGCGCGCGTCTGGGGATTGACGCCGGTGCGCGCCGCCGTCGTCTTCACACCGAACGAGCCAAAACCGACGATCCGCACTTCGTCGCCCGCTTTGAGCGCATCCCGGATCGCGTCCAGCGTGGCATTCACGACCTCACTGGTTTCCTTCTGGCTCTTGCCACTGCTTGTTGCCAGCCGGGAGATGATTTCCGTTTTGCCAACGACGGCCATACGTGTTCCTCCTCGAATTGAAACGAGCAACTGCTACAGCAGCCTCACCAGAACGAACCCGCTCCAACAGCGGGTTCGTTCTGTCACTATAGCAAGCGCCTGGTCTGACGACAAGCGGACGAGCACGCGAGCAGACGAAAACTGGAGGGTTTTCTTCGATGACAGAAAACCATACAGATAATCCGACATCGATACAGCCACTCTGTGATCCCTCTCAGTTGAAGGGGTGCCTAATGGGCTGCTGCCGTTTCCACGCGAGAGCCAGAGCGGGGACAGAGAGTGCTTTACGGAAGCAGAGCAGAAAGACCAGTGCCACTGCTTTCTCAAGCGGCGTCTCATGCCGAGCCAGAGACCACGCGCCAATCGTCGGCATCGGGGTCCACCTCGGCAAAGCCTTGAGTGCGGGAAAAGACCAGCAGGTCGTAGAGGTTGGGGAAGACCCACGTCTGGGCACAAGACCGTCCCTGCGCGTCAGGCGTGTAGCGGGTCAGATGGTAGCCTTGTCGGCTGCGATGAACCAGGACCCAGGTCTCCGTAAGGATGTTCTAGACCGCACGGCTGTATATCTACGAGAAAGCCCTACAGCAAGCGGGAAGGATGTTGCTCTATTCCTGGGCGTGAGCGAATCACAGGGGAAAACTACAAACGGAAAGCGTTGGAACAGTTATAATAGCGCTTGCAAGGCTACCTTTGCATTACATCACGAAGCTGGCTTTGCAAACAGTACAGAGGGAAGAAACCCAGAAAGGAACTGCGCGATCTTACCTGCAAAACAAACCACAAAACGGCGTCAGCACAAGAGTGAAAGCGCGAAAGAGATAGGAAAGAGTGGGGCAGCACCGCCTCTTCCGTCTCAACCTACCCGCCGTCTGCACATAGGAGAGAGTGCGCCAGAGATGATTGCCGGCATGGTGTGGGTAGCTCGCCTTCTTTTTGGCCCCCGGCCTGAATGGTATCCACCAGAACAACGGCAGAACACCGCCCCCTCTCATAAGGATGTAACACAAATAGGAGAATAGTCGCATGGCTCGTGATATTCTTTCCTATCCGCCACTTGGGAGCAAGGGGATCGTCTATGCCCGCCGGTCAGCACCAGGGGAGCGTGACCAGGATGAAAGTATTCCATCCCAAGTTGAGCGCGGACAGTCGTGGCTTCGTGAACATGGGTACGAGGTCTTGCCTGCTATTGAAGATTATGCTGATGGCGATAGCTGGAATTTCTACCGGGCCAAGCTTCAGGAGCTATTACGGCGAGCGGGCAATCACGAGTTTCAGATTGTTGTTGTTGCGGCCAAGGACCGGCTCAGCCGAAAGGCAGAACACCGCCCGGTCATTCGCTTTTATTTGCATGAAGCGGGCGTGAAGCTTCATAGCCTCAGACCCCAAGAGGAGGACCGCGATACGCCGTTTGCGGGACTGATTGAAGCGATAGAAGATGAACAGGATGAACAGGAACGCATCAAAATTCGGGAGCGCCTCAACAACGGAAAACTCCACCGCGTCAGGCAGCAAAAGCTCATGGCTTGCTCATTTCCCTTATATGGCTATCAGTGGGCCGACCCAAATGCTCAGCGGGGGAAATCACGATACGAAGAAAATCCTGAAACCGCACCTGCTGTTCGCCTGGCTTTTCGCCTGGCAACAGAGGGTAAGACGTTGGGGGAGATTTGCTCTGCCTTGACTTCGGCAGGCTATCCACCCCCCTTGTATTATCGCTTGCTATGTGGGAAACTTCCTCGGAATCGGGCCGCCCACAAAGAGTGGACCTTCTCCTCAGTCTATACCATGTTGACTGAGCCGAAATACTATGGCTACTATGTTGCCAATGTGACACGCACTGAAAAAGTGAAGGTCTGGAATGAGGCAACGCGCACCTGGACGACGCGCAAACGGCATGTCAAGCGCGAAGAGGACGATCCGTTGCGTTATGTCTTTACCGAGCCGACTTGCCCCCCATTAGTCAGTGAGGAGACCTGGCTTGCCGCGCAAGCGATCATCCGCCAAAACGCCAGGACCGCTCCCCGCCGCCTGTGTGATCCAGAGGGAGTGCTGCTGTATGGTGGTTTCCTGATCTGTGGTTTTTGCCACAAGCCGTTCTTGGCATTTTATGACAACACACGGCAACTATACCGATATACTGGGCAATCGAGTGCCCACAAAGATGCGAACGGCAACAAATGTCCAGGCTATAATATGAGTTCTGATAGCCCAGACCTGGATAGAGCTGTGTGGGATGAGGTCATCCGCACGTTCGAGCAACCGGAAATTTTACGCAAGCAGTATGCAATTTGGCAGGCAGAACGCGCGCAAAATCAGACCAGCGAGCATCAGCACCTGGCAGCATTTCGGAGGCTGCACGCTCAAGCGAAGGAATAGCAAACAAGCTGTATTATACTGGCTCGCAAGCTCAAACGTGATGACCATGCTGCTGATGTGCTTGCTGCTGAAATCAGTCGGATTACTGCCCTGATCGACAGTTATGCTGCGGAAATTGCCCGCCTGGAAGAGACCTTGAAAGAGCAAGAGGCGACAGCGCGGGATCTCGATAGCATGCTGCACGCTGGACAGCAAGCGCTGGAGCGGTTGCGCCTCATGCCAAATAAGGAGAAGCGCCGCTTCATGTCTGCCTGTGGTCTTCAGGTCGCGTTGTTTCCAATCAGCCCTGGCCCTCGGTTTACGCTGCTCTGGCGGCTTGCTTATATGCAGGTTGCAACCTTGCAAGCGCTGGCTGACAGGAAGCCGCCCGAGGGAGACTCGATTGAAAGTGCTAGTAGTTTTGCTTGGGATACCAAAATTGATCCCAAGCTTGCCAGAAGTTGTTGCCACGTGAGATGACGGTGCGTGGTCCTACTACTTCGACGCCAGTGCGTCCCAAGAAAGCACTGGCCCGGTCGGGGGTTGCCAGTTCGACACGAAATGTTACTGGAGCCGATAGCTTCCAGGGGGCGGGCCAGGTGTCGCGGTTGCGCAGGGCTTGAGTGACTTGCTGTTCAATTAACGTGCAGGCGTCGGTGTGGCTGAGGGTGCGAGCCGAAAAACGCCCCAGCCCCTTCTTGACCTGCGCTGTGACGACCTGATTGCCCAGGAGCGTTTGTACCTCACGGCAGGTGGCTTCGTCGCCAGCCACAAAGATGCCAGGCACGTCCCAACAACCGCAGATTGCCGCGAGAATGCCGCTTTCGCCCACAGGTGTCTCGTTGATGTAGGCGTTGTACCAGGCTTCAGAGGAGACGGTGTGACAGAGGATACCATCAGGTGTGCCTGCCATTGCATGTGCCCCAACAAAGAGTGCAGCATCACAGCCGCTCTGAAGTGGCTCGATATAGCGCGCCCAGGGATAACCAAAGACGTACTCTGCGCCGCTCTCTAGCCGCTCAGGGATCAAGCTCTTGAAACTCCAGCCACCACCTGCGCCATGACAATCAATGACGATGATCTCGGTTGCGCCGCCGGCCCTGGCTCCCCGTACAGCGGCATTCACCTCGCCGGTGAAAAGGCGGCGGCCTTCCTCGTAGAGTGGGGAACCACCCATCACCTGCTCCCAGACCTCAATACCGGCGACCCCTTCCATGTCGCACCAGATCATCACTCTCATTGTTTTTCCCTTTCCACAAGAGATTGCCCATGCACAAAGTCAATGCCCTGCCTGCCCTTCGCCGACTACTGGCACCGCTGGCGTTGGCGTGGTGGGTGGCACACGATTATACAGGCGAGTCAGACGACCTAGCCAGTCGCGGTGCCACTCCATGAGCATCTCTGGTCGATAGCGCCAGGCCCAGTTGCCACTGGCCTGTCCTGGGGTGTTCATGCGTGCCTCGGAACTCTGACCAAGCACATCTTGCATGGGAACAATGGCGAAATCAGCCACCGAACTCAGCGCCAGGCGAATGAGGTCGAGATGAATATTCTGCCCATCGCTGCCTAAATACTCGCGTACCGTGTGCTGCTCAGACGCCCCGCGCGTTCTGTACCAGCCTACTGTTGTGTCGTTATCATGTGTGCCGGTATAGACCAGGGTTTGCCGCTCAAAGTTATGCGGTAGATGTTCGTTTGTAGCATCGGAGCTAAAGGCGAATTGCAGGACGCGCATGCAGGGAAAGCTAAACTGTTTACGCAGGGCTACTACGTCTGGGGTGATTACTCCCAGGTCTTCGGCGATGATGGGCACACGACCCAAAGCTTTTCTGAGCGCCTTAAAGAGATCGGCGCCCGGCCCAGGCATCCAGCGTCCCCTGACTGCGGTTTCCTCTTCAGCAGGGATTTCCCAGTAGCCAGCAAATCCCCTGAAATGATCAAGCCTGACCATATCGACGAAGGCCAGGACGGCCCGGAAGCGCTCGATCCACCAGGCATAGCCTGTCTCTGCAAGAGTATCCCAGCGGTAGAGAGGGTTGCCCCACCGTTGGCCGGTGACGCTGAAGTAGTCGGGTGGCACGCCTGAGACGACAGTGGGCAGGCCAGTGTCGTCCAGATAAAAGAGTTCAGGGTGTGCCCAGACATCGGCGCTGTCATGAGCGACGAAGATCGGGAGGTCGCCAATGAGACTGATACCCCGCTCAGCAGCATAATTTCTCAACTGGCCCCATTGGTTGTAGAATTGATATTGGAGATAGACATGGAAGTTGATCTGTTTGGAGAGACGCTCTCTCCAGGTGGTCAGAGCTGCCGGCTCGCGTGCCCGAATGTCTGGTTCCCATTGAGTCCAGGGGACACTCTGATGGGCATCTTTCAAGGCCATAAAGAGGGTGTAGTCATTCAGCCAATGGCTGTTTTTGGCAAGAAATTGCTCAAAAGTATGTTGCTCCTGAGCCTTCTTTGTAGCAGCGCTGAAGCGCTCAAATGATTGCCAGAGCAGGGGCAGCTTGAAGGCGATGACGGCACCAAAATCCACCTGATCTGCTGAGAAAGGAGGGGTATGGCTCAACGCAGCTTCGTCGAGCAGACCTTCTTTCGCTAGTTGCGGGAGTGAGAGGAGGAGATGATTACCAGCAAACGAAGAAAAGCTGGCGTAAGGTGAGTCGGCATAGCCAGTGGGGCCAAGTGGTAGGACTTGCCAAAGATGTTGATTGCTGCTGGCAAGAAAATCAAGAAAATGGTACGCTTCGTCACCAAGGTCGCCAATGCCAAATGGTCCTGGGAGCGAAGTTGGGTGCAGCAGAATGCCGCTTGCGCGTCCGACTTGCATCAGGCGTCCCCTCCAGACGTAATTTCAAAGTTGGTGTCGTACGTATTGTGTCACGTCTGGTGCCTGATGTGCCAGGGGGGAGAGCATTTTCCGGTCTGTGAGAGCGTCTTCCTGCCTACACAGAGGTAGGGCTAGGAAGTTCTCTCAAACGCTTGCGCTTTTTAGAGAAGGTCGGTACTATAGAGGCCAGTGCTACAGTTGGTGCTTTCACTGGCCGATGCTCCATCCCATAGAGGATGAAACTCTGCCAGTGGGATATAGATGTGATGAGAAAGGAGCAGGGGTGTTCTCCCGTTTGTGAGCGGAGTGAGAACGCGCTGTGTTCTTGATTATGAAGAGTCTGGTTACGGGAGTTGCCGGGTTTGTTGGATCTCATCTCGCAGAGCGCCTGCTGAGTGATGGGCATGAAGTCATTGGGGTGGATGCCTTTACTGATTATTATGCGCGCACTCTGAAGGAGCGCAATCTCCAGGGGCTTCAAGGAACATCTGGATTCACTTTTGTGGAGGCTGATCTTAATACACTTGACCTGGGCGCGCTGCTCGCTGATATTGATTGGGTCTTTCATCAGGCTGGGCAAGCAGGGGTGCGGGCAAGCTGGGGGCGTGATTTTACTATCTATACTGCTTGCAATATTGGGGCTACCCAGCAATTGCTGGAGGCTGCCACGCGCGCAACCCGGTTGAAGCGCTTTGTGTATGCGTCGTCTTCTTCAGTGTATGGCAATGCACCCACGCTGCCGATACTGGAAGAGACGCTGCCCCATCCGGTTTCTCCCTATGGAGTAACCAAGTTGGCAGCAGAGCATCTGAGTATGCTCTACTGGCATAACTACCAGGTGCCTACGGTAGCGCTGCGCTACTTTACGGTGTATGGTCCGCGCCAGCGGCCTGATATGGCGTTCCATAAATTCATCAAGGCAATGCTGCAAGAGCAAGCGTTTACCGTCTACGACGATGGGTATCAGACGCGAGACTTTACCTACGTTGCTGATATTGTCGAGGCGAATATCCTGGCGGCACAGGCTCCTGAAGCTGCGGGGAAGGTCTTTAATGTGGCAGGTGGTTCGCGGGTGCATCTGCGTGGGGTGATTGCCACGATGGAGGAACTGGTAGGGAGGCCAGCGCGCATTCGTTATGAGCCACCTGCGTTGGGCGATGTGCGCGATACGTTTGCTGATACCAGTTTTGCTCGACGCATCCTTGGCTATGAGCCGCGCGTCTCGTTGCGCGAGGGGCTAGCTGCTGAGGTTGCGTTCTTGCGCGAACTTTATACGGGCGGATAACGTGTCTCTGCTGGTTCAGCCATGACCCTAGCCAGGATGTCTGGACGATCTGTCATGATGCCATCGACGCCAAGTGCCAGCAGTCGCTCCATATCGCTCTGCTGGTCTACCGTCCAGACGTGGACGTCCAGCCCTAAACGATGTGCGGTCTCAAGCAGCAGACGTGAAACAACACGAATACCTCGATAGGTCTCTGGCACTTGCAGAGCGTCGTAGGGTGGATGGAGCCAGCGGCTTGCGCGGGCAGCAACAGCCAGGACAAAGGTGCGAATCTCTTGGGCGCTGGCGGAGGTAGCAACTCTGCCTGCCGCGAGCCGGCGAAAGCGAATGATGGGTAAATGCAGATCGCCGCTGGCGACCAAGACCCGATCAGCGGCTTGATATTCCTGAATCAGTTGCCAGAGGCACTGCTCGCGCGCCGGGGTACTCTCCTTCAGGTCGATATTGATACGTATCGCAGGGAACCGCTCAAACACTTCGCGGAGGGTAGGAATGGTGATGCCTTGTCCACGAAAGGGATAGGTATTGCCTCCATCGAGACTCAGGCGATAGCCGGCGTCCAGGCTTTGCAGTTTTTCGAGGGCATAAGATGCGACTGGCCCAGAGCCATCAGTGGTGCGGTCTACCGTTGGGTCGTGGATGACAACAATCTCGCCATCACTGGTCGTTTGAATATCAAGCTCAAGCGCGTCAGCGCCGAAGGCGACACCTTGCTCAAAGGCCGACAACGTATTCTCCGGCGCAAGCAGCGAGCCGCCGCGATGGGCAAAGAAGAGGGGCTTGTCATGTACTACATAGGGATGCCTCACTCGCTGGGCGGGTAAGGGCTTTGTGCCAGGCTGAACCACCCTCGACACTGAAGGCGGCTGATTGGAAGCAGATGGATCAATGGACATGCTTACCCCTCCTCAACTCATACGGTGTTAAAGTGAGCCGTGCTGCTGTGTCAGCAGTGCATCTGCGCCGTTCGCTAGCGCGGGCGTTGCTGCACTCTTTTTGATCTTTACGAGATTGCTGTGGAAGGTGCTTTGCCCCGCCAGATCGGCCAGCGCGTCTGAAGTGGTCCAATTGATGTTGCGCCCGCCGGGAGAAAGCTGGCTCCAGCGGCCCTTGGGCGCTACGGCCACGCCGGGTGGCACGTTATCGGTTACGAGAGCGCGAAGCTGGCACCAGCCGCGCTCATTCTCGATGATAACCTCATCGCCGCTAGCGATACCGCGCAGGGAAGCATCAACTGGACTGATCTCCACATAGGGTGTGCCCTCTTTGCCCGTCAAGCTGAGGAGGTTTGCCAGACTGCTGGAGACAAAATGATGGGAAGCGCCTGAGATAAGGATGAGAGGCTGCTCCTGATCTGCGCTTTTTTCGCTCGCCTCCCCATGCTTCGCCTCTGCCCATTGCCGGCCCTTAGAAAATTCGGCGGGCGGTGTATAGGCTGGTAAAGGGTCAAGCCCGCGCTCTGCCAGCGCCATACACTTGAGTTCTACCTTGCCGGATGGGGTCGGGAAATGCAGGTCGGCAAAAGGAACCTCCTGTTCCGATGCAAAGTTGAGCGGCACGGATCCTTCGTGCTGGAGGCGTTCCAAAGTGATGCCTTCGAGCAAGGAATTGTGAGCGCGGGTGGCGTCAAGTACCTCGGCGATGGCCTCTTCGGCGCTTTGTTGGAACCAGGGTTCATTGTAGCCCATGCCGGCTGCCAGGAGCCGCATAACATCCCAGTTGCTTTTGGCTTCGCCAAGCGGCGGAATAGCCGCGTTGTTGTACTGAAGGAAGCGTTGTCCATAGGCTTTGTGGAGATCGACCTGCTCAAGCTGGCTGGTGGCTGGCAGCACAATATCGGCATACTGCGCGGTGTCGGTCATAAAGAGTTCGTGAACGACGGTAAAGAGGTCTTCGCGCTGCAACCCCTTGATGATTGCGCCGGTGTTTGGTGTGGAGGCGCCAGGATTCGCGCAAAAGACATAGAGCGACATGATGGGCGGATTGCTCACCTCGCCAGAGAGCGCGGCTCCCAGGCGGTTCATGTTGACGATGCGTGGTGTAGGCGGGCAGGCGGCTTTGTGGCCGAGCGCCTCACCATTCCATTTCACATAGCCACTCATGCTGTAAAACAGGCCGCCGCCGCACACGCCATATTGCCCAACGATGGCTGGCAGACAAACCAGCGCGCGAACGGTCTGCCCGCCGTTGCCGTGACGCTGCACGCCGTCGGCAAACTTGAGCAGGGCCGGTTTGGTGGTTCCATAGCGATGCGCCAGCGCGATGATCTGCTCTGCGGGCACGCCAGTAATGGCGGCCACGCGCTCAGGGGGATATTCGGCGGCGCGCTCGCGCAGTTCGCGCCAGCCAATTGTGTTGGCTTCCAGCCAGGATTCGTCGGCCAATCCCTCAGTGAAGAGAATGTGCATGATGCCAAGGGCGAGCGCTCCATCGGTTGCGGGATGTGGCCGAATATGCCCATCTGCCGAGCGTGCCGTGATGGTCCTGCGCGGGTCGATCACCACCACATAGGCTCCGTTTTTCTGGGCCTGGCGGAGCAGCGGCATAAAATGTGGGCCAGTGCTGGCGGGGTTATGCCCCCAAAGGATAATGAGCCGGCTATGCAGAATGTCAGTCGGGTCCGGCGCCCAGCGCGCGCCTACCGTTGCCTCAACCGCTGCTTCTGCGGCAGCCCCACAAATGGAGCGTTCCAGCCCGCTCGCGCCCATCCGGTTCCAGAGCCGCGCGTTGCAGACCCCAAGCTGAAGCATGCCCAGCGTTCCACTATAGGAGTAGGGTAGGATGGCTGCCGCGCCATAGTGTGAGATTATGTCCTTCCAGCGCGTAGTAATCTCTGTGATCGCCTCATCCCAGGAGCAGCGTTCCCACTGCCCGCTGCCTTTGGGTCCGACCCGGCGCAGCGGCGTGGTGAGCCGGTCTGGATGGTAGACACGCTCCAGATAGGGGCGCACTTTGGCGCACAGCCAACCCTGCGTGATGGGATGGTCTTCTTCTGCGTAGAAACGGATGGCTTTGCCATCTCGCACTTCGGTGATGGTGGCACACGTATCAGGACAATCGTGGGGACAGGCTCCACGAATACGGGTGATTTCACTGGTAAGCATGATGTAATTTCCTTTATAATCTGTCTGGCACCCTATCGGATGAGGCAAGATTCGCGCTTGTGATCTTCCCAAGGATAGCACGGGCAAAGCGCCTCTGGCAACTTGGCTCTCTTGACTTTTCGACGTTTACAGGTTATTGTTATATTTGGTACGCTTGTACTAGAGGCCAGGCTTTTTGTCTTTTGGTGAGGTTCTGGCTTGTGTATCAGGCTCGTCTTTCCAGGTGCCCGTCTGGTGCGGATGGCGCTTTGAGATTGTTTGAAGAGTAAAGCAGAGAATATGGCACAGATTGAGTTCCTGGATGTGACCAAGATTTATCCTGGCGCACCCCGCCCCGCTGTCGATCAGGTGCGCTTTACAGTTCGTGAAGGCGCGCTCTGTATCCTGCTGGGTACTTCTGGCTCAGGCAAGACCACGCTGCTGCGCATGGTCAACCGTTTAAGCGACCCCACATCGGGTCAGATTCTGATCAATGGGCGTCCGACAGTTGAACAAAACCCGATTGAACTACGTCGGGGCATTGGCTATGTGATTCAGCAGATTGGTCTCTTCCCCCATCTGACCATTGAGGAAAATGTGCGCGTGGTTCCTTCTATTCTTGGGCGGCCTGCGCGCCAGACGGCTGGAAAAGTAAGCGAGCTTTTGAAACTGGTCGGGCTGGACCCGGCGGAATACCGCAAGCGCTATCCTCGCCAGTTGAGCGGCGGCCAACAACAGCGTGTCGGTTTGGCGCGAGCGCTGGCAGCCGATCCAGAAATCCTGCTGATGGATGAGCCATTTGGCGCGCTTGATGCGATTACTCGCCAGCATATGCAGGATGAACTCCTAAATATCCAGCGCACTATGCACAGGACCATTCTCTTCGTCACCCATGATGTTGAGGAAGCGTTCAAGCTTGGTGATCAGATTGCTGTCTTTTCGGAAGGCAAATTGGTGCAGGTGGGCAATCCAGTGGAGTTACTCAGTTCGCCTGCCAATGATTTTGTGCGCCAATTGGTTGGGGCCGACAATATTTTGCGTCAGCTTGAGTATTTGCCGGTCACGCTGGCTGTTCAACCCATTGAGCAGCCAACAGATGAGCGTATCAAAGATGCCGCAACGATGCTTCAGGCGCTGCTGCGTTTGATTGAAACGCAAACCTCTGCGCTGACTGTAGAGCGCGATGGGACGGTACTCGGCCAGGTCACGCTTTCCGGTATTTATAGCGGGCTTCAGCGGCGGCGAACGCAGGCTGTTCAGCAAGAGGGGGATGCTTCTGCTGGCATGCAGGAGGTTGATACGACAGGGGTATTGTCTTGAGCATCTTGCAAGTTGCTGAGAGTTCTCAACCCTTGAACCAAAACCGCTGTAACGAAACACATTGAAGTCAGACTAACCGATGGTGTTGTTGGGTTTGTGTGGCGCAGATGTTCGGCAATTGTGGAGCATGAACTGAACTACAGCAGAAGAAAGAACCGGCTGATAAAGGCGAGACCGACGTTTTTTCTTAAACTGTGTTCTTGCAATCCTCTCTTCATAAAGGAGTAGATTGCTTGCTCGTTGATGCCTCTCCGTAAGGAGGGGTGCCCTGGGGAGGCGAGCTAAGCGTGAGCTATCTTCTTAATCCTGCAAATTGGGATGTGACTGACTACCAAAGCATTCCCAGTCTTCTCTTCGATCATCTCTACATCACCGGTGTAAGCCTGGCTCTGGCTCTGGCAATTGCCTTGCCGCTGGCCTTGCTGATCTCTCGCTTTCGTAAGCTCTATCTCCCCATTGTCACCACAGCAGGTATTGTCTATACCCTGCCAAGTCTGGCGGTGGTGGCAATTCTTGTCCCCTTTACAGGACTCTCTGCGACCACCATCATCATTCCACTGATAGCGTATGCCCAGCTGGTGCTTATCCGCAATATGGTTGCGGCTATCACTGGTGTTGACCCTGCACTGGTGGAGGTGGGCCGGGCGATGGGCATGAACGGCTTGCAACTCCAGTTGCGCGTAGTCTTGCCGCTGGCCTTGCCTGTCATCATTGCCGGCCTGCGAGTAACGACGGTGACGACCATTGGTATCGCTACCGTTGGTTCGCTGGTCGGCGCTGACAATCTCGGTGATTTGATTTTCTCTGGGATTGCGAATAACTACAATGAACAGGTGATTGCTGGCGCGATTCTCGTAAGCGTTCTGGCGCTTGTGGCTGATTTGTTGTTGCTGGCAGTGCAGGCACTGCTCAGTCGAGGACGTAGTGTTTCCCTTGCATCGTCCTAACGACCTGTGTCCTCACGGATGTAGCGATGCCCGAACAGCCATATGAACGTGGCTGAGAAAGGCGCTCTTGTTATGTTAAGCGACCTGACCAATTACATAAACAACCTACTCGCTTTGATGCGTGATCTGGGTAACTTTATAAGCGATCCACAACATGGGTATCTGACGCACTCGCTTGATTATATCAAGCTCTGCGCGCTTGCTATTGCGCTGGCTCTGGTCATTGCGCTTCCTCTAGGGATTGCTGTCGCCAGATTGTCGGTGGTAGCGTTCCTTGTCTCTAATATCACCGGATTAGCGCGAGCTATTCCAAGTCTGGCCTTTCTAGCAGCAGCCATTCCTTATTTGCACATTGGGTTTAAGCCGGCAGTAATTGCCTTAACGGTCTTGGGCATTCCGCCAATTCTGCTGAATACAATTGCTGGGATTCGGAGCGTTGACCCGGCAGTGATCGATGCTGCGCGTGGAATGGGGATGACGTTTTGGCAGATTCTTGGCCGTATTCAACTGCGATTGGCTCTGCCGGTTATTGCCGCAGGAGTACGCACGGCAGCGGTCCAGATCGTGGCAACTGGCACGCTTGCCGCTGTAATTGGAGCTGGTGGCTGGGGAGAATATATCCTCAGCGGTATCTATCAGCTTAGCCTCGTTC
>CAZFWN010000138.1:0-15542 GCA_964522745.1 uncultured Ktedonobacterales bacterium
TTCCTGAGGAGGCTCTTCCGTGCGGGCTGTAGCGCCAGGACCCGCGTCAATTGTTTGCGCAGGGCCTTGACTTCTGCTCGCAACGCGGCGTTTTCGGTCTCCAGGTGGGCAATGCGTTCTGCTCCGGTCATGCTCCTATTCTACCAGCCTGTGCAATCCCCTCCTGAATAGTTACTATAAAAGATACTACCTTGGAGGAAGAAGGCGCTGTCAAGGGAGAAGCAGGTACTTGCCTCAGATCGGCCATTGGACTGCCAGAAACCGCTTCTTGCACAACAGCTGAAGAAACAACGCTTTACATCCAATGCTCGTTGTCTTCTGTTGGCGGGATGAAATGCTGATGATCATGACGAGAAGTGGGATCGCGTCGAGGCAAAGCATGGAAAAATGAGGAACCCCTGCTCACGCGCAGCACGGCACTATGGAGCGCTTGTCTGGGACAAGGAATGGTAGCAGTGGTGCTGCAGATCAAAAGCAAGAAAGGAACGCGTTGGCGTGCCACCAAGCTCGTATTTCCTCGCTGCGTTCTCACAGCCAGCCTTTTTGCTCTGCGAGGCGTGCGGCTTCCATGCGGTTGCGAGCACCCAATTTCTGGATAGCGATGGAAAGGTGATTGCAAAGAACCACATACTGTCTTGCAGGGCCCTCTGTGCCTGAGCGGAGGGAGGAAACCATCTACCCTCCTTCTGGGCAACTTGATGGCTTTGGGAAAGTGGTCTCCGCACCACTTGACAACGGTACCTCATCGGAGCCACTACAGGCTCGCACCGACGTGGAAGCTGGTCCAACGCGCCTTCCAACCTGCTATGAAGCAGCCTCAGGCCGGGAGGCGAAGGAGCGAACATAGGTGAGCGCCGCGTGCAGGGCAATCCGCAAGGGCTGCGTCGTTTTGCGCGTCTGGGTTAACAAGAGTCCCCCCTGCAGACTGGTCATCACGGCCACAGCCAGTTCGGCTGGGTTCGCATCCGGTCGGAGGTCGCCTCGCGCTTGCATCCGGCTAAACCCCTTGAGCAGGTACTCTTCCCAGTGATCGAACGACTGGACCAGGCTGAGGCGCGCCACCTCGTCCTGATCGGCTAATTCACTGGCGAGTGAGCCGATGGGACAGCCACCCACGCAGTGGCGCTCTTCTTGCAGCGCAATCAGAGCGGCCGCCCAGCGTTCCAGATGCTCCCACCTATCGAGGTGATCGAGCCAGGGCTGTTGTGCGGCCAGGACATCGCCCATCTGCCGTCCAATGACCGCCAGGACCAGATCCTCTTTATTGGCAAAGTAATGGTAGAGCTGACTTTTACTGACGGAAGCGGCGGCACAAATGTCGTCAAGGCTGGTGCCCTGCACGCCCTGCTTGCCAACAAGCCGAGCGGCGTGCATGAGGATGCGTTCACGACTGCTGCGCCCGCGTGCGGTCAGAAGTTCGTTCGGCATCGGTGCGCCTCCTTTCTTCCTCAGTATAGCATACTCTGGACTTTCTGGTCCACTTCTGTTATAATGGACCACATGGTCCAGATGAATGGACCATGTGGTCCAGTGAATACTGCTAGAGAACGAGGAACTGGGGATGCGTTTAGAGGGAAAAACGGCGTTGGTCACAGGGAGCACCTCGGGGCTTGGGCAAGCGATTGCCCAAGCCTTTGCCCGGGAAGGGGTACGAGTGGTCATCAGTGGTCGAAATGCCGAGCGTGGGCAAGCCGTGGTGGAGGCCATTCGGGCCAAAGGCGGTCAGGCAACCTTTCTTGCCGCCGAGCAGACCTCGGTGGAGGGGGTGCGCCGATTAGCACGAGAGGCGACAACCGAGCTCGGGCCGATCGATATTCTGGTCAATAATGCCGGGATCTTCCCCTTTGCCCTACTGGAGGAGGTGGATGAAGCCACCTTTGACACTACCTACGCGATCAATGTGAAAGGGCCATTTTTTCTGACCGCGGCCGTAGCTCCGCAGATGGTGGAGCGTGGGTCCGGAAAGGTCATCAACATCACGACCATGGTGGCGCACGTTGGGGAGCCAACGATGTCACTCTATGGCTCAACGAAAGCGGCCCTGACGCTGTTGACCAAGGCCTGGGCCACCGAGCTTGGACCCAAGGGGGTCAATGTCAATGCGATCGCTCCAGGCCCGACGTACACGCCCGCCACAGCGGGCATGTCGGAAGGACTGCATCAGTTAGCGGCTGCCCTTCCTGCCAAACGAGTCGCCCAGGCTGCCGAGATTGCCGCCGCAGCCGTCTACCTGGCCAGTGATGAGGCGAACTTTGTCCACGGAGCGACGCTTCCCGTTGATGGGGGACGGATCGCCATCTAAAGGCCTTGCCCGCTCTGCAGGGTCTCAGCGGGCAAGCGCGCATTGATGCTCTGCTCTCGGGAGATGGCAGGACGAGAGACACAGGTGAGAAAGGAAACCAGAATGACAACGCATGTAACCACTCCAGATTACTTCACGCGCTACGAAAACCTGGCTTTCGAGCGTACGGACGATGGCGTCCTGACGTTGCGTTTCCATACCAATGGTGGACCCATTACGTTCACGGGCCAGACCCACGAGGATCTGCCGCAAGCGCTTGAGGAGATTGCTTTCGACCGGGACAACCGCGCGCTGCTGATCACCGGGACGGGAGATACCTTCATGAACGCCATCGATGGGGAAAGCCTCGGTGAGATCTTCAAGCCTGGGCACTGGGAGAAAATCCGTCGTGAGGGAACGAATGTCCTCCAGCGCCTCGTCGATCTGCCCATGCCAGTCGTTGGGGTCGCCAACGGTCCGGCTACCGTTCACTCGGAGTATTTGCTCTTAGCGGACGTGCACATTGCTTCCGAACGCGCCACGTATGGCGACTTTCCCCATCCTGCCTTTGGGATCACGGCCGGTGATGGCCTGCAGGTGGTCTGGGAAGAGGTCGTTGGCCCGATACGGGCCAAATGGTTGTTGTGGACTGGCGAGACCATTGACGCGCAGACGGCTGAACGATGGGGAGTGGTGACCGAGATGCTGCCGCACGATCAGGTCCTCGCACGAGGACTGGAAATCGCCCATAAGTTGGCCGCAAAACCTGATCTGTACCGTCGGCTCCAGCGCCAGACGCTCAACCAGCGTCTGCGCCGTCGGATTGCCGAGGGCGTTCCCTTCGGAATGGCGCTCGAAGGGCTTACCGCCGCTGATCTCCCTTACCAGGCTCAGGCGTAGCAAGGACGGTTGCCAGGGACGGCGTATACGCCGTCCCTGGCAACCGTAGGCAGGGGCACAACCTGCGGGAGATGTGGTGCTGATACGCGCAGACCATGGAGCACGATGGAATGATCCGTCCGGGTATCTCGGCGTACGCGCTGAAGACTCGCAATGGCTCGCTGATCAGCAGGTCCAGGCAGTGGGCGCTGACCAGCGGAGTTGGGATACGGACGGCCGCGTTGACCTGAGCTGGGCATATCCTTGCCTGGTCACCTCATCTTGCTGGTTCGTCACGGCAGGTATCTGCTGGAACCTCTTTTTCTCGAAGACCTGGTCTCTGGCCAGGCCTTCGAATTTCTGTTTGTCGGTCTGCCGCTCAACATCCAGGACGCGAGCTTCGACGCGGTCGCGTCCTGTGGTCATTGTGTCGAGCGCGTGAAAGAAAGAAGGGAGAGGCAACCATGAAACAAACCATTCTGGTCACTGGGAGTACCAGTGGCTTTGGCCGCCTGATGGTTGAAACCCTGGCGCGTCAGGGATATCAGGTGTTCGCGGGCATGCGTGCCGTGGTAGGCAAGAATGCCCCGGCGGCTGAAGCACTCAGTACATTCTCGCAACGAGAACAGCTTGCCCTGCACCCCATCGAGATCGATGTCACGGATGATGCTTCTGTTGAGCGGGCCATCGCGGCGATCGTTGGGCAGGCGGGCCGTCTTGATGTGGTGGTCAACAATGCTGGCGTCTCGTACAGTGGTCCGCTCGAAGCCTTCACCCCTGAACAAGTCAGCCAGCAATTCGAGACCAATGTCTTTAGCGTCTTGCGGGTGGGTAGTGGCTCACTTGAGCAGGATGGCCCGCTCTCTCTTGTAACGATGGAGAAAGAGGAGCAAACAGGCCTCGTGCATCAGCACCGACCTGGAAAACGAGAGCGTCATGCGGACAAAACGGGCCAGGCGTTGGCGCAGGGTGTTATTCCAGCGCTCCACATGAGCGGGTTCTCCCGTCTCTTTTCCCACCGCGCAGTGCTGCTCCTCAGGAATCACCGCAGCGTATGCCGCCCAGAAGTCGGTGAAGCAAGGCCCCTGACGAGAGAGTGATGGGATCGCCTCCCACAAACGCAGACAGGTCCGTTTGCTCCGATCACCTATCGCAGAGGCGACCACCTGTCGTGTCTTGCGGCACAGGGCGATCCACATCCACCAGTCGTGCGCTTTTTTCAGCACAAAGGACCAAAGTTCATCCAGGTCCAGCGTCGTAGCAGTGGGATCGTCTGGATCGGGAGCCAGCAGAGTTGTAGACAGCGGAGGAAGCTGCGCTCCTTTTTTTTGATCCACCCAGACACGGTGGTGCGCGAGACACCAAACGTGTGTGCGAGGCCACGCAAGCTGCTGCGTTCTTGATACGCAGCCAGAATCTCCTCGCGGCGCGCTTGTGAATAGGCATGGGGAGTTGGGGTCTCGCGGCTTTGACGTCCGCACGAGTGGCAGCGATACAGCTGCTTGCCATTGGGAGCATGACCATTTCGTACAAGTGAGGCGCTCTGACAGTGAGAGCAGTGAAGCGTGATCGGCACCATTGAAGGCTCCTCCTTTTGAGAACTGATGAGCCTTCAGCGTCTACCATATCCTGCTTATTTGTACCACTACCCGCCATTAAATGAGTCAATGCACAATCGTTGCCCTATCCCAGTACGCGCCGGAGCGCCATTACGAACGGTTAATGCAGGTATTTCAGGCGGCTCTCGCCGCAAAGCCTTGCGCAGGCACGCAAGGCTAACCTGACTCCCCTTATTTCAAGTAGGTGAGGCTGTATGTTTTGTCTACATCCAATACGCCAGTATACGTGACGGCGGGCGTTTTCGCTCCCAGCTCGGTGATGGTGAGCGCCAGTTGTTGGTTTGATCCTGCCTGATGTTGAAACGTAAGTTGATAGTGCCAGTGTCCACCCTTGTCTGCCGTGGCGCTGTTTGGCGTCGACCAGACGAAATGGAGCAAGTAGGGTTGACCGTCGCGCACGTTGACATATCCTCCCCACATCTGCCTGCCAGGTTCATCGCTGGCGTTGATCTCGTTTGAGCCAAAATCCAACCCGCTCATGCTGATCAATTTCGCATTGGCGGGCGTGTAGACACGCAGATAGGTTCTATAGCGGTCGACTCCAAAAAGGACGCTAGGGTCGGTCACCTTGAAGTTATAGGTGATGGTGAGATCATGCGTCGCTGTTCCCTGGGCATCAAGCGAGATATGATCCCTATAACTGACGATGGTAAACTGGCTCCCTTTGTTAAAACCCACGTTTGAATCAATAACAGTGACGCCATCTCCAGGCCCCTGCGTGATCGCGCTATCGATATGGTGTTTGGCTAACAGCGCCTCAACGCTTTTATTATTCAGATAGATTTGCAGATCTTTCGTTTGCAGGCTAGTCATCATCGCCTTCGCAATATCGACGAGCTTGCTGGTAGGCAGCCCGTGCAGTTTTTCGATGAAGGCGCGTGCCAGCAGGGCGGTAAAACGTTTGCGTGAGGTACTGATCTGATCGCTTGGGGGCAGATTAGTCACCGGATCATTGGCGCGCGTTTGCTCGTAATAATGGATCAGTTGTTCCAGGTTCTGGTCGGTGACGGTTTGATTAAAACCATTGCCTACGTAGATCGGCCCAAGAATTTTAATCACCCGCGCAATGGTCGGTGGGGTAAGAGCAATCACCCCCTGAACTGTTCCACCACCCTCCATGTTGAGCAAGGTCATGCCGGTTTGGGCAGCCGTGGGAAAATTGCCGGAAATATTGGAGTCACGCAGTCCAAAGTCCTCGTACGGCCCCCCCTGCGGCCACCAGGGATACTGCAAGGGGGGACTGAGCGGGTCTTTAGTCATGAAGGGGATATCCAGCAGATAGACATCACTCAGCGTGAAGGGTTGTACCTGCCCATTCTTGATAGTCATGACCGCGTAGTTCCCAATAAAGCCGCCGGTGGATCGCAGCTCGCTGCGGTCCATCAACTCGATCAGAAAGTTCTCCGGTGCTGAGACTCCGAGCAGTTCCGGTGCGGCTTTTACCAAAATATCCACCTCGGCAAGTTGTGTCTGTATTTGCGGCCAGTTGGTAAGCAGCTGATGGATCTGGTCAACTTGTTTGGGTTTCAGCAGTGATGCAGGGATGACCGACAGATCGGCGCTTTGGGCATAGGAGACCGCCGTATTGAGGTGCGAAAGAGCACCTTCGATATTGTGCTGAAGTTGTGCCAGCGTCGTCGCATTCAACCGAGGCGGCGGCGGTGTGCCTGGCGTTGGTGTGGTTAAGGTATTTGATGATCTGGCGAAGAACCCCGCTTTGAGTATGCCGGTCAACATCAGCGCGCTTTTCACCAGGTCAAGGCCAGCAAGGCAGGCTTCATTGGCGGCATCTGCCAGGACGGCGGCTGAATGGATGGTAGAACTTGTCCCTGGAGCATGGGCGGCAATGGAAAACGTGCCGCCGGGGTCTGCGAGGTCGCTATACAGCAGGGCAAAATCACGCTGAGCGGCAAGCAGTTCTTGCTCCATCCGCTGGAGAGTAGCTGGGTTCAGCAGTTCGCCGAGGTCATGTGACGATGGCGCCAGTGCCTCAATGTTGTGTACATGGAGCATGGCATCGCTGGCCTCTGCGCGAGCGCGAGAGATGCGGATCATGGCATCTATAGTGCCCGATAGGCTGAATAGCACTAGCAGGATAAGCGCTCCTGTCAGGATGGTCCGACGGCGGAGCACAATAAGTGCCTGAGGCGGCAATCCCTGGCGAGTGCTTTTGAGTATGCCGCCCAGCCCTGTGATGCTGAGGATTCGCCCGCGAATGCCTCCGCCAAAGTCGGGGAGTTTTGTTTTTCGTTTTGCCCTCTTTCTCCCCTTGCCTGAATGACGAGCGGTCTGCCTTCTCTTCCTGGGAGGCGGTGAACCAGCCCATGTCTCTGCCTCTTCCCAAGCTTCTCTCCTCATACCGTTACCTCCAGTCTGCCATAGTGGCTTATGCCTGTTTTGCCGCTCCGGCCCCTCATCAAATGGGTCAGCGGACAGACCCTCCTCAACAGGAGATCGAGATGTTCTGGAGCGCGCTGGCTCATCACCGTATCGCTGATAGCGGTTCTGCTGCACGTCTCTGTATTGCCGCTCTGCTGCTGACTCCCATTCTGTGGGGCTTGAGCGCCTTCTTCCAGGATGTGGCCGGTGGGTCTGCGCTTCCTAACGATCCTCGTCAAAGTCATCTTGCCCGATTGATGGCTCTGCATCAGCAGTATGTACTGACGCTGGCTCATCTCGTTGGTAATAATCTCTTAATCTGCTATGATGGGCGTCTCTCGGCCCGGCTGATGTACTTTTACAATTTAATCAGGACAGAGGCCAACAGAGCGGAGCAAGGCCGGCGAGCCATCGACCCACTGATCCAACCAGGCTTGGACTGCCACTTGCTCCTGCTCCCAGGCGTTGACCCAGGGATGCAGATGCAGCACCTCGGCATACAACTGCCGCCAGACCTTTTCCATCGGATTGAGCCAGGGGGCATAGGTGGGCAGCGGTACCAGGGTGAGCTTACTCCCACGCAGCCCCTCCACCAGGTCGGGATGCCGATGCACCGGCCAGTTATCGTGGATGAGAAAAAGCTGCTCGGCGTGCGGGTAGGGCTGCTCGACCTCCTGGTAGAAACGGAGCAAGGTCTGCCGGTCAAAATGCGCCCGCTGCCACGCGATGAGTCGCCCGGTGTGGGTATCCAGGCAGGCGGCAATCCGACGAGCGGTGTTGTTGCCGTACCATTGGTCAACACGGGGCACCCCACTGCCAGCGGGCGCATACCCCTGAGCGAGACCGTCGGGCGGCGATAATAGGTCAGTTCGTCCTCGTAGAGCCGCACGATTTGCTCAGGGGTGCCCGGCTATACCAGGTGAGCGTCTCGATGCGCTGCACCTTGGTTGGATACTCCCAATCGGGCGAATGCACCGCGCGCCGCCCTCGGCGGGAGACCAGCTTCCAGCGGGTGCGCGTTTGCCAGACCGTTGCCAAGCAGCGGTCCCGCAGCCAGGAGACCGCCTGCCGCATGCCGTCGAGCCACCAGCGACTGCGCGAACATCCCACCTGCCAAGGCGCCTGCTGGAGCAAGGCGGTCACCTCGGCTTGGGCCTGCTCACTCGGCTGAGGGGGAAAAAGCGGGCTTGCGCCCGCGCCCGGCGCGTATGCGCAGCCCAACGATGCCCGCCTGCTCATAGCGATGGACCCAGGCACAGGTGGTGTCCGGGTGATGCGGCTTCAAGCCACCGCTGCGGGCGGTCTCCTGGATCGAGTGCCCGCTCGCTATCTTGAGCAGGACAGCCGCCCGCTCGCGTAGATAGGGCTGGTGCGTGTGGTCACGGGTCTGGAGTAATTCGCTCCGTTGCGCCTCATTCAAGCGTAACTGATAGGGAACGGGCATAGATTTCCTCCTTTCCCTTCAGTCTCGCCTATCCTGATTTAATTGTAAAAGTGCATAAGCCGGGTCGTCTGGTGTCTGATCCCGATAAGCGTTACGCGATGTGCTGTGCTGAGAGCGCTGTGGTTCTGCCTGTGATGGAGCAAGCGTCTCGCCAGTCTGGTAATGGTCGTGCAATTTGCTGCAGAAAGTATGCCTGGCGTTTGGGGAATCAGGAAGCATGGCGGGCTGATTGGGTCCGTGCGCCCGTTGTGGCTTGTGATGCCTGGCAGGTTGGTTGTCTGATGGACAGCCATCGTCTCGCCTTTCCTGAGCCTGCTCGCCAAGCGCCATGACTGGCCTCCGGAACAAGCATTAAGATGCCAAGGGGCTGTATCTCAACAGCTCCCAGGTCGAGCCGGGCAGTGAGTTGCTCAAGGCGCTGTCGATGCCCACGCGATGCGCAACGAGCGGTTGCCTTTATCTCCAAGGTTGATCTGTATAACCCGGAGGAGTTGGAAAGGCGTGAGGAGTTTGCCAGTGAGGTTGCCAAACGATTATGTGACTGTGTGAATAGGGTTGTGCCGGTATCTGCTGGCCTGCGGCGAGCGCTCGACGTGTTACCAGATGCCGGACTTGTAAAGCTGATTCAGTCACTCAGCAAACTCCGAAACCGCAAGGACATCCTGTCCAGGATGCTCTCCGATAAAAGACTCTATGACAGCCCAAAGCTGGATTGTATCGGTAAAGATAGGATCACATCCTGCTGCTTTGAGGGCGTCAATCTGGAGACCGAGGTGTTGGTCGGTCATGGAGACACGCCCATAGCCAATTCGCATCAGGGACGGGTTCCTTTCTGGGTCACAACTCTGGAGCAAGTATACAGGCTGCCCCATTGATTGTGCAATGGGTTGTGTCCCAGCTTCAGCCTCAGAAAATCGCGCATTGAAGCGTGCTGATAGCAGTGGGGCAGAAACCAGGGTTTGCGTCCCATGCAACCGAAGCGTATTTGGGGTCAAGAATAGCTGGCTGGGCAATACCTGGGCGGGGCTAGGCGGCGCATGGTTACTCCTTCATCCCTGGATACCACCGAGCAAAAGACGATCGCAACTCCTCGTTCAGCACCTGGGTGCGCACCTGGAGCAAGAGATGGGCACCTCGACGGGTCCAGCGCATCTGCTGCTTCTTGACAAACCGCTTGCTGATGACCTGATTGACGGTGGACTCTGCCAGAGACGACGAAATGGGTTCGCCATTGCGGTAGCGGTCGCCATAGTTCGGGATCGACGTGCGATTGCTGAGGATATATCCGTGGAACTCGTCGAGCGCTCTGGCGAGCTTCCTGGTAGCATCGCCAGTCTCGTCATCGATCTTCAGCCGCAGATCCTCTACCAGATGTGCAGGGTGTTAGGCCACGAAGATAATGCGCAAGAAGAATGCAACTCCACACGCTCGTCTTTCGTGCCCGGAAAGCCTCCTGCGTGGTGAGTTTTGGAAGCCCCACTACAGCCGAAAGTTGAACGCTTGCTGCATTTGCCATCTTTCCCTTCGCACTATCAAGCAGGCTGGTGCTGGCTTACAGTCGCCTGCCCTCTGCCAACACGTGCTCTACCTTTTCCGCATAGAGCCGCTCACCCAGCCGATTGAGGATTGCCAACGCCGCCTCCAGACGCTCGCGGGCCTGCTTCTGCTCGCCCTTCGCCTGATGCAGCAGCCCATAGACGTAGAGCTCTTTGGCTTCGGCATACGGGTGGGGCATGCCTTTGCAGAGCGCCAGCGCCTCCTCAAGCGCGTTCTGTGCACCCTCCCAAGCGTGCTGTCGGATACCTACCAGCGCTTGGATACGCAACGCATCTGCGAGCGCCGGGCGCATCTGGCGGGTCTGCGCTCGTGCTATGGCCTGCTGGATGATGTGACTGGCTTGCTCGATCTCGTCCAGGTCAAGAGCGGCCCATCCCAGCATGGGCAGCAGTTGGGTCACGGCATGCTCTTCTTCCCCCGCTCGATCCAGCAGTGGCTCCAGACGGAGCCGCGCCTGCGCAGGCTGGTCCTGGAGCAGCTCCCATTCCGCCCAGGCGGTCTGCGTCCAGCGCAGGGTAAGCTGCTCACCCTGTGCTGTAGCAAGGGTGATGCTTGTATCAAACAACTGTCTGGCCTCCGCCCAGCGCCCTTCTGCCAGGGAGAGCAGCCCCAGAGAGAAGGCAGCAGTCCCGCCATGCCCAGAGATGGACCCCTGGCGGAGCCTGCTCAAAGCGGACTCCATATCCTGGCGCGCCTCTTTCCAGTGGCCTTGAAAAAACGCATTGCGTCCCCGACGATGGAGCAGGATCGTGTACCAGGCAAGGTCGCCCATCGCTTCGGCGAGTTCCATCGCCTGCTCGATACACGCTCGCTCCTGGGCATAGGCGCCCCGCGCGAGAAAGACCGCCGAGAGCGTGTAGAGCGCATTGCGTTGATCCTCGGCATCTCCAGACGCCTGCACTTCTGGCAGGAGTTCCTCCAGGACGACCAGCGCGGCCTCCAGATCACCGAGAAGTATCAGCGCGCCTGGCCGCCGGGCGCGCCATTTGCGCCCCAGGGGGGTGTGATAGGCCTCTGGGGCACATTGCTCCGCCAGATTGATGCACTCAAGCTGCTGACGATAGCTCCCTTTTGCCCCGTATAAACTGCCCAAGGCCGTATAGAGTTCAGCCAGGCCATGAGAAGGACGCGGCCCCTGGAGCGAGGCAACTATGGCCTCCAGGCGGGCAATACCTTCTGCCACCACCCCGGTTTGGTAGTAGATCACACCTATCTTTGCTGTGCTGCGCGCTTGCCCTTCGGCCTCCCCCACCGCCTGATACGCTTGTACCGCTTGATCCAGCGCAGCCAGCGCCTCCTCGTAGCGGGAGAGCAGTATGAGGACATCCCCTAACTTCTCGCGTATCCCTGCGGCTTCTCTCGGCTGGTGCTGGGCATCCAAGAGTTCTCGCAGTTGCTGGTAATAGCCCGCGGCTTCGGTGTTCGCATGCAGCCCCAGGGCGCGGTCCCCAGCCTGCTCTAAATACAGCGCGGCCTTCTCAGCCACACCGGCCCGGAGATACTGGTAGGCCAACTGCTCAATGGCTAGCTCGCCTGGACCATTCTCCAGTGCCTCGGCCACCTGCTGATGCAAGAAGCGGCGTTCTGCGGGGCCAAGGTCCGTCAAGACAGCTTCACGAATCAAATCGTGCGCGAACTGGGTCGCCTCTTCCACTTCCAGCAGCAGGCGTGCCTGGCTGAGCGCCTTCAAAGCGGCCAAGGTGTCTGCTTTGGGATGGCGGCTGAGCCCGAGGAGCAACGCGGTGGGTGCCACTCGACCAATCACTGCGGCGGCTTGTAAGAGTTCTTGCGCAAGCTCTGACAGGGCTGCCACGCGCTGGTGGATGCTCTGGGCCACGGTCCAGGGGATGGCCTGGGGCAGGGTTCCGACGGCTTCTTGGCGCAGGACCTGGGCGTAGTTCACCAGGAAGAAGGGGATGCCTCCGGTGCGCTCCAGGAGTTGCTCGTAGGGAGCGCTGTCTCCACCCCTGTCCTCTTCCAGCAGGTCCTGGAGCAACGTCCTGGCCTCCTGCGGAGCCAATGGCCCCAGGAGATGCTGTGCCGCCAGCCCGGCCACCGTCAGGTCTGCCACCAGCATACCCAGCGGGTCCGGCGGGCGTATCTCTGTGCTGCGGTAGGCGCCGACCACGCGCAGGGGCTGCTCTCCAGGGGCACGAAGCAAGCTTGTGAGCATATCCAGGGCATCGGCGCCAGCCCATTGGAGATCATCCAGCACCAGCAGGGTTCCGGCGGGGCCAGCACTGTTGGCAAGAAAGCGACTGACCGCGGCGAACATCAAGCGCCGCTCCTGCTCTGGTGGCAGTGACCAGGAGGGGGCAGGAACAAGCGTGGTTTCGGCGAGTTCTGGCAAGAGTCGCACCAGCCAGGCACATCCCTCCAACTCTCTGCGCACCTGGGTAGACGTGCGCTCGCGCAGGCGGCGCTCCAGCGCGCCCAGCAATGGGGCATAGGGTTCCTGGCCGCTGCGCCGGTGGCAGCCGCCTTCCAGGACCGTCCAGCCCTGGGCCCCGGCACGCTGGCTTGCTTCGGCCAGCAGTCGTGATTTGCCAATGCCTGGCTCGCCAGCAAAGAGCAGCAGGGGTGTCCCTGAACCCTCCAGATGGCGCGAGAGGTGCGCCACTTCCTGGCGTCGTCCAGCCAGCGGCAGCAGCGTCTCCCTGGCAGACGACAGGCTATGGATGCTTGTTGGAAGTGAGGCTGGTGTCTGCCCACGCGCGACGTGCTGGAGCCTTTCCCGCTCGGCGGGAGAGAGACCGAGCGCCTCGGCCAGCAACGCGATCGTTTCCTGGCGCGGCGCTCGGCGGGTGCCGCGCTCCAACGTGCTGATGGTCTCGACGCCCAGGTTCGCTCGCTCGGCCAGGGCTTCCTGGGTCAGCTCTGCTCGCAGGCGGTAGCGCCGGAGCAGCGACCCAAAGGTGACCGTGGGCAGGGAACTCATCACACTTCTCCTTGTCAGAGGCTGGCACACTGGCAGGTGGCACGCCTAGGAACCGCGCTGTGTCGCTATCTTAGCAGATGGGCCAACAACTGCCAAGTGATTGTACGGGTGCATGTACGGGTGTAGGCGGCGATTGTCCCTGGCGCTCTTTCCGCTTCTCAGGCACTCTGGTAGCAAGCAGAGCGAGCGCGGCTCTGGCTGAAGCACCGTCGGGAAGCGTGGAATTGAGGACAAAGGAGATCTGCTATGCGACAACGTTGGTCGACTGCCTCTGGCCGTGGAAGTCTGCTGCTGGTCCTGGTGGTGGCCCTCCTCCTGGGCCTCAGCCCAGGTGAGCCACATCGGAGTCCACCGCCAATAGGGGTCCAGAGGCTCACCAGTGGGCTAGGGCGCTGCCCAGTAGCGAGCCCTCTGGCAACGGCGCTCTGGGTGGATCCGGTCAGTGGCGCCGAATTCACGGCCACCCTGGACGGCTACTTCCGCGGAGGGCACTTCTGCGGGCAGCTGGCGGCCTCGGCCACACTGACAGGGAGTCAGCCCACTTTCGAGATGTGCATCAAGAGCGGGATACTCCAACAACTACCATGGAAGAGGATCAGGGGAAGCAGTGGCTGGCGGTCTGGCGTTTCCAGGACCACCAGCGCTGGAGCTATCTTAGCAGACGAGGGCCTGGCTGTCAAGCCATTGTACGCACTATTGTACGCAGACTGAACCAGATTGTCCCTGGCACTCGCCGAGTCGATCACGCACACTCGCTTCACGCACTGCTTGTATGTGGTGAAACGTCAAACACCCTTGAATTGGAATACAAAGGAGCTGCTTATGAGACAACGCATGCCAGGCTGGGGCATCCTACTGCTCTGTGCGCTGGTCGTCACCTCCTGTGGCACAAGCTCAAAGACTGGAGCGACTCACACCCCAACCTCGACACCCATCGGAACCATCAGCACTACCATTACTGCTGTGGAGCGTATAGGTGTCGTTGCGGCGAGCGACACTGCGTTCTGGATCCACGATAATTCTAATCCGCTCGTGAGCCACGTGGATATTGCCACGAAGTCGCTCGTGGCGACGATCCCGGTCGGACAAGGATTAGGCCAGATCGCTCTTGGGCCGGACGCGGTATGGGTCGTCAATGGGGATGATGGCACGGTCACGCGGATTGACCCGCAAACCAATCAGGTCGTGGCGACTATCACACTGGCACCTCACATCTACGCGCTGACTGTCAGTCCAGGCGCGGTCTGGGTGGCGAATACTGATAAGAACACCGTGACCCGGATTGATGCGCAGACCAATCAGGTGGTGTCCACCATAACTACCCCGCCCGCCCCGGTCGTGCTCTCATTTGGAGCCGGGTCGGTGTGGTCCTGTAACGGTCGCGGGGGCCAGATGGCGCTAACGCGGATTGACCCGCAAACCAATCAGGTGCTGGCGCAGATCGATCTGGGGAACGCTCAAGGATACGAATGTTTCAGTGTGTTAGCTCTGTCTGGGGCTGTCTGGGTCGTGCTCTTCAACACCAAGACGAACCGAGCAGACACACTAGAACAAGTCGATCCAGCGACCAATCAGGTACGTGCTCCGATTTCCATCCCAAATGCTGATATTGTGCCTCAGTTTGCCGCCGATGCACATGGGGTGTGGGTATGTAGTGATGGTGACAACGCGGGCCTCTTTCGTATTGATCCCCAGACTGGGAAGGTCGTTGGGAAGCTGGCACATGAGTGCTCAGGGGTCATATCAAGCGCTGGCTCGCCCTGGCTTATCAACGGTGCTGGTGGCAATCTAGATCGTATTACTCCAGCGCCCTGAGGAATGCCACCAAGGGCATCTGGATGAAGCAGGGAGTCAGCTCACTGGAGGAATGTGTCCTATTCTTGAGGCACATTCCTCCAGTGAGTTGACTCCCTGTGACTCTGTCGGTGCCCCACACGATGCGACCAGGCAGTCGGAAGTATGGCGCCAGCCGGTGAGAGGCTCGCCTGGGCGTAGGTGGCCGGGAAGTACGTCAGGGTGTCGCGCCACGAGCACCATATGCCTCTGATTTGCACCACCACCGGAAGGCCCTGCAAGGCAGTTCATAAACCTCTTTCCCGACACAATCGACCTTGCAAGCCAGTAAAGCAGGATTTCACGCCACAAACTGCTCGTTCGCCTCTAGAGGTAGAAGAGCCAGCCCCTGCATCCGGAACACGAGCAACCGCCCATCCGGGAGGCATGGTCGCACGTGGGCTACCTTCGCACAGAGCGCCTCCAAGTCTCGATTGAGGGCACGATCGTTAAACCGCTGGAGTTCGACCTCCACCTGGTTTGTTTCCCAGATAATCCGTCCCGGTAACTGAAAGAAGACCTGTAAACGCTGCCAACCGGCATGCGCATACGAGGCAGGAAAATAGGCATCACGCGCATACATCCCCAGATTGGCCAGAGCCACCTTGCACA
>CAZFWN010000139.1:0-15242 GCA_964522745.1 uncultured Ktedonobacterales bacterium
CATGAGGAAGGTGGAAACGAAGACCAGTCGTCCCTTCTTCAAATGGAACCTCCTGAAAAAGATGCTAAAAAGATTCTACCTGCCAGATAGACCCTGCTCAAGCAGGAGTCCGATCTATAAATACGCTGACCTGGCTGCGCGAGGCGCAGCCCGCCAACTGTTGGCAGCATCGTGATACGCTGCAAGGTCTTAGATACCATCGTCTGGTGGCTCACCGAGCGCGATATACACCGCGCTCCCGCTCGTAGAGGAGGCGTTTGCCGACATCATCGTAATCACATCACCCAGCGATGCCTCGGCCAGAGTTGAAGCAACCTGCGCTGGTGGTGGTGGTGAGCCTTCAGGAAGATTCGGGCGTGGAATGCCAAGATAGAGATGCTCCAGGGAGGTCACCATCGCCTCAAGCGAGGCGAGTGTGGCCCCATCGCGCTGATCGGCAGTGATCCAAAAAAACAGCCCATTTTGCTGATAGATTAACTCTGCCTGCGTGCCATATTCCCAGACCAACGCCCCTCGATGCCGCACCCAACGACCATTAATATAGATGGCCCGCTGCCCATTGATCTGCACCAGCGTCGCAGCGCCATTCTCAACCACCTGCAAGATAACTTTGTCTGCAACTGGCTGAAATTCGCGCACACTCAAAAAGCCGGTGCCAGTGTAGCTCAGTTGGTGATATTGCACTTCAAGCACCGGGCCATCCGCCCACTGCTGGCCCATATGCAGCAGCAGCGACTGATATTTATAGCCCCCCTGAGCCTTGCCCAGCCAGTACGGCTGGAAAGGCACTGCCTGTTGCAGTTGAGGAAGCGAGAGATATTGTGTCAGTTCTCCGTCCGTCAGCAGGTATTTAGAAGCGTTTGACGCGATTTTTACGCCCGATTTGCCTGAAATGAACTGCTGCATCGTTCCCGCGAAGGAGGGCAGAAGAATCGCCAGGCCCAAGAGTACCACTGCCAGCACGGTTCCCAATCCAACCGTGCGCGGGCGCCGCTTCAGGCTTTGCAGGCCACGCAGCCTGGTTTGCTCAACGTGCGCATGCAGCGGGCGGCGCGGGATATGCAGCCGGCGAAACACATGATAGGTCACGCGCTGAATCAACCCGCTTGGCGCTGCCCAGTGCTGAGCATCGGCAGCCAGCGTCTGGATAAAGAGTGGAGGTAACTCCTCGCGCTCCACTGCAAACAGGCTGTTGAGCGTACGCGCCAGGGCCAGATCCTCAGCAGAAAAATCTGCCGGAGAACTCCGCCCTTCTGGCGTCACCCACTCACCAGCGCCACTGCCAGGCGCCTCTACTGACTGAGCCAGCGCCCGAAGGACTGCCGCATCTTCCCACGCGGCATCGCTCTCTTCACATGCCTCCTGCGACTCCCAATCAGGGTCGCAGAACGCATCAAACTCGTCTGGTTGCTTTGACCGGGGTATCATAGACTTGCTCCTGAAGCGCTTCGCGCAGGCTCTTCCGTACCCGCCACAGCCGCGTATCCACTGCGTGCTTTGACAGTCCAGTGCGCGCCGCAATCTCCTCTATCGTGGCAAGTTGAAAATAACGTAAATACACCAACAAGCGATCTACTTCAGGCAACCGCTCCAGAGCGCGATGGACCTCCGCCCGTTGCTCGCGCTGTTCCAGCAGTGACTCAATACTGGGATCAGGGCGCTGATGCAGCACCGACTCCTGCTGCCTGAGTTCCTCGGCCCCTACACGCTCCTGCGCTGCCGCCTGCTCTGCCAGTTGGCTCACTACCAGAGAACCTGAAGGGTTCCGTCGCATCAAATGGCGACGGCGATCCAGCGCGATATATTTAGCGCGCATCGTCAGCCAGGTGCGCAGCGCGCCGCGTGCTGGATCAAAGGAACCAAAATCCTGCCAGACCGCTACAAAGAGATCATTGACACACTCTTCAGCGTCCTGGATGGAACCAACGCCTTCAAGGATCAGGCGGATAAAATAAAACAACTCGTGTGAATACTGAGCAATGAGCCTCTCCAGGATACCGTCATCACGGGCCTGCAATCCCTGGATAAGCTGTGACTCATCCAACCAACCGTCTTGCACCATGCCTCTCCTCGTGGGTTCTCACCGGGGACGCCGGGCCACATTGCCAGACGCCAAACGCTAGGCTTCGTGCCTGCCGGGGTATCCATTGTCACATCCGACCTGGTGCAGCTTTGCCTCAACGCCACCCACCTGACACAGCACAGGGGAAAACCAATCCACTATCTGGCCGGGCAAATGGCAGCTATCAAGATATACGTCACCACTTCAAAAAAACTCACAACCAAATCGGACATCTTCTCCGGGGTGGGAAGGTGAGGCAATCTTACCGCAACACTCCAAAAAGTCAAGAGGTCTTCTGGTCGGGTGGTTGCAACAGAATAGTAAAAAAGGGGGAGGTTAGTTGCCAGTTTCTTGCCGACATGGTACACTATATGCGGAAGCTCGGCGCAAGCGAAGCTCTGTGGCAGGAGATGCTATCTTTTCTGTATCTGCCGATCTCTTGTTGCGCGCGCACCATCTTTCATTGTCCCATCGATGGCCGGAGGAGTCCGCTCCTCTTGTCCGCTGGATCATCGGGCTGATGCGCTGTGCCTTGATTGCAGAGGATACCCTGTGACCAAACGAATTCTGGTAATCGACGACAAGGCCCATCTATTGCGGCTCATGCGCATGATCTTAGAGGATGAACACTATCAGGTCTCCATCCTTCAGGAAGGGAAAGGCGCCTTTGAGCAGATCAAGAATAGCTTGCCCGATCTTATCATCCTGGACCTGAAACTGGCCGATAGTTCAGGATTGGACATCCTGCGCGAACTCAAGGATGATCGAACTACTGCGGACATTCCGGTAATCGTCTACACAGCGGCGGTACTCGAGGCCGAAGAAGTCTCACAGTTAATTACCGGCGACCCAGCCCGCTATCATGGCGTCCGGGTGCTACAAAAGCCGTTTGAACTGGATGCGTTGCTGGAACTGGTGCAGGAGGTCTTGGGCGCGGGCGATCCCTGCTAAACAGGCAGCATCGCTTCGAGGCTCCTCCTCGTCTTGCATTCTGTTCCGCCCCCCAGAGGGGAGACGAGACGGGTGAACTTAGGCCGTCGGCAGGTGAGCGCGCTCCTTGCCGACGCTGTTTGGTGTGCTGGCTCTTGCCAGGATTACCAAGAGAGGGGGAGCGCGCTTGCCTTCAGAATCCTTTACAGCGTTACACCACATTCATTAAGAAAGGGAGCCTCACCTATGCGTCGCATTTCAGGCTTTTTCCTGGGCCTCACTTTGGGCGCCGTCGTCGGCGCCACTCTGGCGATCCTTTTTGCCCCGCAGGAGGGCGAAAAGACCCGCGACTTGCTCTTGCAACAGGGTCTCGAACTGCGTAAGCGCACCGAGGGCACGCTGGACCAGCTCAGCGGCCAGACGCGGGACCGCCTGAACGATGCTCTTGCCACTGGCAAAGAGACCTACGGTAAAGTCAAAGAGGAACTCAGCACACGCTATAACCGCGCGAAGACCGGCGAGTATTAGCCCATATCCCACGCCCCTTGAGCAGCATGGTCGCCTGGGAAGCCTTTTCCCAGGCGATTTTGTCAGACTCTTGAGACAAGCGGAAGACAAGACCTCATCTGCTGAGATTTAGTCCCCATTGAGTACGATACCAATCTCCGCCAGCACCTCCTGATAAGGATGCAGCGCCCTTGCAATAAGTTGCCGGGCCTTCTCTTCGCCAACCAGCGCGGCGCACCGCCGCTCAAAATCGCTAATCAGCAGCACAAACGCCTCAGAAACCTCCGCCACCGGCTGGCTTAGCATCTCCCCTGGCCGTAACTCACGCAGCCAGCCATGCCGGTCCACTTGCAGCAGCCCAAGCGGCTCAGATTGATCGCTGCGCTCCGCCAATACATGCTGGAGGATATTCTGCGCCTGACGCTGACCAAACAGATGGCCCACCCCCTCCAACATCGCTCGCGCTGCATCCACCAGCACTCCCCATTGCTGGCTGCTCAAAAGCACCTCGGCAGCAGCCAGATGTGGCGAGATGGGGGAAAGAGGTGGCATCTGAGGCAGCGGGCCGGAGTAGCCCCGCGCTGGAAGTGGAGAGGGCGGATGAGGCTCGCGCCCCCGCGCGCCCTGTGTGAGCGCGACATCAACCACTGGACCACCAGAGTCATGCCGACGTGGCGACACCGGCGACACCGGCAGACGGGGTGGCGTCATCTCTGGCAATGGCGAACGCGCCGGAGGCGAGAGCGGACCACCGGGCGGAGGACTTGCCTGAAATTGCGCCGCCGGACGCGAGGGCACACTGATCGTACCCCGCTGCTGCATCAACAGCAGTGTCCGCTGAAAAAAAGACTCTTGCTCTGGCGTCACCGTATGACGCTCAGTTTGCACGCCTATATCCAGGCGAATCTGCCCGTTGGTCCAACCCGCCAGATCAACCAGGCAATCATCAACGCTGGACCGGCTGCCCTCCACATGCACCAACCGGCCAAGCTCAAAATAGAGATGGAGCGTTCCCATCCGTACCGTATTGCGTATCGCCAGACGACCAGTGCCACGCATCCCTTGAAGCCTGGCGACCAATGTTGCCAGGTTACGCAGTGGCTCTTGTCGATCAATACTCATCCATTTGCCTGCCTGAAATCAACCATCGAGCTTGATGGGCTAAAAGTTGCTGCTTATTTTCTTTGCCGACCAAGACTACATGCCTAAGATACGTTACGCCCATTATAGTTGATGAAACTGTCTGTAAACAGCGCAGGCACGTTCATCATTGACCTACGCCCGTTGATGAACCAACTAGGCGGGCAGTTGGACTACGACCAACTGGTGAGTCACCTCAGCCCTCCCTTTCATCGGAGGAAGGCCACTCACAAGGAAACCCGACAGGCTTTCACCGTTTTACCTGCTGGAAGTCTCACCAGCAGAAGGCGTTGGAACAGTGATGAGGTGTCAAGGTGCCACTGGCCTTAGCTGTGAGAACGTCTCACGACCCCTGGCACCAGCATTATGGCATGGTTGACGGAGGAAGTCAAACAGCAACAGGCGCTATCGTGGGCAAAGGGATCAGCCAGCCTATCAAGCGCCTGCTAAAGAAAAGCGCTGACCGGCAATATCTTCTGCCAGCCAGCGCGACCAAGACACGCATCAACTGCCGCGCTCGCCAGACCCCGTATCTGTCGGGGGCAGCAGCAGGCCAGACGGGCTGTTCTGAAAGATGGAGGGCTGGGTGGTTGCCGCCATCCAGGCCATATCCGGTTCCGTCTGGTCGGCAGGCACAAACGCCGGCTGCTGAGCAAGATGCCCACTCTCACCCAACGGAACTGCGCCCACTTGCTCAGAAGGTCCAGGCGGGCCAGCCGATGAAGCCCTCTGGGACTGGCCTCCCAGACGAAAGACAGCCGTACCATCAGGCGCGCCGCGATTCAGGCCCGGCCCATAGCCGGCATACGCGCCGGCTAGCGACAACTTGCGACGCCTTCTCATAAACAGCAGCACCACAATCACCAGTGCCAGCGCCACCACCCCAAAGAGGATCGCCGCCCAGATCGGCAGTGGGAATCCACCGGGCGCTGGTTCGCGCGCCGCCTGCGCCTTCGTATACGTCAGATAGAGCTGCACACCCTTAAAGTTGGGATACAGGTGCGCAAGCTGCGCATATTGAGCAGCGGCATCGTGCCAGTGGCCGGAAGCCGTACTCGCGCAGGCGTCATACGCTGCCGCCCAGCGCGTATCGAACGTATCTTGCGCCAGATTGACCTTTGCCTGCCCGATCAGCGGCCTGGCATCGTTCACCATCCGCAAGAAGCTTGTCTGCCCCTGACCAGTCTGACTTGTCGTAGCAAAACTTACCACGCCAACCAACTGCCCGGCTGCATTTAGCGCCGGGCCTCCGCTATCACCCGCTTCTACATTTCCGCCCACCTGAAGCACCTGTGAGTTCCCATCGGGCGTCTTTATCGCGCTCACCGTCACCGTGTTCACCGACGCAGTAAGAAAGTTGTTGGGAAGGATTGTGCCATCAGATGCCGCCAGATCGGCGCTGCCTGGATAGCCAATAATCGTCAGCGGATCGCCCTGAAAGACCTGGCTGGCATCGCCCAGCGGGATCGTCGGCAGATCACGCAGCCCATCCACATGCAGCAGCGCCAGATCGGTGCTATTGGGCTGATCGGCGGAACTCTGCGCTGTTACCGTCACCGGCAACCCTTGCAAATCCGACACCGAGCCGGCAGTCGTCGGTCCGGCATACTGGCTGCTCAGATAGACAACCGATTGGCCGGGTTGGTAGGTCGGCTGCCAGACATTAGAATCACTCAGTAATTGATTCTCAATATCGGCTGTCGTCACCTTTTGCGGAGGATTAGCATTGTTGATCGCCTGCGCAATATCGGGGGCGGCCTGTTGGATAAGCAGCGCGCCCAATTCATTCTGCGAGATACTCACCAGATGCGCCGCCGTCAGAACATCGCCAGTTCCAGAGATAAACGCCCCGGCGCCGGCCACCGTCAGTTGATAGAAGCCACCATTTTGCGGAAAGACCACGCTGGTCCCATCGGCAGTGGTATAGGTCATTTGCGCCTGATAGGTCGTCGTGATCCGCACCACCGCTGGCAGCGCCAGATTGACCCCGCGCTTCTCAGACGTGCAAAGCCCGCTGCTCGCCAGGTTCGCCGCCTGAGCCGTCGCCGCCAGGCCAGGCAAACCAACCGCGACACCAGCCAGTGCCAGCACACACGTCAGAACGCCAGCCCGGCCCACCAATACTCTGCCAAAACGCTCCCAGAGGGAGGACTGCATAGAATGATGTTTCCTGTCCATAAGAGACCCCTCTATAGCTGTAATCGTGGCGCAGAATAGAGATACGCAACTGAAGAGAGAAAAGCACCATACAAAGAAAGCTAAACCGCTTGTATCACGGCACGTATCATACCATTCTGAAAGCCTCTTGTCGCTAGCAACTTCAGCCCCGGCAATGGGAATCTCACAGGCATTGCCCTTGCATCTGGCCCCTTCTGCGCGCTATAGTGAGGCCAGCGCCAGAAGACGCTGGCGCACTCTCACCAACTAAAAATACTGCTCTGGGGAGTTTCTTCATGCCTCCTGAGTTTCTCGTGCGTTTGCATCTTTCAATGTTTGTCGTTCTCGTTACCGCAGGAACCCTTTGCACCTTCTGGGGATTGGGATTACTCATCCTACACCGGCGTGCCAGCAAAGCCATCGCCGTTGGGCAAGAGGGCGCGGCTGAGCAACCCACTCCTGCCACCGTCGAAGCAGCGACAGAGAAGCCGTCTCCAGGCCGGCTGCCAATTAGCCCGGTCTATCGCAGCGCCATCCGGGTGACGGGGTTGCTGGCGCTCATTCAGGCCATCCTGGGCGGCGTCCTGGTTCTCATGCACGGCCAGCCCAAAGACCAGTTGCACTATGTCTATGGCATCGTCGTCCTCCTGGCGGTGCCGGCGGCCTCGGTCTATCTGACCGGAAAACCCGAAAAAGCGCAGCGCGACCTGCTCGTCCTCATCGTGGCCGCGCTCATCGTGGCTGCCGCTGCCGTGCGCGCCTTCATGACCGGCTTCCCCTGATCGGCCAGCGCTGGTGGTAGAGACGCATTACCGTTTTTGCTGATGGCTATTAGAAATAGCCATCAGCACGTTTTGTGGCTGTTGTTTGTGGAGGTCTTCATGCGCGCGCGATTGCTCCATCTGGCCGATGTGCATCTCGGCAACGAGCAATATGGCTCGAAAGAACGCTATAACGATTTTGCTATCGCCTTCCAGAACATCCTGCGCGATGCCATCCAGCGCAAGGTTGATGCCGTCCTGATCGCGGGCGATCTCTTCAACAAGCGGGCGATTGATGCGCTCACCTTGACGCAGGCGTTTATGTGCTTGCAAGAATTGAAGGACAACCACATCCCGGTGATTGCTATCGAGGGCAATCATGATCGCTCCTACTATCGGGATGGCATGTCCTGGCTGCAATTCTTGAGTGTACAAAAGATGCTCTGCCTGCTCAATCCAATTGTGCGCGAAGGCGAGCCTGAGCTTGCGCCCTGGAATGCAAAAACCCAGCGCGGCGCCTATATTGACCTGATGGATGGCCGGCTGCGCATCTATGGCGCGCCCTGGTTTGGCGCCAGCACCGCCCGGCTTGTTGAGGGCTTTGCCAGCGCGCTCAGCCGCGCGCGCCCTCAAGAAGCGCAGCAGGGCGTCGAATATCGCGGGCTGCTCCTGCATACCGGCATCGAGGGCATTGTGCCCCGACTGCATGGTTTGCCCACTCGCATGCAGCTTGAGCCGCTACACGGCCTGGTAGACTACCTCGCCCTCGGCCATGTCCACAAGCCCTACGAGATCGGCGGCTGGATTTATAACCCTGGCTCAACCGAGACATGCAGCGCAGAAGAGGTCGAATGGGCAGATCGCGGCTACTATCTGGTCGAGGTCGATACGGAGCGTGCCCAGGAAACCGACAATGGGGGACAGCCTCAGAAGCATATCGCCCACCATCTGACCAACCGCCGCCGGCCCTATCATCGCTTACAGTTTCGCGTGGATGGCCTGGGCGACCCTGATCTGCTGATCGAGCGCTTTGTGGAGTTTTGCCGGCGCCAGGCCGCCGAGCATCACCAGGCCGGCCCGCCCGCCGTCGTCGAGGTCCAATTGCAGGGCGTGCTGAACTTCGACGCGGGCGCGCTGGACCTACCACGCCTCGAAGAGATCGTCCAGACACATTTTCAGCCGCTGCTGGTGCGGCTGCACAATATCACCCGCGACGTCGAATATGACCCCGACGACGAGGGACTGGATGGCCGAGACCGCAGTACCTGGCATCTGCTGGAACGCAAAATTTTTGAGGAATTGTTGTCCCATGACGCCCGCTATCTCCCCGCCGCCGGGCAATGGGCCGAAGAATTGATGCGCCTGAAAGACCAGGCGCTTCAGGGCGAAGACCCGGCAGCCATCGCCACGCGCCTGCAAGAAGCGCGGAAAAAGTGGCTCCCTCAGCCTTGAAGCCCTTCTGTAGAAGAGGAGACGCGCCAGCATAGAAGCAAAGCGCCGGGAAACTGAGGGCAGTTCTCAGTTTCCCGGCGCTCTATTTGCTGAGAGAGGTGGCTAAGCGTTGAGCGTGCGCAGCGCTTTGAGGAGTGAGCGCCCGACCCAGGCCGTCGCCACCGCGCCAAAGAGCGCGCCTACCCCAGCGCCAACAGGCACGCGCCAGGGGTCGCCATGATGCGCCAGGTTCCCGGCAGGAAGCCAAACCGCCAGGAAGGTCGCGCCGCCGACCACAAGCAAAATAATCGCGCAGACCAGCGCCAGCCCTCCCATATTGGCGAGGCGGCCCAGCCCAATCGCCCCGGACTGCACACTGCGCACAAAGCCAAAAATCAGCCCGATCACCAGCGCCAGCAAGACAGCGGCCACAATCCAGTTGCCGGCCACCGGGATGGCATTCAGGCCAAAGAGTATGACTGCCGCAACGATAGCGATGGCTGCCGGCGCCCATTTGCCAAACGCGCTGAAGAAGGTAATCAGCACGCCCAGCGGCAGCGCCAGAAAGCGCGGACGCCCCGAAGCGCTCTGCGCGGCAGCATAGGCAATCGTCGCCTTCTTAAACCATCCAAAACTTCGCCAGGTCCGCTGCTTCACATAAATCTGGCCGCGCAGCCCAAGCAGTTGGGCTGGCGGAACGGGAACGTTTAATTCCTGCGCCCGGTCCAGCGCGGCTTCAGCCTCTTTCGGCTGCTTCGACTGGTTGAGCGAGAGCGCCAGCCAGTAGTGCGCCGGCCCCATCGTTTTATCATAGCGGATCGCCTGGCGCGCCTCATCTGCCGCGCCAGGGGCATCGCTATCTTGCAGCAGCACCACCGCCCGAATGAGATGTGCGGACGCCAGCGTCGGCTCCAGCTTCACCGCCTCATCGGCAGCCGCCTTCGCTTCCTTCAACTTGCGCCGCGCCAGATAGACTTCAGCAAGCTGAACACGCGGCTGCGCCTTGCGTGGCAGCAGCGCGCTGGCCTTGCGCGCTGCGGCTTCCGCGCGCTCCAGCGCGGATTTCGATTGCATCTGGGCCAACGCCCCTGAGAGGATCACCTGCGCATTGGCGTTGTTGGGCTGCGCATCGACCACCCGCTGGGCCTGCTCAGCGGCTTCCTCATTTTGCTGCAATTGTAACAATGCCTGCGCCAAGAGCAGCCGCATGGTCATATCATCAGGCTTGCGCTCCAGACGGCGGCGGCAGATCTGCTCTGCCAGATCGGGTTGGTTTTGAGACAGGGCTTGCTGCGCCCGAAAGAGCGGGCTATTGCCGCCGCCCTGCATCCCCCCCCCGCCAAACGTTCCGCGCTGAATCATTCGCGCCATAATTCCTCACACCTGCCATGCCATCAAGCGCTCGCACTCGATGGCACTTCTATAATAAGGGGCCAGACATCGCTGTCCCAGAAAAGCCTGCCCTATTATAGCACGTGCGGAGGCATCTCACCCTGCTCAGACACGCCGACGGCTCTTGCTCAACGCCTTCGAGGAAAAGGTCAGGCCCAGATCATTCCTGAGCGCAAAGTCCTGAAAAAGCCGATAAAACTCCTCGCGGTCTCGCATCGAGATCACAGCCACTGCATCTGCCGTCTCAATGGCGTAAGGATAGCCACCGCTACCGGCAATCACCTCCGCCCGCACAACGTCCAGCACCGCATCCAGCAGGCCCGCGTCGAGTATCCAGCGCGGAAACTCCAGCCGCGCCGGTGGGCGATGTCCCGTCGTTTGTAAATAGACAAAGGCCACCCCCTCGGCATAACGGCCATAGTCGCTCTCCAGCACACCCCCACGCGCCGAGAGAAAGGCCGGCGTCCGATCTCCCCAGGCCAGCGCGCCCTGCCAGAGCAGCGCGTCATGCAGATGGCTCGTTTCAGGCAGCCCTGCAAACAGCCGGGCTAGCATCGTGGTGACATCGCGTGCCTGACTCGTATCAACGTAGCCGATGAGCGGGATGCGGTACTTTTCCGAGGCTTCCAACAATGACAGCGCTGCTGAGGCATACCGCTCGCGGTAAAATTTCTGAGCTAGATTCTGCACAAAGGAGACGATCAGCGATCCGTCAAAGAAGACGAGCGGCCAGGCCGAGCTTGCTGCCTCCTCGCGCCCCCGATAGCGCCGCATCCAGGAGACAAGCGTACTCGCCTCCAATTCAAAGCGACACAGTTGTACCTGTTGCTCGGCAGAGATCATGCGTTCCTGCCTTGGATGCCGCTGCTCTGAGGTGATTTGCCCTGGTCCTGGCTGCTCTTGAGCGCCAGTCTCAGCCAGGTCTGCCGGCGAAAGCACCTCCACAAACACATCCTTGGTATAGCGCCGTTCAGGATCATGCGGGTTCTCAAATAAACCGGCCTGAATCAGCGCCACCGGCAGCGAGACATCGCGCCAGGGAGAGACCTGGCTGCCATCCACCGCCAGCGTCGTGATGCCGCGTATATGCGCCTCGGCCCAGGCGCGAGACTCCTGATGATGTTCAAACTGCTCGTGAAAGGTGAATACCGGCCTCAGCCCACCGGCTGGCGCGCCCACCAGCGTGCGCCAGCGATCATACTCCACTGTGGGCAGTGCCCCCGCCGGCGCACCATCGGTGCGCGTCGCCAGCTTTGCCTCAATGTCGGCGGCAGTCGCATAGCCCAGCCCAAGCTGGCGAAGCGCCTCTTGATATTTACTAAGCTGCTCGCCAACTTCGGCACCTACCCCCTGGAACTGCTCATGCTTTTCCTTGAGTGACGCCAGCACCTTTGCCGCGTGAAACATACTCTTGATCCCTCCTACGCCAGCGCCCTTGCCCGGCGGCTACCATCCCTCCTCGCTGGCGCTGCCCACCAGCGCCGGCTCATCCTCTCCCAGACCGCCGGCACCCACCATCGTCTCGCCGCCCTGTTTCTGCAAATACACGAAGCTATCGAGACCCTGCTCGAAGGTATCATCGTGGCTAATCACGATCAGTTGATTGAAGCCGCGCACCCGCTTAATCTGCTCGGCCAGATTGGTGCGCCGCGTCTCATCCATATTCTGCGTTGGCTCATCAAAGAAGGCAATATCCAGTCCGCTCAGCGTCTTGAGCAGCGCCAGCCGCACCGCCAGCGCCGCGCTCATCTGCTCGCCCCCGCTCAGTTGCGCAAAGCTGCGCGTTTGCCCTTTGCTGCGCAGCACAACCTCATAATCTTCTTCCCAGGCCAGTTCTGCCGCGTGATCCCCTAGAATATCGCCAAAAATGCGATTGGCTTCCCGCGAGATTTGCCGCAGCAATTCCTTCATAACATATGGCCCGGCCTCCTTGATCGTCCCCCGAAACTGCGCGAGCATGGCGCGTGTCTCGACGATCTCCCGCTGCTCAGCTTTCGCCGCCTCCAATTCGGCCTGCTTCGCCTCCGCTGCGCTGATGTGCTGCTTCTGCTTTTCAATATCATCCCGGATTCTGCCCAACGTGCCCTGCAAGTCCGTCACGCGATTCGACAAGTCCACATACTCCTCATCAACCCGCTTGAGTGCCTCCGCGTCAAAGCCCGCCGTCACCTCGTCATAGTGCTGCGCTGCCTCCTCGTAGCGTTCCCGCGCCTTCTGTTCAGCCGCCTGAGTTGCCGCCTGGGCCACCTGCCGCTCCGGCAGCTTGCCAGCCATCTGCTTATTCGCCAGATAGGCTTGATAGCCGGGCTGGCTCTGCTCCTGCTGCCGTGTCAGTTCATCGAGGCGCGCCTCTAAGCCGGCATAGGGCGCCAGTTCCACCTCTAATGCTGCCAGCGCCTCCTCAGCCTGGGCAATCAACCAGCGCACCTCTTCAAGCTTTATCGCAGCCTCCTGCTGTTGCCTGGCAATCTGTTCGTGCTGCTCAAACTCGTGGCGCGGGTTGCCCAGCGCGCTAAGTCGCTCTGTCACTGCTGCTTGCTCCGCGGGCGTTTCCAGCAATCCAGCGCATTCTCTCTGCAAGCCGTCCAGTTGTCCCGCCTGAGCATCCACCTGCTCTTGCAGCCCCGCGTGCTGGCGCGCCAGGTCAGCCAGTCGGCTGACCTGCTTATCCGCCGCTTCGCTCTGCTGGAGCAGCGCCTGCGCCTCGGCTAGCCGCTGCGCGTGATCGCCAGCCCCGCCAAGCAGCCCCTCCAGTTCACGCACGCGAGTCATCAAGCGCTCCATCTCGTGAAGCACTTCATCGTGGCTCTCCTGAGCCTTGCCTAACGCTTGTTCATACTCTGGCAGCCGGTCAACATACAGCTTGACCCGTCGGGTCTCCTGTAACTGCTGCTCTAGTTCCTCTCGCTCCGTCTCAAGAGGAACAAGCGCGTGCTGGTCGCGCGCAATGAGGCCATCGAAATAGGCTTCCAGGCTCGATTGCCCTTTCTGTCGAATATTCAGGCAGGGTTCTTTTAGGAAGGGACATTGTCCACCAACGGACTGTAATTTAGATTCATTATGTCGTTTGATGTTGGTACGCAGCAGGACGACCCGCTCATCGAGTGTGCTAAACGTGGCTTCCAGCACAGCCAGGCGTTCTGCAACTGGCTGGTTCTCATAGAGCTTTTTGACCTCCGCCCGTCGCTTCTCCAGTTCGGCCTGCGTCTTTTGACGGCGCAATTCCACTCCGCGCAGGTTCTCATGAACTCGTCTGAGTTCATCCGCCCAATCAGCGCGGCGCCCAGCCTCCAGGTGTAATCCATTGACCACCCCCCGGCGCTCGCCCAGCAGCGCGGCCTCGGCGCGCTGCGCCTCAATCGCTGCCATCTGCCGCGCCAGATCGCGCAGTTCTGCCAGGCGTTTGGCCTGCTCCTGCTCAAGCTGCTCAATCTCCCGCTGCACCTGACGCAGCCGCTTGACCCGCTCGTTGAGGGTTGCCAGCATTTCTTCCAGCGCCGCCTGCTCCTGTACCTTTGGCGCGAGCGCGGTCATCTGTTGGCACGCCGCGTTGGCTTGTGCTAGTTTCTCTTCGGCATGCTTGACATTGACGCGGGCCATCGTCAGATGCTCTCGGTGCGCCTGAAGGCGTACCAGCAGCGGCTCCCTGTCGCGCTGCTGCTGACGTGCCTGCTGTAACGCATCTGTGGCCTGCTGAAAGAGCGCGTAGGCGCTGGCACTTTCATACAGCACGCGCCGCGCCGCTGCCGCCTCCTCAAGCGCGGCCTGCGCCTGCTGGTGCCGCTCCTCACTCTGGCGCCAGATGGCTTCCTCTCGTTCCCGCTCCCGCTCCAGGCGCGTCACTTCAGCTTCCAGCCGGCGCAACGCATCAAGACGCTGCCTGGCCGCGTCGCGCTCGGTCTGCGCCGTCAGGAGCCGCCCGCTGTTTCCGTGTTCATTCTCGCGCAGCCGCTCCAGCTCAGCGCGCAGCGTCTCGATAGCTCCTGCCTCTACCTCCAACCCCGCGATACGCCCCTCTAGCTTGCTCGCCTCTTTGTCTAAATACGAGGTCGTCTCGCGCAACTTATCAGATGCCTTGCGATAGGCTTCCACCTGCAAGAGCGCGTCAAACTTGCTCTTGCGGCTGGTAGCAGTAGCCAGGAAATCGCTGGTAAATGTTCCCTGCGGGACACCAAGCGCGTCGGAGAAAAAATCTTTCGGCTCGAGTTCCCCCTCCAGCGGCAGATACTCCTTGAGCCAGGCAATGACATCTGCCTTCTGCTCCGCCACGCGCATTTCCAACTGGGGATTAAAGATATACCAGCTAGATGGCGTTCCGCAGCGCCGCACCGCCTCATACTCCACATCATCTTTGGCAATGAACGAAACGACCACTTTTCCGCCGCGCTCGCCCTCGCGCACGAACTGCGCCTGGCTATAGGGCAGATAGTCAAACAACGCGAAGCCAATGGCTTCCACCACCGTTGTCTTGCCCGCGCCATTCTCGCCACGAATCGCGGTGGTCCCACGCCGGAACTCAATCCTGGCGCTGCGGTAGCTCTTGATGTTCTCCAGCTCAACTTTGGTGATAAACATAACCATTCATCCCCTGGCAACAGAACCCCAAAAACGTTTTCCAGCATGTATTCCGATTGGCCCCGACAAAAACGGTCATCCCTCCAGAGGAGGTGTCTGTGCAAGCATCGGCGCCTTGGGTCTGGGGGCATTATAGCATACTGGCTGAGCCGCAGAGGCGAGAGAGACACAAACTTCTCTACACAAGATGGACAATCAGAAGATTCATGAAAAATTGTCGGTAAAATCTATTGACTCTCCTAATAAGGTCTGTTAGAATGGAGTAGAACTACGGGCCAAGGTATTCT
>CAZFWN010000140.1:0-14971 GCA_964522745.1 uncultured Ktedonobacterales bacterium
CGTTGAGCAAAATTGGCGAGGACTGGCAACACCTGCTCGTCTTCGATGATGGGGTTATTACCCAATGGTACCTCAACTCAGTACTCTACGCGCTCGCTGCCCTGATCCTGGCCCTGGTGACTTCGCTGCCAGCCGGGTACGCGCTGGCTACCGCCAAACTCAAGGCGCGGGGGTTACTCCTCTCGCTGACGTTGGTTGCCATGCTCTTGCCCATCTCGGCGCTCGTCCTGCCGCTCTTCCTGGAGATGAATGTCGTTCATCTGGTCAATACCCCCTGGGCCGTCATTCTCCCCACCGCCTTTTTTCCCTTTGGGGTCTATCTCGCCTTTGTCTATTTCGCGGTGAGCCTGCCCAAAGATCTGCTGGCGGCAGCGCGCATCGATGGCGCAAGCGAATGGCAACTGTTCTGGCATATAGGAATTCCTCTTGCCCGTCCCCTGTTGGGGTTACTCGTCTTTCTCAACTTCACCGCGACCTGGAACAACTACTTTTTACCCTTTGTTATGCTGCAAGACACCAACGTGTACAACCTCCCTGTAGGCTTACAGGCACTGATTGCTGGCACTCCTGCGTTGTACCCGGCGGTCGTAGGAGATATTCCCATTCACCGGGCTGAGCTCGCACTAGCTGGGGTCATTATCGTCTTGCCCGTGGCGCTCATCTTCCTGTTTTCACAGCGCTTTGTGACCAGTGGTGTCCTCACCGGCAGTATCAAAGATTAGCAGTCACACAAGTATCGCTGTAAGGCTTCACCACATGGTAGAGCCTTACAGCGGTACTCAGGGCGATTGAGCAAGAGGATAATATCCTTCATGTAGGGAGCTCAGTTGATCCTGGCAGTCGTTTGGCGCACAATGAGATGAGGGCTGACGAGTATTTTCGGGGGTTCTTCGGGAAGGTCTGTTCCCTGGATTTGCCTCAGCAACAATTCTGTGGCGGCGCGAGCCATCTCTTGCTTTGGGATGCTGATGGTCGTGAGTGGTGGATGCGCATGTGCAGCCTGGCTGATGTCATCGACCCCAACCACGGCCAGATCATGCGGCACCGATAAGCCCTGGCTGGTGATGGCCTCTATCGCGCCTAAAGCCATCCAGTCATTCCCGGCAAAGATTGCCGTAGGAGGCTCCGGCAGCGCCAACAATGCTAATGCGCCTTGGTAGCCACTCTCAAAAGAGGAATCTCCCTGATAGATATACTCGGGGAGAATCGGAAGCCCTGCTTCTGCCAGCGCCTCCTGATACCCTTTGCGTCGTGTCAATTGTACCGGTTCTTCCACAATAGTCGCGATACGGCGATGGCCGCATTCCAGCAGGTGTCGCGTTGCCAGTTCTCCGGCCAGGCGAAAATCAATATCGACGATAGGGAAGGCCTGGGCGCGTGGATCCTGATTCCACACACTCAGCACCACCTCTTTGCCAGCGTTCTGAAGCGCCAGCACATCGCCGATGTCAGCGGCCATGCCTATCACAATGAAGCCATCCACCCAGCGGCTCGCCATCCGCTCTAGGTGGCGTTTGCCCTCTTCTGGGGAATTATGGGTCATGCTCAAAAGCAATTGGTAATCATGCTGATCTGCAATCCGCTCCACTTCTTCCACGACTTCGGCAAAAAACGGATTGGAGATGGTTGGCACCACCAGCGCGAACGTGTAGGTTTTGCCCTGCGCTAAGCCGCGCGCCACCAGATTGGGACGATAGCCCAATTCTTCGATGGCCTGGAGGACGCGCGCACGGGTTTTCGCACTGACAGATACGCGCTGGGTGATGACATTGGAGACCGTCGCCGTTGTCACTCTTGCCCGGCGCGCTACATCGGAAATTGTCGCCATCCTGAATGCACCTTCTCTGATGGAAATGCAGAAATCCTTAAACCATATAATACTTTTTCTGCTCCCTCAATTTCCATCTCCTCTTGGGAAAAACTTTCCTTAAAACTCTTGACAAGTGATAGGGTCATCATTATACTATATTTAACCGGTTAAATTTAAGCGCTTAAATATTTAGGGGCACCTGCCGCTTCTCTGCAGGAGGCTGCGAAGTTTACCACCCCAAAGGAGGTAAGCCGTTTCACTCGCAGGTTTGAAGCCTGCCAAACGTTCCCGACATCTTATCCATTGTTAACAGGTATCCTCGTGCGAAAAGGTCGGGAACTGAAACATGGAGCATAAAGCGCCTGACTGACCACGTCGTCAAGCCTCGATCGCGCTAACGAAGGCACCGAACTGACACACAGCGCTTCTTTCCAAACCCTATTCCCCTGGTTGAGGGGCGAAAGAAGCAATGTATCTTCATCGCATCGCATCAGAACATGAGCGAATCATCTTCCACAGAAAGGAAGGTTTGCTCTATTCTTGGACAAGGTTGTCGTGTGTTTGAAAGGTTGGTTCCTAATGCAGCTCCTTTGGTCTCCTCGCAAAAGCTCTTTCTCTACGAAGATGGTCATCACGAATATGGCCGTCATCACGGTCCTGAGTATGGTCCTTGCAGCCTGTGGTAGTAGCAGCACTACAGGGGGCATTCATCCTGGCTGCACCCCTGGCAGCAATACACAGTTGGTCAAACTCACGAGTGCCCATAAGGTCGGTTGGTCGCAAAATGCCCTTGATGGCGCCTGGCGCTATGCCGAAGAAGGCAGCATCGAGCAGGAAGCGGCAAAGCATGGATACCAGTTGTTGAAAACGAACGCCAACAATTCCGATGATCAACAGGTACAGGACATCGAAAATTTGATCAATGACCGGCCTGATGTCCTGTTGGTCGACCCCCACACCGAAGATGCTGAAGTCAAGCCGATCCTTGATGCCCGCAAGGCATGCATTCCCGTCATCGTTGTGGATCGTGATGTCAATGAGAGCCAGGCAACCCCAGGCCGCGACTTCGCTACCTTCGTCGGCTCCGATTTCCAAAAGCAGGGTGTTCTTGCTGCCGATGCGCTCATTGAGGCACTGGGTGGCCCCAACACGCAAGCAACTATCATCGAGTTGACTGGCACCACTGGTTCATCCCCCGCCATTCTGCGCGGTGGTGGTTTTGATGGAGAGCTTACCGCAAAGGCTCCCGGCATTAAAATCGTCGCAGAACAAACCGCCAATTTTAGTCGTGCTACGGGCCAGCAGGTCATGGCGACCTTGATCCAGCAGTTCCCCAATATCAAGGGCGTCTTTGCTCACAACGATGAGATGGCTATCGGCGCCATCACTGCCCTTAAAGCTGCTGGGAAAAACCCAGGGCAGGATATTAAGGTTGTCTCCATCGACGGGACAAAAGATGCCATCAATCTTGTCCTCTCTGGTGAAGAGTACGCGGTTGTTCAATCAAATCCGCGCCTTGGTGCATTGGTTTTTCAGACCCTCGACCAGTATATCAAGGGTCAAGACCTGCCCGCATGGGTCGTTCAACCGGACAAAGTATTCAAAAAAGATGATGGCTCGGCGGCAGCCTACCTCCCCGATGCGTTCTAGCCTTCTCTAGCTCATGGGGATCGTTCCGGTGCCACTGCTTCCCTTCCCTGTGGCGCCGGAATGATACCTCAGTAGCCGCGCTAGCGCGTTGCCCAACATTGGTTTTGCCCTGTCAATGATGCACAGCGAACGCTCGGAGAGAGAGCTTATGCAAGAAAACAACGTGCTTCTGCAAATGGAGCACATCACCAAGCGTTTCCCCGGCTCCATCGCGCTCTCAGATGCGTATATACACGTGGCGCGGGGCGAAGTTCATGGTCTTATCGGTGAGAATGGCGCGGGTAAATCAACCCTTATCAAGGTTCTCACAGGTGTGTATCGCTGTGAGGAAGGCACGATTCTCTTTGATGGGCACACCAGGGCTTTCCAATCGCCACAACAGGCGCAGCGCCAGGGAATCAGCACGATTTATCAAGAAATCAATCTCGTTCCATTTCGCAGTGTCACCGAGAATATTTTTTTGGGACGTGAACTCTTTCGTTGGGGGCTGCTCGACTGGCGCAAAATGCACATCGAGGCCAGAGCGTTGCTTGAGCGACTGCATCTCTCGCTCGATGTGACTAAACCCCTCAATACCTATAACATTGCTACACAGCAAATGGTGGCAATTGCCCGCGCCATTTCCTTCAAGAGCAAACTCGTTGTCATGGATGAACCGACCTCCTCGCTGAATGATGATGAAGTAGCGACCCTGTTCACAGTTATTCGGCAGTTGAAAGCGGAGGGTGTTGCTATCATCTTCGTCAGCCATCGGCTTGATGAGTTGTTTACGATTTGCGACAGCATCACGATTCTGCGAGATGGGGCCACTGTTGATGAGCGGCCTATCAAGACCATCACCAAGCTTGAGCTAGTGGCAAAGATGCTCGGCAAAGATTTAGGCAGCGTACAGCAGAGCGGTCAAACCAGCTTTGATGTCAGCCGTCACCACGCCGGGCAGGAAGTGCTCCTCGACGCAGCCGGGTTGCGAGCGGGCCACAAGCTACAAAACGCGAGCGTCCAGGTGCATACTGGCGAGATTGTTGGCCTGGCCGGATTGCTCGGCTCTGGGCGCAGCGAAGTCGCCCGTGCCGTGTTTGGCGCTGATAGCATCGATGCTGGAAAGATCATCTTCAACGGGAAGGAAGCCCATTTTCATGTGCCCGAAGATGCCATTCGCGCAGGCATCGGTTTTTGTTCAGAGGACCGCAAGGTTGATGGCATCATTCCTGATCTCTCGGTGCGAGAAAATCTCACGTTGGCAGCGCTCCCCACGTTGACCCGCTACGGCATCATTGATCGCAAGGAACAGGAAGAAATCGTTGAGCGCTTCATACAACGCTTAGGCATTAAAACATCTGGGCCAAATCAAAAGATCCGCGAGCTATCGGGCGGCAATCAACAAAAGGTTTTGCTGGCGCGGTGGCTTTGTTTGCAACCACATTTGCTCTTGCTTGATGAACCGACACGCGGCATCGATGTTGGCGCCAAAAGCGAGATACAAAAGCTCATCGAGGAATTGGCTGAATCGGGCATGGGGGTCTTGCTGATCTCCTCTGAACTCGAAGAGATTATCGAGGGGAGTGACCATGTGGTAGTGCTGCGTGATGGTGCAACGGTGGCGGAACTTCCTCGCGAGAGTATAAGCCAGGATGCCATCATGACCGCTATGGCACATGGTGAAGTGCATCCTGACACAGGAGAAGCCTGATGATTCGATTAGAGCAGCGTTTGACTGCCCTCAAAGGGCGGGGAGTTTTGCCGTATGATCTGCGCACTATAGGGCAGAATTACGGCGCGTTGATCGCGCTTGTGGCGCTGATCCTCTTCAATCTTATCTTCACCAGGCAATTCAACTCGGTAATTGCGGTCACGGATCTACTGGTCCATGTGACCCCGACGCTGATCCTTGGCGTTGGCATGACTCTGGTGATTGCGACTGGTGGCATCGACATTTCAGTTGGCTCCATTATGGGCCTTACCGGGATACTCACCTATCTGATTTTCAGCGGGAAATGGTTTGGCATTCAGGACATCGTGCTTGGGACCATTGTCGCCATGCCGATTGCCTTAGCAGTTGCCACGCTAATTGGCGTTATCAACGGCGTGCTGGTCACTCGCTTCAATGTGCAACCCATTGTTGCCACGCTGATTGCCCTCATTACGGTGCGAGGCCTCGCAGAGGTCACCGACAATGGATTCCAATTCGCGTTTTTAACTTCAGGCGCGCCCATTGTAAGCTGGCTCAGCGGCGATGTGTTTGGATTCCTCCCCAGACAAGTGATTCTGATGGCGGTCATCGTTGCCTTTTTTGCGTGGCTGATGCGTGCCACCGCATTTAGCCGCCATGTGCTCTCGATTGGTGGCAATCAGCCGGCGGCACGCCTGGCAGGCGTGCCAGTGACCCGCGTTTTGATCCTCGTCTATGCGATTAGTGGCTTCCTTGCCGGTATTGCCGGATTAGCATTTATCGCTTTTGATTCGGCGGCCAATCCGGTCACCGATGGTCTGGGCAGGGAGCTTGATGCAATCGCAGCGGTTGCTGTCGGTGGCACCCCACTGACAGGTGGGCATGCAACCATCATGGGCACGATGTTTGGCGCCATCTTCATTCAGCTCCTCCGTCAGACGGTGGTGTCACTTAATGTGAAGGATGATATTGCCAGTGTCATCATCGGTGTACTCATCGTGCTGGCGGTCTTCCTCCAGCGTCAGCGTAACGCATGAGGAGGGCAACTGTAGGCCAGAAAGCGAGTTGGCACAACTTGGGAGTTTGAAGGGCCACACTTATGACAACAGTTTCACCACAGCCAGAGACCAAGGCGCTGGTCGGGTCAGCGACAAGGACCACACTCCTCAAGCAGATCAAAGCGCGCTTGCCCCAGATGAACGAATTATTGCGGCAGCAAGGCGCGCTGATCGCGCTCATCGTCGTCGTGACTTTCAGTTTCATTCGCTATGACAATTTCGATACGATCACTATCTACAGCGTCCTGAATTTCAATGCGCAGTTCGGCCTTATCGCGCTGGGCATGACCTTTGTGATTATGACTGGCGGGATTGACCTCTCCGTCGGTGGTATCGCAGCCCTCGCCAGTGTTGTCGCAGCGCTTAACAGCCCACATGGGTTCTACTATGCGCTGTTTACGGCAATTGTTGTTGGCACCCTGGTAGGCATGGTGAATGGCTTTATTGTCGCCTGGATGCGCGTGCCCCCGTTCATTACCACGTTAGCAACCTTGTATATCGTGCGCGGCATCGCTTTGAGGCTCATTAATGACGAGGCCAGCATCAATCTCGATCAGAAGAGTGACTTCAACACCATCGCAGGTACAACCGTAGGGAATGGTTTCCTTAATCCACCACTGCCCTTCACCATTCCGCTCTTGCTAGTAGCTTTTCTCATCGGCATGTTTGTCCTGAGGTATACCCGCTTTGGCCGCTATGTGTTGGCTATTGGGGGCAATGCCGAAGCCGCGCGACTGATGGGCCTTCCCATCAAAAGAGTCCTCTTCCTGGTTTACACGCTCAGTGGCGCGCTGTCTGGTCTCGTCGGCGTGCTCATATCCATCAACCTGAATGGCGGTTCAGCCACAGAAGGCAACGGATGGGAATTGATCGCCATCGCGGCGGTGGTGGTGGGTGGCACCCTGCTGACGGGTGGTAAAGGCTCGATCTTTGGTACCCTGGTTGGTGTGCTGCTGTTAGGGATCATCGTTGAGATTCTCCAACTCGAGAATAACTACACGCTGGATCACGGTGGCGGACTCTATCTCAATTCATTCTGGGAGGATGTCATCCGAGGCATATTCTTGCTTATCGTGGTTCTCTTGCAAAGTCGCCTTCAGCGACAACGCACCAAACGAAGCACATAGCGTGAATCCTTCCGATCCCAGTATCTCTTCATCCTTATGAAGGAGCGCCACACATGTTTATCATTGGGGTAGATTTCGGAACGGAATCCGGGCGGGCGTTGCTGGTCGATGTCCGCGATGGGCGTGAGCTTGCCAGCGCGGTCCATGTCTACGCAAACGGGGTGATTGATCGGCATTTGCCTGAGAGCCTGGTATCTTTACCGCCTGATTGGGCGCTGCAAGACCCCCATGATTATCTTGCCATCTTTCAGCATGCTGTGCCTGCTCTCGTGCGGCAGAGTGGTGTAGACCCGGCACAGGTTGTGGGGATTGGCATCGATTTCACTGCATGCACCATGCTGCCGACGTTGCGCGACGGGATGCCGCTCTGCTTTCTGGATCAATGGCGCGCTCGACCCCATGCCTGGGTGAAACTCTGGAAGCACCACGCGGCTCAGCCACAGGCAGACCAGATCAACGCTGTTGGACAGGCACGGGGAGAAGAATGGGTGCGGCGCTATGGCGGGAAGTATTCCAGCGAGTGGTTTTTCAGCAAGGCCCTGCAAATTCTTCAGGAAGACCCTGAAATCTATGCTGCCAGTGAGCGCTTCATCGAGGCCGCCGATTGGGTCGTCTGGCAGCTGACGGGCGTGGAAACGCGCAACATTTGCACGGCTGGCTATAAGGCGATGGTCATTGACGGACAGTATCCATCACGGGATTTCTTCGCTGCCCTCGATCCGCGTTTTGCCGACATTACCGAAACCAGGATGAGTACGGAGTTCATGCCGCTGGGTGCTTGCGCCGGTCGGCTCACCGCCGAGGCCGCAGCCTGGACGGGCTTGCCACCAGGCATCGCTGTAGCCGTTGCCAATGTGGATGCCCATGTGACCGCTCCGGCGGTGCGCGTCACCGAACCAGGTCGGATGGTCATGATCATGGGCACCTCCACCTGCGACATCCTGGTTGGGGACTCGCTGCAAGATGTTGAGGGGATGTGCGGTGTTGTTCACGGTGGGGTCTTACCTGATACGTATGGGTATGAGGCTGGGCAGAGCGGCGTCGGGGATATTTTTGCCTGGTGCGTTGACCATATTATCCCGCCGGAGTACCACGACCGCGCCAGGGCCAGCGGCATCGATTTACACACATTGCTTGAACGCGAGGCGGCAGAGCTACAACCTGGCGCGTCGGGGCTGTTGGCCCTGGACTGGTGGAATGGGAACCGCTCCACATTAGTTGATGTCGAACTTTCCGGCCTGATGTTGGGCATGACGTTAACGACCAGCGCGCCGGAAATCTATCGCGCGCTCATTGAAGCGACGGCTTACGGCACGCGCAAGATTATCGAAGCCTTCGAGCGCAGCGGCATTCCCATCTATGATCTGGTGGCCGCCGGAGGGCTGCCAGAAAAAAATGCCTTGCTGGTCCAAATCTATGCCGATGTTACTGGCAAACCCATCGCGCTCTCTGGGTCTCCGCAAGCCCCTGCGCTTGGCGCAGCCATGCACGCGGCAGTAGCTGCCAGATGCTATCCGAGCATTCGCGCAGCAGCCGAAGTGATGGGCAAGCTGAAACCGGAGGTAGTCAAACCGATCCCGGCGCATCAACAGATCTATGAACGTCTCTATGCGGACTACGCGACCCTCTACGATTATTTTGGCCGAGGGGCCAATGATGTGATGAAACGCCTGAAGCGGCTGCGCCTTGAAGCGCTCGGCAGTCAAGAACTATCCGCTGTTTCTCTGCCCCAGAAAGCACAGTAATAAGAAGGGACCGATAATATGCTCCTGACCAACTTACGCGAGGAGGTGTGCGCGCTCCATCGGCTGCTACCCGACAATCATCTGGTTGCCTGGACCGGTGGCAATATCAGCGCGCGTGACCCTGAAACGCAGCTTATTGTGATCAAGCCGAGCGGCATTAAATATGATTCGCTGATACCTGAGAATATGGTGGTCGTGGATCGCAATGGCGCCTTGGTTGAAGGGCCATATGCACCTTCATCCGATACTGCCTCGCATTGTTACATCTATCGCCACCTACCGCACATTCACGGGGTCGTACATACCCATTCACGCTATGCCACTGCCTTTGCGGCAGTGGGAATGAGTATCCCCTGTGTCTTAACCGCTATTGCCGATGAGTTCGGCGGCGCGATCCCATGTGGCGGGTTCGCTCTCATCGGTGGTGACGAGATCGGGCGCCAGGTCGTCGCTACCCTGGAAACCAGCAAGAGTCCAGCCGTTCTGCTGCAAAATCATGGTGTCTTTACGATGGGCACCTCCCCTGAAGCCGCCGTGAAAGCAGCGATCATGGTCGAAGATAACGCTGCCACCGTCTGGCACGCGCTGCAACTCGGCCAGCCTGTACCCATTCCCGACGAAATGATTGCCCGGCTGCATCATCGCTATACCAACTTTTATGGACAGCCTGAGGAGGTTTCTCGATGACAATCGCTGTCGCCGCGCCTGGCCCGCTCACCTCGGCCTCACTTCTGAAGCGCTCGCTCACCTTGGGCGTGATTGTGGGTAATCGCGGCTTCTTTCCTGATCATCTTGCAGGAAGCGGACGCGAGACCATCTTGCAGGTGCTGGCGCAGCATCATATCCAGGCCGTGATCGTGGAGGCCAATCAGACTAACGTGGGCGCCATCGAAACCTTGCAAGAAGCGCGGCTGTGCGCTGAACTTTTCCGGCAGCATCGTGACGAGATCGATGGGGTGCTGGTGACGTTGCCGAATTTTGGCGATGAGCGAGCCATCGCCAATGTGCTGCGCTGGAGCGAACTGGATGTGCCAGTGCTGATTCATGCGTTCCCCGATAATCCGCAAACGATGAGCATCGCTGATCGGCGCGATAGCTTTTGCGGCAAGATGAGCGCCTGCAATAACCTGCGGCAATATGGCATTCCCTACACGCTGACCAGCCAACATACTATGGACCCCACGCAGCCCGCTTTTGCCGCTGATCTTCGGGCGTTTGCTGGCGTGTGTCGCGTGGTACGTGGTCTACGCCATGCCCGCGTGGGCGCGCTGGGTGCCCGCCCAACCAATTTCAACACGGTGCGCTTTAGTGAAAAGTTGTTGGAGCAGGCGGGCATCAGTGTCGAGACGCTTGATCTTTCGGAAGCGCTCGGACGGATTGCCCGGCTGGCCGATGATGCGCCAAAAGTAGAGGAGAAACTGGGAGCCATTCGCAAATACGCTAATGCGGCGGAGATTCCCGTTGACGCGCTGGTGAAGATGGCGAAGTTTGGCGTGGTGCTAGATGACTGGATTACCACGACCCAACTAGATGCGACGGCGATTCAATGCTGGACGGCGATGGAGGAATACTTCGGCGTGGTTCCCTGCACGCTGATGAGTATGGCGAGCAATGGCCTGATCCCTTCTGCCTGCGAAACCGATGTGGCCGGCGTAGTGGCGATGCTTGCGCTACAATTGGCGTCGGGACGACCCAGCGCCATTGTCGATTGGAACAACAACTACGGCGACGACCCCGACAAAGGCGTAGTCTTCCACTGCTCCAATCTCCCAAAGGATATATTTGTTGATCTGATACCCCGGATGGATTATCAGGCCATCATCGCGGGGACTGTCGGGCGCCAGAATACCTACGGCACCATTGTGGGGCGCGTGCGTGAGAATCCATTCACCTATTTACGCATTTCAACCGATGATCTGACCGGCCAGATGCGCGCCTATGTGGGTGAAGGGAAGTTTACGACAGACCCCTTGGAGACGTTTGGAGGCTATGGGGTGGTGCAGGTGCCGCGCTTCCAGGAATTGCTGGCCTATATCTGCGAGAACGGCTTCGAGCATCATGTCTCTATCAACCAGACCCTGGTTGCGCGCACGCTGGATGAAGCCATGCGCAAATACCTGGAGTGGTCTGTGTACTACCATAAATAGGTTGCTTTGTTCCTGGTGCCTCACGCGAGGATTGCTTACAGCAGTAGGAAATCACGGGCAGCGATGCTGGCACATGAGAAGGATAACGGACCATGATACCAAACGTTGATCGGGCATCTGAGGTAGCAATAAAACTTCAGCGGCTCCGCACACAGATGGCCGTCCGCGGGGTCGATGCTGTCGTGTTGAGCCAGCTTCCGAACATCGCGTGGCTGACCGCTGGCGCTTCAACTCATATCAACCTGGCAAGTGACACCGGCCCATCCTCGCTGCTTATTACCCAAGACAACGCCTCTGTCATCACGGACCGCATCGAAGCCGGAAGGCTTGAGCAGGAAGAAGCCCTGGCCGCCCTGGGTTTTACGCTGGCAGTCGAGTCCTGGGATCAGCGGGACACGCAATTACCAAAGCTCGTCGCTGGGAAGCGTATCGCGCATGACGGTCCAGGGGCGGGAATCAATCTGAGCAGTGAACTTCAAACATTGCGAACCCACTTGCAGCCAGAGGAAGTCGAGCGCTTGCAGCATATTGGCTCCCTGGCGAGCGCTGCTGTTGCAGAAGTCATGTACGCTATCCAGCCGGGTATGACGGAATATGCCATCGCAGGATTGCTGGCTCAGGCAAGCGTGAAGCGCGGCGGCCATGCTATCGTCAATCTAGTAGCCAGTGATGATCGCATCGCGCGTTATCGCCATCCACTGCCGACCAGCAAAGCTGTGGAGCGCTATGTTATGGTCGTGTTGTGCCTGCGCTATCAAGGTCTCATTGCTGCTGTCACTCGTCTCGTGCATTTTGGCTCCATCCCCGACGAGATCGCTGCGAAGGCGCAGGCGGTAGCAAACGTTGATGCCAGGATGATTTTGGGCACTCAGGCTGGCAAAACGATGGGGGATATGTACGCCCTGGCAGACCACGCCTACCGCGAAGAAGGCTACCCTACAGCCACCCAAGAGCATCATCAAGGCGGCAATATTGCTTATCTCCCGCGTGAGATTCTAGCTCGGCCCAACGAAACCGCTGTTATTGCCGAGCGCCAGGCGTTTGCCTGGAATCCATCCGTTCGCGGAGCAAAATCGGAGGACACCATCATTCTCGGCCCATCCGGTCCCGCCATTATTACTCAAACGCCGGGTTGGCCGATGGTCTCTGTTACCATCGCGGGTCAGACCATTCAGCGGCCCGCTATTCTTGAGCTTTAGGAACAAGAATAGCTTATGCCTGCTGATGCAACGAAGTCTTGAAAGGTTCTAGCTCAGGAGCGCAGATTCTCTCCCCTTGGTGGTTGAGCTTGACCGACCCGGCAGAGGAGTCTGTTCATAGAAGCTCTCGCATGAGGCAGACCCCAGGAATGTGCCAGGTGTTATCAGACGCCCGGTGTTTGGGCGGGAAAGGAGTGCAGTCGATCAAAATACAGGCTCGTTTGGTATTTTCCCTGGTTCCTTCAACTCATCGTAGAGCAAAAAATTAGGAGGGTCATCGTGAGTTCTTCAAAAATCGCATCCCCACTGACCGAAATGCACATTGGCCGACGCAAACTGCTAGGTGGCGCAGCACTGAGCGCCGCAGGCGCAGTTGCCTTACCCTCGATCCTGGCTGCGTGCGGCACTACCTCCTCTGGCAACGGCACTGAAGGCAACTTCCCCAGTCATCCTCAGTGGAACTTTGTCTTTGTGAACCACGTTACAACTAACGCCTTCTTTACTCCGACCCAGTATGGGATTCAAGACGCCTGCGCGCTGCTGGGCTGCAAAAATCAATGGACTGGCTCAGAGACCAGCGATGTGGGCCAGATGGTCAATGCCTTCAATACGGCTATTTCGAGTAAAGCCGATGGGATTGCCGTTGCCATTGTTGACGCGAAGGCCTTTGATGCACCGGTTCAACAGGCGCTTCAAGCTGGTATTCCTGTCGTCTCCTATAATGCTGACTCGCCCACGCCTTCTCAAAATGGGCGTCTGGCCTACGTCGGCCAGGACCTCTTCCAATCGGGCGTGGCGGTCGGCCAGCGTATGGTTTCGCTAGTACAGTCGGGGGATGTCGCCGGGTTTATTGCGACACCTGGTTCCCTGAACATCCAGCCGCGTATTGACGGGATAAAACAGGCGATTCAGCAGTCTGGCGCCCCAATCAATTTCGTCGAAATCGCCACAGGCGCCAAGCAGGAAGATGAACTGGCTGCCGTTGAGGCGTACTATCTGGGCCACAAGAACCTGAAGGGCATGGTGGCAGTGGATGGCGGCAGTACCGCCAGCGTCGGCCAGATTATGCAGAAGTATAATCTGCCATCTCAGGGCATCCACGCCGGGGGCTATGACCTTGAGCCACTCACCTTGAACGCGGTGCAGCAAGGGTTCCTGGACTTCACGGTTGACCAGCAGCCCTATCTGCAAGGATTTATTCCCGTCGTGCAGTTGTTCCTGTACAAACTCTCTGGTGGGCTGGCTCAGCCAGCAGAGACGGATACCGGTCTGCTGTTCGTCACCAAAACGAACGTTGGCCCCTACCTGAAGGTCAAGACACGCTTCGAGGGCAGCTCTGATAAGGAGCAGGTCGTTTCGCAGAGCTAGAACCTGGCTTGCTGGAGTTCTGCCCTTCCTTGCTCCGTCCGTCAGGTAGCTAGCGTAAGTGGGAGGACTGGAGCCTTGAACCAGGGCAACAGTCCCTCCTCTTTTCAGGTTTCCCAAACTCGTTTACACTGAGCGAGCGGATGCAAGATACCAGATTTCACGGGAGAAATCTCCCCTCTAGTGGTGGCATTATGGGCCTACCGCCGGAGAGCGAAGGAGCTTGAGATGGCTGAAGAAGTTCTTTCTGAGACCACTACTTCCCAGATCAGTCCAGAGGCCCCACCAGAAAAGCGAGAGGTGCTCTGGTCGAGAATCATATCGATTTTTTTGAAACAGCGTGAGGCAACTATTTTCATTATTGCCGTTGCGCTGGTCATCTATTTCCAGGTATCAAACTCCACATTTCTCTCGAAAGAGAATATTGGCCTCATCTCGCAATACACAGCGGCAACGGCTATCATTGCGGCTGGGGAGGTGATGCTGCTGATCTGTGGCGAAATTGACCTGTCAGTCGGGAATGTCTATGCGCTGGCTCCTTTTATCATGTATTTTGCGGTTGAAAATTATGGGCTTTCTTTGCCTCTGGGTGTAATTGCGGGCTTGGTGGTGAGCCTGCTGGTTGGCCTGTTCAACGGGATTGTGGTGGTCTATCTGCAAGTGCCTTCCCTGATCGCGACACTGGGGACACTCCTCTTGCTGAACGGCATCACCCTCACCCTTTCAAACGCCTTTCAGGTACTCACCCCTGGAACCGGAACCCAGTTTGCGAGCATCATGGGAAACAGTACCTTCTCAGAAATCTCGTGGGCCATTGGCATTGCTGTGGTGATGCAGATCATCCTAAGTCGCACCCGCTGGGGCTTGCACACATTTGCCGCAGGAGGCAACCCGCTGGGCGCAAGCGAAGTGGGCGTTAATATCCGATTTATCAAGATACGCAATTTTATGCTTACCAGCTTATTTGGAGGCTTTGCTGGCATTCTGGAAGCGTTTCGCATCACGTCCATACAACCTGATGCTGGTGGCACCGTCATCATGTTCAATGCAGTGGCAGGCGCGGTTATCGGAGGAACAGCGCTTCAAGGTGGCTCTGGAACCATTATCGGCGCTTTCTTGGGTGTGGTTGTCCTTGGATTGTTGCAGGATGGTTTTACCTTCCTGGGAGTCAGCGCGATCACGTTTAATATCGTTATTGGCG
>CAZFWN010000141.1:0-14798 GCA_964522745.1 uncultured Ktedonobacterales bacterium
AGCAATCCGGCAAACCCGATCACCACAAAGCCACCAGCCCCTAGCGCGTCAAGGACATCCGAGCGCTCCTGAGGGCGCAGGGCGCGAAAGGTACGATAGGCGCCGGCCAGATAGACCAGGATGATGCCGCTGGCGAGAATCGTGCCGCCTTGAAATCCCCCGCCGGGAGTCAGGTGGCCGTGTGCGACAATGTACCAGCCCAACACAATGGCGGGAGCAATCAGCACCAGGCAGAAGACGCGAACCGCGTCGCTAGTAGGCACTCTGCGCACTACATCTTCATTTTCGGGCGGGTCCACATCGATTTCAGCCCGCTCAGTTCGCAGCAATAAGGCAACGCCAGCAACGGCAGTGAAGAGGATAAACTCTTCCCCTATGGTATCCAGGCCGCGATAATCAAAGTTCACCGCAGCCACAATGTCGGTCACATGCCGCTCTGGAACGGCCACCCGGTTCAGCACATATCCATACGGCCCCTGGTAATCGCCAAAGGGGGGCAGCCCGGTCCCACCCCAATACATCAGCGCGGCCATACCAGCCGCCGCGACCAGAAAAATGATCAACCGAACACGCGCGCTCATGGCTCACGCTCCTGGCTTTGCTGCCGTTTGACCTCCTGGCTGCGTACCTTCGCCAGCGCCAGCAGAATCATCAAGGGCAGCGCCACTGCCCCAATCACGAGTGAAGATAAGGCTACGTCGGGCGCCTGAAGGGCAAAAAAGAGCAGCGCCAGCAGCAGGCCATACAGGCTTACCGCAAGCGTCTGGCGCAGCGGGTCACGGGTCAAGACGACGCCCAGCGCGCCAAAGGCCACCAGAAGCAGCATCACCGCCTGGATCACTTGCAGCAACATGCGTTTATAGCTCCTCGATGTGTTCATCCGATTTCGGCTGCCACTGCCCCAAACGGCGCACACGCGCGGCGCGGGCAGTAGCGTGCGTCAGCACCGGCCCGGTAATCATGAGCGACAGCGCAATCAGGATCGCCATAATACCCGCTGTTGAAAACGACTCCTCAACTAACACGGCAATCATAATGGCAAGCGGCCCCAAGACTGATGCCGGCCCGACGTAGTGCAGCCGGTCAAACACATCGCGCATCAGCAGCACGCCCAGGCAGGAGAGCAGTTCAATACCGACACCTAGCACCAGAAAGACCGCCACAATGACATCCTGCCAGTTCATACCCAGCGCTCCAGGAATCGCAGGAACACCAGGCCACCAACGCCCGCCAGGAGTGCCAGCACCAGGGCCAACTCGTAGAACAGCGGGCGGTTGAATCCCTCGGCCAGCAAGACCAGTTCCAGCGAGGCCAACACCCCGGCCAGGTTCAGCGCGACCACCGCATCAAGCATCGTGGCGCGCCAGAGAACCACGCCGCAGGCCACAAAACCTGGAAGCAAGACCAGGGCGGCCACCAGCCAGCCATTCATAGATTTGCTCGTTTCATGAAGATTCCACTCCGACGATATGCTGCCGAAGCTGCTCCGGGCGATCAGGCAGAAGCTGGTGGACCAGGATGAACTCCTGCTCCCGATCAATGCCAATGACATAGGTATTGGGCGTGACCGACGTAACGATGGTGCAGAAAGCACGCCAGGTCGCCGCCTCAGGATCAGTGCCGCCGGCTGGAAACTGGACGGTACGAAAGGCGCTCTGGCTCCGTTCGCGCCGGACCACCCTCCACCAGAGAACCACCAACAGCACGCCCGTATCGCGCAGCACCCCCGCCGGCACAGGCCAAAGCCAGCGCAGCCAGGCCAGGCGCAGGCGGAAGCGCAACCCGCTCTTGAGCCGTACCGCAAAGGCGATCAGCGCGCCGCTCGCCGCTGCGCCCACACCAACCAGGACTTCGGCGAAGGCCAACGTATCCACCAGCAAGAGCCACCAACCCAGCAAAACCACAAACCAACCGATCAGATAGATGGCATCCTGCTGCCAGCGGCGAGTGTAGTGCTGCTCCTCTTGATTGGCCTCGCGCATCGCTTGCTCCTCCCAGAGACAAAGAAGCTTTTTAGAAGCACTGGCAAATCCTATGCCACCTCCAGCCAATAGCTCTCGGTCTAAAGCGCCTTTCCTCTCGTAGACTCTTTTCGTAGGGCAACAAATACAACCAAGGTTTCGCCAGAGAGTACGGAGCCAACCTTCTCTCTGAAGGTCTCCCTTTTTGGATCGGCGGGCTGACGCCGCTGGTCCTCATCATGGCGTTGGGTCTGGCCGGGGTTGCGCTTATCCTCTCAATCGCTATCGATACCCTCACCAGCGGCATTCTCAGCCGCCTTGCCCTGCATGTGGCAGAACGCCCGCTCCATGCGGTAAAGTAGGAGAGGCGCACCTCTTATCCCCCAGATTGGAGAGACCAGGATGGACGACTATACGCAACTCCTCCAGGAGCTACGGCAGCAAGAAGAAATCATCCAATTTCCCCGTTTTACCAACGAGATGGCCCTTGACCTGGGGCTGGCACTGCTCAAAGCGGCCAGAACCAGAAGCAGGCCCATCACCATTGACATCACGCGCAACGGCCAGCAACTCTTCCACTTCGCAATGGAAGGCACCGCCATTGATAACGACGAGTGGATCAAGCGCAAAAATAATGTCGTCACGCGCTTTGGGCATAGCTCCTATTTTATCGGCATCTCGCTGAAACAGGCTGGTCTGAGCATCGAGGAGAAATATCTCATCTCCTCCCGCGACTATGCCGCGCATGGCGGCGCCTTCCCGCTGATCGTTCAAGGGGTGGGTGTCGTTGGCACGGTGACTGTTTCCGGGCTGCCCCAGCAAGAAGACCATGAACTCGTTGTGACGACGCTCAAGCAGTTCTTGCAGGCCACAAGCAAATAAGGAGTTTTTTTGATGGCGACGACGCAAGCTCCCCCTGTCTCGCAAACGATCTTGAGCGAGAGCCAGTTTGAAACGCTCCGGGCAATCTGCGATACTTTTGTGCCTTCGCTTCAGGTGGAAGACGATCCACACGGCTTCTACGCCCTCGCGGCAAGCGAATTGAAGGTGCCAGAATTCATCGCTGCCACCGTTGCCACGCTTCCCGAAGAAGCGCGAGCGCAGTTCAAGCAACTGCTTGGCCTGCTCGATAGCCCACTGGTGAACCTGCTCTTTTCTGGGCATTTCCAGCGCTTCCGGGCGCTCAGCCAGGAGCAGCGCGAGGCCCTGCTGCGCGGCTGGGCATCGAGCGGCATGCAGATGCGCCGGCAGGCATTTGGGGCACTGAAACGGGCCGCAGTGGTCAGCTTCTATACGATTCCTGGCGAGGATGGCAAAACCCTCACCTGGCAAGCCATCGACTATCCTGGCCCTTTCAGCCCGCCGCCCACTGTGCCAAAACCGATCACACCTGTTGAGGTCACAACCGATATCACACTGGAATGCGATGTGGTCATCGTCGGCTCCGGGGCAGGCGGTGGGGTCGTCGCGGGAGAACTGACAGCAGCGGGGAAATCGGTCATCGTGCTGGAGATGGGCGGCTACTACAACGAATCCGACTTTGCCCATTACGAGGCTCAGGGCTATCAGAAAATGTATCTGGGCGGCGGCGCACTGACCACCAAAGATCAGGGCGTGACGCTGGTGGCCGGCAGTTGTCTGGGCGGCGGCACCGTCGTGAACTACTGCACCAGCTTTCGCACGCCCGACACCGTGCGCAGCGAATGGGCCGAGCGCCATAAGCTGCCCGCCTTCACCGAGAAAACCTATGATGCCAGCATGGATGCCGTTTCCAAGCGCATCAATGCCAACCAGGACCACAACACCCCGGCCAAACGCGAAGCCTTGATGCGCCAGGGATTAGAGAAGCTGGGCTGGCATGTGGACAAAATGCCACGCGATGTGCGCGACTGCCCGCAGGATCATGGCTGCGGCTATTGCATGTTTGGCTGCCAGCGCAGCGCCAAGCAATCCACACTCATCACCTACCTGCAAGATGCCTATAACGGCGGCGCGCGCATGATTGTCCGCTGCCGGGCAGATCGGGTGCTGATCGAGCAGGGCCGCGCCGCCGGCGTCGTTGCTACTGTCACCACGCCCACAGGTGAGCAGCGTTCGCTGACGGTGCGAGCCAAAGCAGTCATCGCTGCCGCCGGCTCCTTGCAAACGCCCGCGCTGCTGCTGCGTTCGGGCATGACCAACCCGGCCATTGGGCGCTATCTGCGTTTGCATCCCGCCACCGCCGTCTGGGGCATTATGCGCGAGGATGCCGAGCCGTTTGGCGGGCCGTTGCAGGCGCTCTACTCCGACCAGTTCGCCAACCTCAACGATGGCTATGGCTTTAAGTTCGAGTCGGTGCCCATCCATCCAGGCACGCTCTCGCTGAGCATGCCCTGGCTCTCTGGTCGGCAGCACAAAGACTTGATGCGGCGCTACCGTAACATTATCCCTATTGGCATCCTGCTGCGCGACCATGACAGCGGCCAGGTGAAGATCGACAAACACGGCCAGTCGGTCATCGAGTATTGCCTCTCGGCGTATGATCGCGCCCATATACACCGGGGCGTGGAGGCAGCCGCGCAGGTGCTTGAGGCTATCGACGCTGAGGAGATCATCGCGCCCTCGCCGCAGTGGATCAGTTATCGCCCCGGCGTCTCCAGCAGCCGCGAGGAGTTCTTGCGCCAGATGGCCGCCACCAACTACCGCCCGAATTATGCCGGCCTGATTACGTATCATCAGATGGGCAGTTGCCGCATGGGGAGCAACCCACAGACCTCTGTTGTCAACGAACACAACGAGTCGCACGAGGTGCGCGGCTTGTTCGTCACCGATGCCAGCGCCTTCCCAACCAGCACCGGCACAAACCCGATGCTGACAGTCATGAGCATCGCGCACATGGCTGCACAGCACATCAAAACAGCCGTCTAACGAGCGCAGCAGCAAAGCCAAAGCAGCCTGGCAAACTCCCATCTTGAGCAAGGTTGTTTGGCAGGCCGCTTCATTACATCACAAGAAAAGAAGCTGCTACGAAGCCCTGACCTTATTGCGCACGCGCTGAGGCATGATGACCTTGCCGCCGTCCTGCCAGCACAGGGACTCCGGTTCTGGCAAATGCTCGCAGCGAATCCACTCGTTCGCATCCTTGAGGACTTTCCCGCGCAAGCATTTGGCATACTGAATCTTGTCGTTCACATCCGGGTCTTGCGGGTCAATATCAGACGTGACTATCTTTGGGAAGAAATACCGACACCAGGCCACTGTTTTCAATGCCTCCATTATTACGTTTATGATACCTCTCTGTGTCATAGTACCATTACAGCCAGAAATCACGCCAGTGTTGTACTACAAAACAAGAAGGAGCAGCCCTCGTTGGAAGAAATGCAAAGCACCCTCAGCCAGACCATCCGGCCAGCCATCGCAGCGCTGACCGCCTATCATGCCGGCCCCACGCTTCAAGAGGTCGCTGATCGTTATAGCCTCCAGGTCAGTAACCTCATCAAATTGGATGCCAACGAGCTTCCCTATCCTATGCCACCACACGCGGCAGCGGCAGTCAGCCAGGGAGGCTATACCCGTTATCCCGACGCAGAGGCCAGAGCGCTGCGCGCCGCCCTGGCGGGGTATACCAGCGTGCCGGCGGATCAGATTGTTGTCGGCACCGGCTCCGACGAGCTATTACATCTGCTGAATTTTATTACTATTGAGCCTGGGGATGAAGTCATCACCTGCGAGCCAACCTTTCCGGTCTACGCGCTCTTTGCCCAGCAATGCGGGGCGCGAGTCGTTGCCCTGCCACGAGATGAGCAATTCGATATTGTCTCCCCCCAATTGCTCGACGCGATAGGACCGCGAACCAAGTTGATCTTTCTCTGCTCGCCAAACAACCCGACAGGGAACCCGCTGCCCCATGACCTGCTGCTGCACGTGCTGGCGCGGGGCAAACTGGTGGTGGTCGATGAGGCGTATATCGAGTTTGGGGGCGAAACAGCAGCCCCGCTGATGCAAACATGGCCGAACCTGCTGGTGCTGCGCACCTTTAGCAAGTTCTTTGGCCTGGCTGGATTGCGTGTAGGCTATGGCCTCTTCCCGCCGGAGATCGCCGAAGCGCTCTGGCGCGTGAAAGCGCCCTATAACGTGAACCGCGCCGCGCAGGAGGCCGCGCTGGCTGCCTTGCAGGAAGACCTGCCCTGGCTGCTGGAACGACGCGATGAATTGGTGCAAGAGCGCGAGCGGCTCTTTGCAGCGCTAGAGCGCCTGCCAGGGCTGCATCCGTTTCCCTCGCTGGGCAACTTTTTGCTGGTGCGCGTAGGGGAGCCGCTGGAAGCAGGCCCAGTGGTGGAGGGGCTGGCGAGCGCGGGGATTCTGGTACGCCGATTCTCTGCCGGGCGATTGCACACCTGTTTCCGGCTGACGATTGGAACGCCTGAGCAAAACCAGCGCGTGCTGAGCGCACTCACCCATGCTGCTGGCAAGGCGCTGACATAATGCCTTCGCCGCTCCGGGCTTACGGCCAGCCCAAAAGCCGGGTTCCTGGCGGCACGCCCCTCGCGGCCACTTTCATGGCCGATGGGACTGGAAGCTAGCCGATGCCAATCGTCCAGATGTCCAATTCCGCGCAGTCTGGCTCACAGTTGGGCTGTGCCTGAAAGGCCAGCCGGAACTGCTGGTCGCTGGTGGGCACACCAAACACAATTACCCCCTGGGCCGTGTCGCCAGGCGAGAGGGACATGCCCACCAGCGCCGTAGCGACCCCACAGAGGGACTCTAACTGTGCCCCGTCCCTATCATAGAGTGTAAACTGGGCCGGACTCAGGTCTCTTTGCTGGCTGGAGCTATTCTTGACGCTCACCTGCACAAACAGGCAGGTCTCCCCAGGTTTTGGTGGGTTCTGCACCCCTACCAGGGTCAGTTTGGGGTTGGTGATGGTCACAGACCAGATGCTCTGGACGTTCACCGTATCCTCGATGTGATGATAACCGCTGGTGTCGGCTGCGCCTTTCTGGATGTCCCAAATGGTCGGCGCGGGGCACTGATAGCCACAATTCACCTGCGGCTGAAAGGCCAGCAGCACCTCTTGTTCACTCGCTGGCACTTCAAAGGCAAAATCGCCCTGGGCCATGTCGCCAGGGGCAACGGAGCCATCGAGGCTGCGAATGGTAAGCGGGCAGGGGAAGAAGTTCAACAAGGCCCCCTGTGTATCGTAGGGTTGAAACCCAGGGTCGTCGTGGTTCAACTTCAAGATCTGGTTGGAGATATTGCGCATACTGACATCAATATCCAGGCAGGTACTGCCAGTAAAGGAAGGTGCAAGCCCGATCTGCGCCGGGTGGGCACTCTTGATCGTGACCTCCCACAGCCCCTGTACGGCGACGGTTTCGCCAATGTGATGATAGCTGGTGCCAGAAGGAGTGCTGGACGCGACGCGGATGTCCCAGACGCTGCGCGCATCTTCGCCCCCAACGGGGGTGTAGGCCAGCCAGAAGTGGTGAACGCTGTCTGGCACGATAAAGCCGACCTGACCCTCCTGCGTGCCGCCAGGTGCGACGTTTGATGAACCAATGTCGAGCACGCAGTAAGAGACATAGTCACTTTGCCCGCTCGCGTTTGCCTGGGAGAGGCTGAAGCCATTGCCGTCCGGGGTTTGCTGTTGGTTGGTCAGGTTGCGGAAGGTGGCATCAAAGATGAGGCAACGCTTGCCGGGGGCAAGCGTTCCTACTCCCACCTGCGCCTGGGCGCTCTTGACGGTGACGCTCCACATTCCCTGCACATTGACGGCCTCGCCGATGTGGTAATGCCGATAGCTGGTTTTGTCTGGCGGACCTGGGCGGGTGATAGAGAGCGTGCCTGTCATCAGTGTGATCAAGACGAGCGTGGTAATCAGGGTGGCAGGACTGAGCCGACGGATGCCGATCCGTTTGAGGCGCAAGAGCAGCAGCGCCAGCAGTATTAGGCCCGCCAGGCCAGAAAGACCGCCAAAGACGACCAGCAGAATGATGCCAACGATGTCCCCATCCGTGAACATGCCGCCGTCAGGATCAGCGGCCAGGTAATGGACGGTCACGCGGTCTCCAACGGAATAGCCGTCGCCGCAGCCGGTGGTGGCAAAGTGTTCGTGCCCTTGGCGATCCAGAAACACGAACGATATCCGCTCCAGGGGATTGTCGCCAGTGGCACAATCCTGCACGGTATCGACTACCCCGGTGGCTGTTGTGCCGCCCAGCGCAATTTTTAGATTTGGAGCAGCGCGCACAAGGAGAAAGACTGCCAAACCAAGCAAGAAACAGCAGAGGACCATGCGTATGATTGCCCCTGTGTCTGTGATAAACCGTTGAGGCTGCGGGGCGCCTGGATATTGCCAGTCCGCTCCCATGTCGGCATCGTAGGGATTACTCGCGCCAGAGGAATTAAAAGGATCACTCACTATTGGCCTCCCCTGAATCTTGGTGATGCTTTCATGTAAGAACGTTGATCGGTGACTCTTTTTCCCCCCGATTTCTTGCTTGATAGACATGAACAGAACATACGGCACAGCGCTTGCAATCTGGGGAAGCGGCTCATTAAGCAGAGGCTATCGCCCGCGCAAAGCTGGATGAGCGAGAGAGAGGCGTTGGCGCTGGTTGTAGTAATAGACAAGGAGCCGGGCCGCTCGCCGCAGGGCCTCCAACGAACGGCTGAAACAACGACTCCAGAGTCGTCGCCTTTGAAGATCGAACCCGCCGCGTCTGAAGGGCGCCCCGGCCCCGCCCAGCGCCGGCATCTTTGCCGGCGCTACAAGCGGAGGCGGCAGGGATGCCAGCGCTATAGGCGGATTTGGTATCAGACGGTTGCACCAAGCAGGCGAGCAATATCAGGGAAGTTTGGCGTGCCCCAGCCGGTGGGATAATCCCAGCCAGTCCCGGCCTTATAGTAAATGTTGTTTCCCTGCGTCACATCGTGGAAGGGGTGCAATTTCCCTGGGTGATTGGCAATCTGATAGAGCGTGGATACGCCGCCTAAGAGCGGCTTTCCTTCCTTTTTCAGCACTTGATCGACCAGGGTGGCGCCCGCCGCCCAGATTGGGGCCGCCGCGCTGGTGCCTCCAATCGGCATCCAGACGCCCTGATAATAGATGGCGATATTATCAGCAGCGGCAGCAACATCTGGCACCTGGCGGTTGCCGTTTGAGAAGCTGTTTTGGACGCCAGTACCCACCTGCCAGGGAGGCCGGGGGAAACCATGATTCTGGCTCACACCACCGCCCGTCCCCCAGGTGTTTTGGCATTGTGACTTGTCCGGGCTGCTAGATGACCAGGCATTTTCCTTCCCATTATTGAGGATAGTGCCACCCACTGCCGTCGCCCAGGGCGCGCTCGCCGGGAAGCTGACTTGCAGTTGCCCAAAGACCCCATCCACATAGGCGGCGCAGTCACCGCTGGCGATAAAGACACTGATACCCTCCACTGCCAGCACTTCGAGCGTCTGCTCAAATTGGGCCATATAGGATGGCGTCGTCTGATCTTCCCCTTCGCCATAACTGATGCTCAACACCTGCACCTGATCGTCCGCCGCCACCTTATTCATCACGTCCAGGAAGCTTTTATCATCAGGAGTCGGAGCGATATAATCAAGCAACTGCGCGTCGGGAGCCAGCCCGGAGATCAGTTCAAGGTCAAGCGCAGCTTCCCCGGCTCCAGAGCCAGTAGGAGACCGTCCATCCACCTCGACATTGCGCACATGCAACTGGCCGCCGTTACAGGCAGAGTAATTACCAACATCTCCACTGCTATATGGCTCGCCAAGCTCCACAACACCAACCGTCATGCCCTGGCCCTTATAGCCCTTTTTATACAGTTGGTTCACACCATACGCCTGCGCGAGTTGATCGCGCGTCAGGCCAAAGAGGCCGTACAAGGTGCAGTCACCGACTTGAGGCCGCTGGCCCGCTGCCGGCTGGCTAGCGCTCAGCCCGCTCAGACTTGCGCCCTGACGCCCCTGATCTTGAGGAGGCTTGTGCAGGAAGCGCGCGAAGTTATCCAGTCCGGTAATCGAAGTTACCAGCGAGGAGATTTGCGCCGGCAGCACAGGCGCCTGACTTGGGCCAAAGAATGTTTGGCCGTCGAGCGCCCGCAACTGAAGGACCACCTGAAAGGCTTTGGCAATTTGCAGGACCGACGCCTGAACCGTCAATGTATTCCGCAGCGGACTCAACCCCACCACCTGAAAGCCCTGGCTGGTAAACCAGTTACTCACCGTCTGGACCGTCTGCTGCGAGGCGCCAAACTGCGCCGCCACCTGCTGCGGGGAAAGATAGCGCCCATAGCGAGAGGACGTGGGGCTATGAATATCCAGCGCCGCCTGAGCAAGTGCATTGCGGTCAACCTGCAAGCCAATGGTCAATTGAAGCGTCTGATCGAGCGGCAAAGCGCCGGTCAACTGCCCTTGCAGCGCGGCAGCCGGCAATCCTGAGATCGCTGGCAGCGGCGGGACATACGCTGTCGTCGTTCCTTGGGAAGAAGATGGAGAAGATGAACCACTACAAGCGCTCAAGAGCAGCATGGCAACGAGAATCCCTCCCAACCACTGCATCTGCTTGAGCCTCCGAGTAAAGGTTGATGATCTGGTAGCTGGTAACGCCATAGATTGCTCCCTCCGCTTTTTACCGATAGCCCTGAGGAAGACCGCATCTCCCTGGAGAGCCAATTATCGCACGTTGACAAGGCTTGTTTGTAGTGTACCAAACAAGGCAAGCCTGCACGATGGTTGATGCAACAAAGCGGCAGTGAGCCAGGTCACAGACTGCGCAAAAAGCCAGGCAGCAGGATAGCTCGATAGCCGCGCGCGGTTTCGCCCACCGGCACATACAAGCCAGGGCATGCCGTATAAGGCTCCGCCACAAAGGGCGGCTGTGACTGGAACAACTGCACTCTGCGCGCCCGCGCCTGCATCTAGGCATCCACCGATTCGGCAAGTGTTCAGCGCAGCACCTCAGGCAGCGGGCGCACCCAGAGGCGCTCTGCTGGTGGCACCGTTATCGAGCGCTGGCTTGATAAACAGAGTTTTTGACGAATGCCTTGCCTCTGTCAGTGTTGTGTAATATATTGCTCGCTGAAGATAGCGGCGGGGAACCAGGGTCAGCCAATCAGGGGTCGGTTCGACTAGCGCCAGCCCTAGCGGTTCTGCAACAATATCGGCAAAGAGCGGCTCGCCGTACAGCACAAGGTCTGCCTCGCGCAGCCTGGACGGTGGGCGCCAGTTTTCGAGGCGTACAATGCTCCATCCCATCTCTACTGCCGCTTGCTGGAGCGCCTGTGAATCCGGGGTGACGCGCGGCGGAAGTAAAAGCAACGGCAAGGTAGCCATCCTTTCAAAGAGTGGACCTATTTCCTAAAAGATTGAGAAACGCTGGATAGCCTATACCCCAATAGAGTATCAAAACAACCAAAAGTACCACTTCAATGATAGCTGCTCACTCAGCTAGCGATCTGAAGAAGACAAATTGGTGGCTAAAAGGGTTCCCATCCAGCCATCAGATGTGATACTGTGTGCAAAGTGTATATCAAGATGGAAAATACCAAGGGACTTGCAAAGGCAGAGAGTCGAGGCTGATAATCTCTCCAGGGAAAGTGCAGATAGGGCCATCATAGGCCAAAGGAGGAGCAGGTGATAGAAGAGCCGGTAATCCTGGTGGTAGATGACAGTGCAACCGTCCGCAAAATTGTACAGATGGCGCTGCGGCGCGAAGGGATGTCCATTGTAACTGCTGGCGACGGGCTGAGCGCGCTCTCGGCGGTAGCCGACGAGGAGCCAGACCTGATCTTGCTTGATGTGATGCTTCCTCGCATGGATGGCTATCATGTTTGCCGGATTATTCGTGAAAAACCAGAATTCCATCATATCCCGATCATCATGCTCAGCGGAAAAGACGGGCTGTTTGATAAGGTCCGAGGCCGGCTCGCCGGATCATCAGAATACCTGACCAAGCCGTTTGATACCAATGAATTGGTGCGCTCGGTGAGAAAACATCTAGCAAACGCGCCTGCCCATACGCGCACGCGCCAGAAGCGCCAGAGCGTTGCCCGCATGCGTCGGTGGGCGTAATCTGTCCTGGTTCCTTTTCATCCTCACCAGGGATGTGATGTCTGCGATTTACTGTACACAAGAACCTGCGAGAAAGACAACCTTTATTTTTTAGCGAGTGCTACCAAGGCAAAAATGATTTTTCGCCAGCGGTTTTTCAGGAGGAAGCAGTATGCCCAATACAAAGGTGCTGGTCGTTGATGATAGCTGGACAGCACTGACAATCATAGCCTCAACACTTCGCCAGGGCGGTTTTGATGTGATCACCGCCATTGATGGCGAGGAGGCAGTAGAAAAAGTTCTGCGCGAGCGCCCCCAATGCGTCGTGATGGATGTTGTGATGCCTCGACAGAACGGCTTTCAGTTGTGCCGCAAGCTGCGGCATCTGCCGCAAAGCCAGGATATTCCCATCATTCTCCTGAGCAGCAAAAACACCGCTCTGGATAAACGCTGGGGGCTGCAACAGGGCGCAGACCTCTATCTGACCAAGCCATTTCGGGAGGAAGAACTGGTCGATAGTGTGCGCAGCCTGGTCTGATTATTTCAGCCCTTTCATGCTCAACTGCACGCGCCCGCGCTGCGTGTCTACTTTGAGGACGCGAACCTGTACCACCTGCCCCACTGCAACCACCGAGAGCGGGTTTTTGACGTAGCGGTCCGCCAGTTCTGAAATATGTACTAGCCCATCCTGTTTGACGCCAATATCGACGAACGCGCCAAAGTCCACCACATTGCGCACGGTGCCCTGCAAAATCATCCCTGGCTGCAAATCCTCCATCTTGAGGACATCGTGGCGCAAAATGGGCGCTGGCAGGGCATCGCGTGGGTCAAGCCCTGGTTTCTCCAGGTTCTCCAAAATATCGTTCAGTGTTGGCAGGCCCACCCCCACCTTTTTGGCAAGGTCTGCCCAGAAGGCCTCTTCGCCCTCGCTGGAGGCGCCTGACGCCCCTTTGCGGCTGCCGCGTCCCAGGCTTTGTTGCAGCTTGACAAGCTGGCGAAACTGTGCGATGCGTTCGGCGAGCTTGCCGGCAGCGCCATTGTCGGCGCCGGGCAGCATCTCCAACAGCGCGCGCGCCGCTGCGTAACTCTCCGGGTGGATGAACGTGTTATCCAACGGCTCAACGCCGCCGGCAATCTTCAGGAAGCCTGCCGCCTGCACAAAGGTCGCCGGGCCAAGGCCGGAGACATTGAGGAGTTCCTGGCGCGAGCGGAACGGCCCATGCTCTTCCCGATATTTCACAATCGCATTGGCAATGCGCGTGTTGATGCCCGATACATGCTTGAGCAGCGCCGCCGAAGCCGCGTTGATCTCCACGCCGGCAAAGTTGACGCACGAGACCACCACGCGATCCAGCATGGATGCCAATTCTTTCTGATCGACATCATGCTGATAGAGTCCGACGCCTATGGCCTTCGCATCAATCTTCACCAGTTCGGCCAGCGGGTCTTGCAGGCGCCGGGCAATAGAGATGGTGCCGCGCTGCGTGGCATCCAGCATCGGGAATTCCTGGCGCGCCGCCTCCGAGGCCGAATACACCGAAGCGCCCGCCTCGTTGACAATGACGTACCCGATCTCTCCCTGCTGGGCCGTCTCCTGCTCCAGTTTGCGGATCAGCATAGCAACCAACTGCTCCGTTTCGCGGGAGGCAGTGCCATTGCCAATGGCGATAACCTTGATGTTATGCTGGCCCAGCAGGCGGCTTAGAATCTGCGGCGCTTTCTCCGACTGATGCAAATACATCGTATCAGATTCAATATATTTGCCGGTCTCATCAACCACCGTCAGCTTGCATCCCGTGCGATAGCCAGGATCGATGCCCAGCACCTTGCGCCCCCGCAGCGGCGGCTGCAAGAGCAGGTTGCGCAGATTCGCGGCGAAGATGGTGATCGCATGCTCCTCGGCCTGCCTGGTCAGTTCGGCGCGCACCTCGCGCTCCATTGCCGGAGCGAGCAGGCGCTTATATCCATCTTCCATCGCCTCGGAAAGCTGCTCGGCAAAAGGAGAGGCTGCCTTGATTGGATAGGATTGCAGTATCTCTGGCTGCGCTCCCTCGTAGGGCAGCGCCACACCGACCCGCAACACATCCTCGCGCTCGGCCCGATTGAGCGCCAGCACTCGATGCGGCACCAGCTTTGTGACGCTTTCGTTGAATTCATAATAAAGCTGATAGACGCCGTTCGGGTCTTTTTCGAGAATCTTCTGCGGGTCCGGGTCCACCAGCCGAGTGCCCAGCGTGGAGCGCTTGAAGAATTTGGCCCGCACGTTGCCGCGCACAGTGGCATCTTCGGCAATCGTCTCAGCCACAATGTCACGCGCCCCGGCGTAGGCTTCGCTGCTGGAATTGACGCCCTTCTCCGGGTCCACAAACGGGTGCGCCTGCTCCTCCAGAAAGCCAGCGAGATCACCGGCAAATTCTTGCTGTTGCAGGATCAGATCGGCCAGCGGAGCCAGTCCCTTCTCGCGGGCCACGCTTGCGCGGGTTTTGCGCTTGGGGCGATAGGGCAGATACAGGTCTTCGACCTCTTGCAGTGTCGTCGCGCCGCGAATGGACGCAGCAAGCTCCTCGGTCAGTTTGCCTTGCGCCTCAATCAATCGAAGGACATCTGCCTTGCGCGCATAGAGCGCCCGCAGCGCGGCGGCGCGATCAGCGATGGCCTGAATCTGTACCTCATCCAGACTGCCCGTGACCTCTTTGCGGTAGCGCGCAATGAACGGGATGGTATTGCCCTCATCCAGCAGCGCTATCGTGCGCGTAATCGCCCCGGCATTCAGGCTCAACTCCGCGCTGAGCGTCTGCGCCA
>CAZFWN010000142.1:0-14640 GCA_964522745.1 uncultured Ktedonobacterales bacterium
CAGTATCAGATGCCAAGGGCGCTCTTAAAATAAATGGCACTGAAGTACTAAGGTATGTTCGACTTCGCCCTTTGGTGGGAGGCGAATCAGTCCAGCGAGGAATGCAAGCCAGAAGAATGGGACGGTCCGTAGGCATAGGGCATCCTCTTTTAGGGGAGCTGAAGGAGTGTCTCACTCTTGACGCATGCCTTGAACAGTGGGCCGACTCCCTGATTATCTGTTGTGGCGATACTCTTTTATGTCCTCCCCTTTACACAACTTTCGACATGGCATCGCGCGTCGAAGTGAGAGAGTTATCCTTTGATATCTGCACGTCTATCTGGGAGGGTTGATTCCCTGTTTCCCTTCATTAGTCCTCCGCTGCTTCTGGGCCTGAGGAGAAGGTCACAGTAATTTCATGATACATCGGTAAATAGCCTCTCGGCAGCACCAGGCGCGACTCTACGCGTCGTGATTCAACGCTCGCTCTCGGCGTGCCTCTCTCCCAGTAGGCCGGGTGAAGCTCAGGAGGAAACCCCTGCAAACCTTCTCCCTTTTGGGTAATTTGGTAAGCAACCCCAAGACTAAATGCAACCTCCGCGCAGGCGGTAAAGAACCACTCACCATACGGATGTAAGAAGGTGATCCGTCCTTTGGCAACGGCCCGATCTACCGCTATTTCATCTTCCTGTGAAGCAAACTGAGACAATAGCACACGCATCCTTGCCCATTCCCATAAGGCATCGGGGAGCATGAGTCCCTCTTTGACGGCAAGCTTCCAGGTCGACATCAATCCTTCCAGATGGTGAGCGATGCGACTAGGCCTCTCAGCCTCTAAAGTACTTCGTCTGCGCTGTGGGGCAACGACCCTATCCAGCAAAGAGGTGAGCTCATCCATGTCCACCTCCTGCCCATCCCCCCAGGCCGTCAGGGCGGCCTGTAAAGCACGGGTGCCAGTGGCTGAAGGGTGAGCCAGTTCTTTTACCGCTTCGGCGGCAACTTCCCGCCCCTTGTGCGCCGTAAACATCCCCCACCGCCTGCGCACCCAATGTCGGATCGCTTTCTGGACCTGTACCAAAGACACGCCAGAGGTAGGGCCATCATGGAGCCAATAATACACAGGGACATTGTACAAGAGTTCTCGTGGTGTATCAGTCTTGATAGCTGGGAGCATGATGCACATCATTCTAAGCTCCTCTTCAGACCACCAAGCTATTGACCCTTTCCCTTTCCCCAGCCCAGGATGATGTGGTGCTGGGAGGAGCCCCAGTTCAATCAACTTGGTAAGCATACGGTCTTCCAGAGGCGTTCCCAGTTTTTGTGCGAGTGCCAACACCTCTTGGCGGGTGTAACGTGGCTGTTCATCAGTGAGTTTGGGCTGTTCCATAGCTTGACCTTCTTGTAGGTGAGCAAGCGTATGCTGATTTGCTCACCCGTGCTGATCTGGCCCCTTCCTTAAGGACAGGAAGCAATCTCCCACAGTATCATAGGAGATTGCTTCCCCTGCCTCTTACTCCTTACTTCTTCGTAGTGGTCTTGGCCTGGTGTGCTGCGGCGCGTTGTGCCCGCGGAGCAAAGTCGCTGGTAGCAGTCTTACTGGTGGGCTGGCGATCCCCGACGCGTTGGATACGTGAAGCATCCTTAGGGGACATCGGGCGTGAAGATCCTTTGGACATTGTCTCGTGCCTTCCTTTCGGCCTGGTTGTAGCCAAGATACAAACTTCTCTTCTCTCCCATGGGAAATAGCTCACGTGGCTGTAGATAAGTGTACCTGGCGGGAAGTGGCTCCGAAAAGTCAAAACTGGCCCAATTTCGTGTAATTTGTAACCCCGGGTCATAAGGCGAGGCATTGGTGGCTTTGCGAGGCTTCAATCAAACCGATGGGATGATGTGGGGATATACCTCAGAGAAATTTTATTATGGGACACAACTGCAGCGAGGCAACCAGCGCGTCAGCCCCTGAAAGAATTTATGCAAGTAACATGGGATAACGAACTCCGAAAAGGGCAAATCTCTGGCTGCTCTTTTATTTGGCAGGTCCTCCGTCTCACTCTTGTCGCAAACACCTACAAGTGGGTTGAATCCCTGATCAACGTCGGGGATGCTGTGCCACCTGTGGCTATGCGCTTGATCAGTTGCCAGTCAGAGCATGGCCAGTACAAGAAGAAAGCCAGGAACTGACGCATCTGCTCTGGACCGCAGTGGGATGTGGCGCCGAGCGTTTTCCGCCGCCGAGCCTAGCGCCAGGGTCCCAGTCGCCGCTGCGCCAGATGCACCCTGAAGCGTTTCTGCACTTTCTCTGGCAGATGGGACACCTGCTGGTGACCCGCGATCCAGACAATCCGCTCTTTGTCGGATTAGGAGAGGTGCCAGAAAAGCAGAGAGAGCTGACCCACCAGACCATGCTGGGGCAAGCCAGCGTGGAAACGGTCCATATGATCCTGATCGCCATGGTGCGTCTGCTCCAAGGGTGGCCTCACCGTTGGTATGAGGTGCTCGAACGGCTCATCCAAGAGGAAGACCCTCTAACCACGACACCTGAAACGTGTTTCCCGGCCGAGTTAATGGACCGCTTTCCCAGCCAGGACTTCCTCTGGCTCCATCAAGGCTGGGGAGAATTTCTCTGGCGCGCACGTGGTCGATTTCGCCAACTGGCTCCCTGGCTCCTGTACTGGAGAAGCACGCCAAAAGAGCAGCTCCCCCAGCGGCGCAAGCTGAGGCGCGAAGCGGCCGTACTCCCTCTGCCTGCACCATGCCCCAAAACAGGGACCGCTCGTGGCGCTCGTTTAACCTCATGAGGGCTACGCTGCTTCCAGCCGGTCCTTTTCAAGCGCCAAGGAGTGTGATAACCCAGTTGCTCCGCCAGATACCCAGATGATGAATGCAGCGTGAATACGCGACAAGAATCAAAGACAGGTAATGCCTCGTGAGGAAAACAACGTTCGGATAAAAAGCAGTGTCAATACGATTACAGGTTTGTTGGTTGTGCAAGATATTTTAAATTTGTGCAAGAATTAATTTGTTATGAGCAAGAATTACCAATTCTTACACCCGTCATAGGTGTAAGTAGGTTGGAGGTTCCCAGATGGACAACTCGCAAGATACCTTTCAACGACCAGACCAGGAAGGCTGGGGCATCGCCTCTGATGGACACCCCTGGCACGATGATTGCGCCCTCCATTCGGGAGCGCGCTTTTCCATCCAGCAGGGCCTGGGCTTTGTCGATACCTTGACCGCTGGCACTGATCTGGATCTGTGGATGGGCGAGAGCTATGCCGACATGATGGTTTCCGCCGACTTTCAGGTATTCACCTACTGGCGTGGGCATCCCCAGCGGTGTGCGCGTCTCCTTGGGCGTGTCACCGATGCCCACCATTTCCTGGTGTTTGCCATCAACTTCGGCAACTCAACCTTGCAACTATGGGGCAATCAAAACGAACACTGGTGGATGCTTGAGCAGGTGCCGATGCCGGCGTTTCGCATCCACCAGTGGTATCATGCCCGTCTGTTGGTAGTGGGCACCCTGGCCGCTGGGAAAGTCTGGCCTGATGGAGCGCTAGAACCCGATTGGCAAATTGTGGGCGGCCAGGCCGTGTTGACTGCCGGCATGGGTGGGCTACGCACTACCTACTCGCGCGTCCTCTGGGCCAATTTCAGCGTCCAGGCTGTGTCGAGCCTCACCGATCACCCAACGAACTCTATCAACTATCCCGAAGAGTATATGAGCAGAATGAACATCAATGCGGTTCAGGAATGAGCCGAGCAGTTTCTCCAAAAGGGACGTCCTGTATGCTGATGCCGCCAGGGGAAAGCACCCAGAGTACCGGCATAGGAGGCGGCTCGGAAGGAAATGTTCCCATGCCATCGGTGAGATAGATGCAGAGATGGGGGCGTTGGTCAACTTGTTCGTCCAGCACCGCCCGGAAAAAAGGGCGAAAGTCGGTCCCACCCCCACCTATCGGCGTGGGAAGCTCCATCTGCGCAGTCAGTTCATATGGGCCATGACAAGCCGCATCGATATAGTAGAGCGAGGCCACCAGATGCGGATAGGCGTCCAGAATGCCGCGTACCTCGCCTAGAAACAGCGCCATCTCATTGCGACCTACCGAGCCGCTGGTATCTACAGCCACAGCCACGCGCACTGATGTCCCAGAAAGCGTCTCCAGATAGAGTTCCTGACCAATGAACCGGCGGTCAAACTCTTGAAAGTCAGTTGGCGTTTGCACGAGAAAGCGCCAGAGGTAGGAGCGCCAGTCAAGCTGTGACGGGCTGAGATGCGTCATCTCGCGTTGCAGGCCCGCTGGAGTGTTTCCTTTGCCCAGCATATCTGCAAGCGTCTGCGCCTGTTGTAAGGCGTGCCGCCAATGTTCCTCCAGCCCGGCTCCATGCCGATCGAGGCCGCTGGGCCAGAGTAAATCAACGATGCTCAGCGCGCTCGCATATTGCTCAGGATGCGCTTGCAGCAGGTGATATACCTCCTCCACGCTCAGATGCTCCAGTGTTTTTTCGCGCAGATGACCGGCTGGTAACTCAAACCCCGGCTGGGCCAGGATGATCCCGTTCACCACAATATCGGCAGCAATGTTCCAGAGCAGCGGGTCGCGTGGCCCGCGCCGGACCACATGCAGCAGCGCCGCGTGCAACACTTCATGCGCCAGCAGTCCCAGCCGCTGTGATGAGGTCAGGCTATTCCAGAAAGCGACATTAAAAAAGAGGTCGCGCCCGTCGGTTGCAGCGGTGGGAACCGTTTCCGTCAAGACAATGCGCGCAAAGAGCGCCAGCGTCGCAAAAAACGGCGAGCGGGTGCGCAGTTGCAGGATGGCGCCAGTAATCTGCCGCTGAAGTGCTGTATTCTCTTCCATACGCTTATCCCAACAGTGCCATATAGTCGCTGTACATCTGCTGCAAGCGCTTATCCTGCTGCACCAGCACTGCCAGCTTTCCCAATTCATTGCGAGCGTTCGCCAGACGGAAGAGATCAGTCGCAAATAGTTGTACCCATTCGGCGCTGGCTTTTGTTGCTATCCACTGAAATGCCTGATAGCTTTCATTCAGCGATGTGGCGCGCGTGGTCAGCGCCGCAGTCACCGCGTAGCAGAGAGAGGGTTCTTTGGGGAAGGGAATTTGCTGCCCCTTGCCCTTGAGAATCTCGGCAATATCAGGAAGCCGGCGAAAGATGGAGACAAAGGCACTGAACTCCGAGGCAGCGCCCAACCCCACGACCGGAGCCATATCCAACTCAGCCCGATAAAGAGCGTTTGCCATCATCCACGAGCGCGGCGACGGCCAGGCGGGCTGCTGCGGATCGAGCTTATGCAGCAGCGCCGGGCGGAACGAGAGAAACGCCAGCAGATGCTCGTGAATGCCATGCGCCAGCGCGTAGGCTTTGAAGCTCTCAAAGTCTGGTTCCACCACCAGATGGATAAATCGATTTGCCAGTGGCGCGGGCATATCAAAGACGGAGGCGCGGTCCTCTTTGCGATTACCAGCGGCCCAGATGAACCAGGCATCGGGCACGGCATACGACCCCACGCGGCGGTCCAGGATCAATTGCTGCGCGATACCTTGGATGGCCGGCGGAGCCAGGTTGACCTCATCGAGAAAGAGGATGCCACGTCCTGTGCGCGGCAGAAACTCTGGCGGATACCAGCGCGAGACGCCATCAGTATGATCGGCCACCGGCAGCCCGCGTAGATCAGTCGGGGCCAGTTGCGAGAGCCGCAGGTCGATCATCTCCAGATCATGCGCCTGGGCGGTCTGGGCAACAATACTCGATTTGCCAATTCCAGGCGGCCCCCAGATCATTGCACTCAGCTTCAGGTTGTGGTTCACCAACTTGGTAAGAAAGCTTGATAAGGCTTCAGGTGTCATGAGTCTCTCTTTGTTCGTATACGTTTGGTATATTGGGCGCGTTTGATAAGCGCTGTGCGAGCAGCCGCCCGCACAAAGCGGTTGCCGTCACGCGCCAGAGCCGCAAGCATCTCACGCGACGCTTTGGGATGCTGGGCAACCAGATAGCGGTCTCTCCAGGATGTCGCGTTGAACATACCACTCAAGTGGACTTCAGGAAGCTCCGTATGCTGATAGATAAACCACGCAGGCGCACCTGACCAGGCCGGACCTTTGCCGACTTTTTCCATCAACAGATCGATCAGGATACGCCGGTGGTTGCCAATCACTGCCGGATGATGAGCAATCCTAATCCATAATTCGGAATTATCAGTGGCGAGCAACTGCTTTAGCACGTCGAGCGGCGTGTGCGAATTCGAGGCCAGGCTGCGTCGAATGGCAAGTGCAGTGTGACCAGCAAGCTTCCTAAGTATATCAACAGGGGTGCGCTTATGGGCAGCTACAGCAGCGTGCAAATCAGCAAGCCCGCTGAATTTCTTAGAAGTATACTCCGCTAATTTGGTCAGAAGCGCGGACGTTGCGTGAGGATTGCGCGCCAGCGCTAGCAACATGGTTCTATCTACTGACTGGTTTGGCTTTCTGGGTGTAGAAAGCAAACTCTGGATGCCAGTAGACCGCGTTTCCCCATCAATCTCCTCTTGTAACCAGGCTTCCAGCAAGTTCGGGGGCGTGCGCGGATTGGCGGCCAGGTTTCGGCGCACAACCGAATCAGGATCAGCAGCAAGTTGCTCCAACAAGAGCAAAGGCAGCCGGGGATTGCTCGCCAGGCTCTGGCGCACGGGCGCACTCTTCTCCTGAAAGAGCAAAGTGAAAGCTTCTGCCGGCAGCCGGGGATTGCGTGCGACGGCTGCGCGGACTTCCAGTCGCGCATCCTGCGCCAGCAGCACCAGTATTTCGCTGGGGGCGTGGACGTTTCGCGCAAGCCCTGCCCGCACAGTTGCATCAGAATCAGCAGCAAGCAATTGATAAATTTCTCGACTTAGCTTGCTATGCAAAGCCGCTGCTGCCCGAACCGTGAAATCAGTATCAAGCGCCAGGGTTTCCAGCACCTCTAGTGGCGCGTGGGGATGATGCGCCACAGCCAGGCGCACAGCCGCCTCAAGGTCACCAGCCAGACGGCGCATAAGCTTGAGTGGGATATGTGGATTGCTTGCTACAGCGCACCTGATCGTTGTATCGAAACTGGTATCGACAAGCTTCGTCAGTATCTTGGCCGGCGTTCGCGGGTGGCGGGCTGCCGCGCATCGAACAGAAGTCTCTTGCTCGCGTGCCAGCAAGGCAAGCGCCTGGCTGCTGAGTTCTGGACTCTGCTCCAGCGCCAGACGCTGCAATTCCTTGCGCCCTGAACGAAGTTCAACGCCCCACTGTGCCGCCAGGCCAGGGAAAGCCAGGATGCACAGCAGGAATATCTGCGGATCGACACGATAGAGATAGCTAAGCAAGCGTTTGTCCTCTTGCAGATCCCTGCGCGCCCGCTTTTCCCATCCCTTGCCCGCTTCTCCGGCAATAGCAATATGGAACCGCAGTTCTTCCAGGACTTCCGTTCGCTGCCACTGTAACGGCAGGATGACGCCCTGTTGTAGCCACTTGAGCCAGACGCCGGGAACCCGGTCATAGCGCAGCAGTTGCAACCAAACTGCTGCATCCAGCTTCTTGATAAAGTCTGGTTGCGCCAGATTCAGCAGCGGAAGGACAGGATTGCTCAGAAACTCTTGTGGAAACTTCTGGGCTAATCGCAAGAGAACTGGAACGGGCGTGTTTGGGTTATATGCGACGGCCCGGCAAATCGCCTCATCGTTACTCCTCGCCAGCTTTGCCAACGTTTCCGCAGAGGTAGCCGGATTGGCCGCGACAATGGGCATGAGCCTTGGTTGATGGGCCAGCTCATCCAGTCGTCCAAGCGCGGTATCAATATTGGCAGCCTCAGCAGCCAGAGGATCTGATGCACTCTTATCCTTCATGGAACCTCATGTAGCATCGAACGGGCAGAAAGACCAGGAGCAGGCACAACCGCATTCCTCTGGGAAGCGAGTGGGCAGTGGAGGCGACCGGGAGTTGAACCCGGTGTCTGAAGCCCTGTGCTGACGCTGCACCACGCCCCCACCTTACGGCATGGAGCGGCCCGGAGTCGAACCGGGCGACTTCAGGATTATGAGTCCTGGGCGTTTCCAGTTACGCCACATCCCTATACCGACCGGATATTCTCCGGTGCGCTTACTATAGTATATGGGCTGATCGCTGTCAATGCTTGAGGTTGTGTCTGGAAGACATCACATGGGGTAGAAAGCGGAGGCGATCAGGGGTTGAACCTGATGTCTGAAACTCTATGCTGACGCTGCACCACACCCCCGCTGCGCGATATGAGATGCCCAGGATTTGAACCTGATAATCTCGAGATCCGAAGTCCCGCGTGCTGTCCATTGCACCACACCCCATACCGGCCAGATGGTCTCTGGCCCTCCTACTGTACGGGAGAGGAAGCGGAGACGTCAAGCGTTTGGGCGTATGGGCAGACTCCTCCATCCCAGCACCGCAAACGCTGCAAGAGCAGAGCGGAGACGGCCAGGAGTTGAACCCGGCGTCTGATACCTATGCTGACGCTGCACCACATCCCCGCTGTACGATATGGAGTGGCTGGACTCGAACCAGCAATCTCAACCCTTGGCAAGGACGTATGCTACCAATTGCACCACATCCCCATATCGACCGGAAGGAATCCGGTCTGACTACTATATAAGCAGCAGATTCACGTTGTCAATTTCCCAAGCTCTTGGGTTGTTACCATGCAGCCGGCTGATAGTCTTTGTAGAAGGTACCAGCAGTAGCCTGGCCTGTACTCATCGCGGTGAAAATCGGGTCGCACACGCGCGCCGCCGCGTCGATAAGATCAAGCGGGAGCAAGCGCTGCTGCTCTTCCCAGGATTGCACATCAGTAACAGGGGCTTGCTGGGAAATCCAGCCGGGGTCAACATTGTTCATAAAGATACCGTCGCCGGCCAGATCAGCCGCCACCGTATGTGTGAGCATATTCAGCGCGGCCTTTGCCATATTGGTATGCGCGTGTGCGCCCGTCTTGACCTGAGCAAACTGGCCCTCCGCTGCCGAGACATTGACGATAAAGCGTTGTGGAAAAGCGCTGCGGCGCATCAGCGGGCGCAGCCGGCTTACCAACAGAAACGGCGCGGTTACATTCACGAGTTGGACTTCCAGAAACTCGGCGAGATCAATCTCATCCAGGCTGCTGGACCAGCTATTCTCCGGGCGCAAATCAAGCTGCTGCTGATGCTCGTCATAGGCTCCTGGCGGAAAGAAAGGCGCTTCATCTACTGTCCGCTCGCTCAAGGCCGGGGTCGTTGGCGTGCCGGGAAGAAGCGCGCCTGTTTGGGACTCAGGCAGGCTGAAAGAAGGCGGGGGCAGCACAGCATAGCCACGCTCAAGGAGTATCTGGTGTGTGAGTGGCAACTCCGATAGCGGCGTGCGCTCGTAGGGCAGTAGATGGGCATAATATGCTGGCGGACGTTTCACAGTCTGCGCTGCGTTGTTGATCAGCATATCCAATGCTGGGTAATCAGCAGAAAGATCAGCAGCAAAACGCTCCAGCGTTGGCAAATGGCGGAAGTCCAGGCCATAAATCTGGAGACGGTCATGCCAACAGGAGAAGTCTGGCTCCTGGCTATAGCGACGCGCAGCATCATGCGGAAAGCGGGTGGTGGCTATCACCTGTGCCCCCGCCCGGAGGAGACGCAGCGCGGTAGCATAGCCGATTTTTACGCGCGCTCCAGTCACTAACGCGACCCGCCCAGAAAGATCAACGGAAGCGGCACGCTTCTGATAATTGAGATCGCCACACCGCAGACACAACTGCGTATAAAAGAAATGCTGGCGGGTGAACCTCTGTTTGCAGGCATAACACTGTCGTGCTTTTGCCAGCACTGGCCCACAGGCAATATTGATGGTCGTCGGCTCAAATGTGCCGCCCTCCAGCAGCGGACAAGCATAGCTGATTTGCTGCGCCTGCGCCAGCATATACTCCGGGCGCAGGCTTTCAGGCTGCCGTTTTAAGGCTGCATCAAGCGCCAGACAGCTAACCTCCTGCTCCTGTGACTGTCCCAATGCTAAATAACGACACCCCCCGATGCCAAGCGGAAAAAGCTGCTTGGCAATCCGAGGAGAGACCTCTGCTGCCTGGGAGGCGCGCATCGCTGAAGGCCGGCGCAGCCGTTTGACACTGGCAATCGCATTCAAGGCGACATCAAGCGCGGCGCTATCAAAGGTAGGGGCCAGCATAATGACTAACAAAGCCTGCCGAAGAGCATACCGATCTTCTTCCCGTTGCTCGGCAGCGGGAATCGTTCTATCATAGATGATAATATTGATCGCCTGTGATTGGTTCCCCTCAGCATTGATCAGATGTCCTCTGGCGACGCCGTAACTTGCCGGTAACAGCGCAGTAAGTGCAGCCTTGACCTCATCGTGCAGTACAGATGTGTCCTCGCCGGAAATGGCGAGTTGGTCACGGATGCAAGTGAGGATTCCTGGCAAATGTCTTCGTATGTCAGTCATTGCAGGCACTCATCTCAGTGTGAAGCATGTTCGGGGAGGTCTGGATGTTCTGGTGGCAGAGGACTCTGTATGGTCCATCCTCCGTCAACCACGAGGATTTGCCCGGTCACATGGCGTGCTTCTGGCGAGGCGAGATACAGGGCGGCAGCCACAATATCCTCCGCATACCCGACGCGCCCGGTGGGAGTGACACTGGCCCAATGCTTTTCATACGAGGGATCATCGTGCAGCGTGCGTTCAGTGAGAGTCGCACCAGGGCTGATGGCGTTGGCGGTAATCCCATAGGCGCTCACTTCCAGCGCAATGATTTTTGCCATCATCCCAATGCCTGCTTTGGTAATCCCGTATCCCCCCAGATTCCGATGTGCCTGGATACCCGTCACAGACGACATCAAAATGATGCGTCCGGGGATATGCCCATCGATCATGTGCCTGGCAGCGGTTTGCGCGGTAAAGAAACTCCCCCGCAAATTCACACTCGTCAATCGATCAAACGCCTCTGGTGTTGAGTTCAGGAACGCCCCGTAATTGGTGATGCCAGCATTGGCAATCACGACATCAAGTCGCCCCGCCAGGTCAACAAACCGTTGAAACATCGTCTGAACTGCTGCCACATCGGCAACGTCGCCGGCATAGGGGTGAACTCGCTCAATGCCCAAGGTACGATTGATCTGCTGCGTCGCCCCTTGGCAGCGCGAGGGATCGATATCGTTCAACGCTACTGTGGCCCCGGCACCGGCGAAAGCCTGGCACAACGCATAGCCAATCCCTACTCCAGCCCCAGTAATGAGAACGGCTTTGCCAGAAAAGGGACTCACGTGTTGCCTCCTCGCTATGACTCCGGGTGGACAGCCAGTTGCATTTGTTGAAAAGCCTCCTGGTAGCGCTGCTGACGCTGGAGGAACTGGCCGTAGCGCGCATGTGCTTCGCTCAGCAGCAGTTGATCCTCCGCCTGCTCCAACGCTTCGAGCGCTTCCTGGTAACTTCGTTCGGCTGCCGGCATCTGGCCCTGCGCCTCAGCGACAGCGGCCAGGATCAGGCAGAACTTTCCCTGGGCGCGGCGGTTGCCACGCTGCCTGGCAATCTGCAACCCCTCGGCTGCGGTAGTCATGGCCTGTGCCAGGTCGCCGCGTGCGAGGAACAACTGAGCCAATGCGTGCAAGGCATCCCCCCGTGTCTGGCTATCTCCCGTCTGATCGGCACGCGCCAGACTCTGCCGGAGGAGTGGCTCTGCCTCGGCAAAGTCCTGGTGATCGAGCAGCGCTTGTCCCAGGTGAACCTGGATTTGGGCTACCTGCTGCTGGGCTTCCAGGAGTGCCCACCCGGTCAGGGCCTGCTGGAGAGACCGCTCGGCCAGGCGCATCTGGCCCTGGGCCTTGTACCTCATCGCCTGTTCCCAGGCACCCTGCGCTCGTGCGGCCAGATCTTCGCGCTCCTGGAGCATCGGGAAGACGGCCTGGTGGACTACCCGGGCCTCCTCAGGCTGGTCCAGGGCCAGATAGTCCTGCTCCAGCGCGAGGGCGAGGTGCAACTGCACATCAGGATCGCCCACCTGCCCGGCCTGGCTGGCAGACCACCCCTGCTGATGCCGATCCAGCGCCTGATCCACCTGGCCCAGCGTCAGTTCACAAACGCCCAGCATACAGCGCAGCCGCTCGGCCAACTCTATCAGAGCCGGGCGCTCAGCAGGGCGAACTAACTTTATCAGTGATGTAACCAGCGCCAGCCCTTGCGTCAAGTAACCAATCGCTTCAGCGGGATGTCCTGTGGCCTGGAGCGCCCATCCGGCGAGCCAATGCCAGTACGGCTGCTCCAGGCGGGACAGGGCTGACGGAGGGCCAGCGGGCACATCGAGGAGGTGCAGGGCTTTGTCAGGGTGATGCAAGCGCAACCACCCCTCAGCTTCATCGAGGTCCAGGAGGGCCACTTCCCCTTGTAGCTGCTGCGCGCTCAAGGGGTGCATCCCTGGTGTGGCGTGTACTGCGGCCAGCGCCTCCAGATCGGCGTCCCCTTCTCCCAGGAAGTAGGATGCAGGCAATCCTAGCCGATCAGCCAGCAGGCCCAGCGCCTGCACCGAGGGTGTTAGCTTGCCGCGCTCAATGGCCGAGATGTACGCTTTGGAGTAGCTCCCCCCGGCCAATTCCTGTTGGGTTTTGTTGACAGCCAGGCGGGCGGCACGAAGCCGCTCGGCTAACGAGGGTAGTGGAGAAGAGATTGACATCGCTGCTGCTTCCATTCTTCTGTTGGTGGATGCAGGCACTATCGCCTGTGTTACCTTATAGTATCCCGCTTCTTGCGCGCTTGTCAAGAAGGAGCGCGAGTGAGGGTATGAATTGTTTTTTGAGTGAGTCTGGTAAGCCATTTTGTACACTGTCTGCTTTGTTGTATATTCCAGCGAGGAGGCTCATACAGAGCGTTGTTACATCTACTCGCTTGCCCGACGCAGATGCAATATCGCCGAGGCAATCATGCTACTTAAATCGGTGGTGACACTGATCATCTGGAACCCTTGTCGCATCCGCTCAGCCGCAGCTTCGCCATTGCTGCTGAAAATGCCGAGCGCCACCTGATGCCGCCTTGCTGCCGCTTTGATACGTTCCAGCGCCTCCATAAACTCCGGTTCAGCGCCGTCGCTGCTGGGAGGCATGCCCAGTTGGGCATGCAAATCATTTGGTCCTACGAAGGCCACATCAATCCCCGGTACGGCCAGAATCTCATCCAGGTTCTGAAGTGCCTGGGCGCTCTCAATCTGCACCGCCACAATGATCTCATTGTTCGCCGCCGGTCCATAGCTGGCCCAATCGGTCACGCCGAAGCCGTAGGGACCAAACATTCCGCCAATGCTCCGCGTGCCAAGCGGTGGATATTTCGACCACGCTACGGCGCGCCGCGCTTCCTCTGCCGATTGCACCATAGGAACAATGACGCCCCAGGCTCCGGCATCCAACGCCCATTTGAACCATTCGACACTGTTTGCCGGCAGGCGCACCAAAGGAGCGCAGGTTCCCGAATCGGCAATGCAAGCCACCATATCAGCCATCAGCGCGGGAGTTTGCGCGCTATGCTCTGTATCTACCGCGAGCCAATCAAAGCCCAGCCGGGACATCACCCGCGCCGAGGCAACACTCGGCAACACCAACCACGCGCCCAGCGTCGGCTCGCCGTGTTGCAGTTTCGTCTTGACATGGTTTGTTCTCATCAGTTCTCTCGCTTCCTCAGCAGTTTCGCTCCCCTTCAGTTCGCCTTTAGAGGGCCGTCTCGGCATTGTAAGCAGTAAGGCGCACTGAAGAGATGTAACACAGTATACTATAGATTGGGGTATCCAAACTGTACGGACCTGAGAAAGCGAGCGAACTATGGCTGAGCAGCTTCGGCTTCGGGATCTGGGGCTGAAGATTGGGGAGTTGTCCACCGGCCAATCAAATACCCTGACTGATGTGCCTGGTGTACGTGTTGGGCATCAGACGTTGATTCGAGATCAGAACGTGCGCACAGGGATCACTGCTATCTGGCCGCACGACGGCAATCCACTCTCAGAGCGCGTCTATGCAGGCATCCACGCGCTGAATGGCTACGGCGAGATGACCTGCCGCTCCGTCATCGAGGAATGGGGCTTGCTCTCTACACCAATTGTGCTGACAGGTACATCCAATGTGGGCACAGCGCTGCAAGCCATGACGCGCTATCTGGCCGGGCGCTATCCTGAGCAGGCGCGTGAGGAAATTCCTATCGGCGTTGTGGCGGAGTGTGATGATGGCTTCCTGCACGATCATCTGAGCTTCGCAGTGACTGAGGCCGATGTCTGGGCAGCCCTGGATGGAGCGAGCAGCAACCCGGTGGTCGAGGGCTGCGTTGGAGCGGGGACGGGGATGCAGCTTTTCCAGTTCAAAGGTGGCATTGGGTCATCCTCGCGTGTGGTATCCATCCCTGGAGGCACATATACTGTTGGCGTTCTGGTGCAGACTAACTTTGGCTTGCGCCCCCGGCTGACGGTAGGAGGCGTGCGCGTCGGGCCAGCGTTCCCCGACCTGCTCCCAGAGGCACCCGCAGCGGATGGCTCATGTATCGTCATTGTCGCCACCGATGCCCCACTGCACGCGCACACGCTGCGCCGGTTGGCCCAGCGCGCTGGATTGGGGCTGGCGCGCACCGGCTCAATCGCCAGCGATGGCAGCGGCGAGTTGATTC
>CAZFWN010000143.1:0-14576 GCA_964522745.1 uncultured Ktedonobacterales bacterium
GCCGGGGTCGATGCCTCGAAGGGGTGTCTGCCGGTAAGCATCTGATAGAGGATGATGCCAACAGCGTAGAGGTCGCTGCGCTGCTCTGGCTTGCCATCAAAATGCTCCGGGGCCATATATAAGGGCGAGCCAAATTGTAGGCTGGTGCCGCCCTCGACGGCACCCTGCTCCATCAGGTGCGCCAGCCCGAAGTCGGAGAGCAGAAGGCGACCATCCTGATGGATCAGCAAGTTGAGCGGCTTGAGGTCCAGATGGACCACGCCCTGGGCGTGGGCATAGCCAAGCGCCGAGCAGATTTGCTCCAGGGAGCGCCCAATTTCATCAAGCGAGAGCGGCCCCGAACGCGCCTTCATCATATCTTGCAGCGTGCCGCCGCTGAGATAGGGCATGACTAGATAGATCAGATTGCCCTGCACGCCAATATCGTCCACATGCACGATATTGGCGTGATCGAGCGCCGCCAGCGTGCGCGCCTCGCGCAGAAAGCGATCCCGAAACTTGACGTCGCTGAAATGTTCTTCCAGCAGCACCTTGACGGCCTGCGGGCGGGCGAGCATCTGGTTTGTGGCCTTATAGACGGCGCCAAAGCCGCCCTTGCCCAGCAGTTCGCCCAGCAGATATTTGCCGCCTACCACCTAGCCGGACAGCGGCCCCTGTTTCATCATCGCCAGTTGCCTCTTCCTGATATGCTTTTGCGAGCGCCTTCACCAGTCAAACATCAATCGCACATAGTATAGCAGACGCCAGGTAAGGTGTATAGTCGGCTCTTCTAACCAAGAGCAGAGAATGAATCCTGCTCACCTAGAGCAGAGGCGTCAATTCAGAGAGCATGTAGGGATAAAGCGGAAAGGTCTCAAGCGACTGTGCTACCTCAGCCTCTGAGTCTCCTTGCATTACCAGCCAGACATGCGAGCGATCAGCGCTGATATAGAGCGCCTCCACCACTCCTTGCGCTGTCAACTCTTTGATGTGCGCTTGCTCCTGGGGAATCAGGGCCGCGACCTCTGCCTGCTGTTCTGGCGCCACACGAAAGCCAAAACTGACCATCCATCTCATTGCTGCGATCCCTTCTTTGGTGAAAAGCAGAAAGCATTACGCCGTCATCAGATGACGACTGGTTTTCACCTATCCCTATAGCCAAAAAAGAGGAGGCGAACATAGCCAGAGGGGTTAAAATCAGGTTAAGAGGGTCGTCTTTTTTTGGTTGTAGGGTTTCGCTGCTTTGCCGCGTCAGAGGGAATAGGACAGGAACGATAGGTTCAAAGGTGGTGATGCTGCTTATGTTTCAATTTGCTCTCAGCAGTGCCACGTCTCCGCCGCCGGCATCCTCCGATGATGCGTCGGCGACGGAGATGGTGGAACGGGCACGGGCCGGGGACCGCGCCGCCTTCACGGCCCTCTTTCAGCAGTACAACGCGCCCATCTGTCGCTATCTGGGGCGCCTGGTGGGCAACGATGAGGTGGGGCGCGATCTGGCCCAGGAGACCTTTTTTCAAGCCTGGCGCGCGCTGCCAGGGATGCGCGACGAGACGCGCTTTAGCCAATGGCTCTACCGGATCGCCACCAATCTGGCGCGCTCGCATCTGCGCCACGCCCGTCTGATTCGCTGGCTGCCCTGGGTAGAACCGGAGGAGCGACACGGGACAGGCTATCCCACCCTGGCCGGACCGGAAGAGCAGGTCAGCGAGGCCGAGCAGGTCGCCCTCGCACTGGCAAAGCTGACGCCTACCTATCGAGTCTGTTTGCTTTTGCAGGTGGAAGAGGGGTTTACCCAGCGCGAGATCGCCCAACTGCTTCATCTGAGCGAGAAGAGCGTCAGCGTGTACGTCAGCCGGGGGCGCAAACAGTTTCTTGACGCCTATCAGCTTCTCGAAGAAGAAGCGCTTTTCCTCAGGAAAGGAGGGACCATCTCATGAGACCGCCCATGCCCAAGCCGTGCCCAGCCTGGGAAACCCGGCTTGCTGCCGCCCATTCGAGCGATCTTGCACCCGCCGAACGCGCCTCGCTGGAGGCGCATCTCGCTTCCTGCCCCGCCTGCGCCGCGCTTTTCGCCAGGTATGAGCGCATGGATAGCCAGATTCGTCGTACACCTGCTCCAGCGCCGCTGGCGGACCTGCCTCCCCAGTTGCTCGCGTTGTGGGCAGAAGAGGATCAGCGGGCAGAGACAACCGGGTCACCGCGTCCTGTACGCTCATCCAGAAAGCAGACATCTGCTCCTCTGTCAACATCTTTGCGCCCGGTTCCAATCACAGAAGAACGAAAACGCCATCCGCGCCGGCTGATCTCAACCGTCGCCACGCTGGCTGCCATCCTGATCGTCTCGCTGCTCATTACAGCGCTGGTCGCCAGCCGGCTGCACAGCGGCGCGCCGACGGGAAACCCAGGGCCGGCAGTGACCACCGCGCCAACAACGGCAAGCGCGGACACCGCTGCCAGCACGCCCACCGGCTATGTCGTGCAGGTCTACTTCGCCCATCACCCTGAGAGCGATAACGATCCCACTCAGGTGTTTCCGGTGCAGAGAACTTCACCCACGCTGGGGGTGGCAACCTTTGCGCTCAATCAACTGCTGCTGGGTCCAACGGCGGCTGAGCGCGCCCAGGGCTACTATTCCCCCTTCGATGGAGCGCTTGGCTCTACGAACTATTGCAGCGGCAGCCAGAACTTTCTCCTGACGCTCGACCACCGGGGCAACAAGCCGGAGACAGGGACGGCGACAGTGCAGTTCTGCCGGACGGTCCTGATCGCGGGCGATCTGGATGGGGGGCGCATAAAGGCCATGATAAGCAAGACTTTGCTTCAGTTCGCCAATATCAAAGCAGTGGCGATCCTGAACCATGATGGCAACTGCTTCGACGACTTGATGGGCGGGAATCGCTGTCTGAACGGGTGAGAGAACATCCGATTGTAGCGCTGGCATCTTGCCGGCGCTACAGGCTCCGCCACCCCCACCTGCCGGCGGGACGCCGGCACAAGCGGCTAGCCGTTTTCCGGGGTGAGGGCGAAGCGGCGGCCCTCGATCTCGATGATGACGTTGGCGCCGGCGCGCAGGGCGGCCAGCTCGCGGCGCAGGCGATCATTTTCCTGAATCAACTGCTCCATGCGCTTGTGCAGGGTAGAAAGGGATGAGGCCACCCGCGTAAATTCGGTCTCCATCATCGCCTGCATCTCCGCCCGCGTCCCCAGGTTTGATGTGACCACCGCCGTTGCCGGCATTGGCGCCAGACTCGTGCTGGGATCCACTCCAAACTGCGTCAGCGGGCCACTCGCTGGAACCTGTCGGGGGTCGTTGTCCCGAATCTGCATTGGTCGCCTCCTAAGATCGTGCTATACGATGTGATGAATTTGGTCAGCAGGGCACATAGCAAGCGCACCTGCTTTCTGTGCATGAAAGCAGGTGGCTCAAACTGCCGTACATGAACGTGGTCGTACTATATATGTAACGGCCTATGAGGGACAAGGGGAACAGCCAAAATGGGCTATCCTTTGGTTGGCGTGGAGGCGGGCGGCGCCACCTCAGCCGCTGGGGCTTTTGCTGCTTCTGCTGCCTCTGCTTTCGCTTCTTCAGATGCCGCAGGTGAGGCCGCTTCTGCCGCTACAGGCAACGTCGCCACAGCCGAGGTACTGGCTGGCTCCGCCGGAGTCCCAGCCGGCGGGGCTGCCGATGTTTCCTGAGCGCTTGTCGGCGCAGCCGGCTTCTGCAGAACCGCAGCGGGCGCGGCCTCAGTCGATGCAGGCGCGTCGGCTGGCGCCTGGCCTGCCGGGGCAGCGCTCGCCGCAGCCGGGGTCTGATGAATCTGCGCCAGCGCAGCTGCCGCCGCCAGGGGATTACCCATGCCAGGCTCCAGCACATCGCGCTGGAACTGGATACGCTGGCGCTTGACGGGCATGCGCGCCACCAGCTTATCCGAGTGTTCGCTGTGTGTCAGTTCGACATCAACCCCGGTCTCATCGATCTCGACGTACTTCGAGATTACCTCCAGCAACTCGCCTTTAATGCGATCCAGCAGATCGGGGGTCAGCCTTAGCCGGTCATGCACCAGCATGAGCGTCAGGCGCTCGCGCGCCAGTTCGCCCGCCGACGGGGCGGCAGGCTTTTTGCGTCCAAACAGTTTGTCAAACAGTCCCATCGCTTCTTCGCCCTCCAAAAATAAGGATCGGGCAGTATATTACCCGGCGCGCACACCCAGACCCATCAACTTGCGCAGGCGGTCCAGCAGGTTCTGGGGGGCGTCTAGTTCTTCCAGCGACACCTCTTCACCCAGAATGCGCCGAGCCGCATTGGTAAAGGCTTTTCCGGCGCGAGATTTGGGGTCCATCACCACTGGCTCGCCTTTATTGGTAGCAACGATCACCGCTTCATCTTCAGGAACCAGGCCGATCAGGCCAATATTCAAGACCTCCAGCACATCGGCCACATCCATCATATCGCCGCGCCGGATCATATCCGGGCGCAGCCGGTTAATCATCAGCAGCGGCTCCGGCTTGCCCGCTGCCTCGATCAGACCGATAATACGGTCAGCATCGCGCACCGAGGACATCTCCGGGTTGGTCACGATAATGACTTCATCCGCCCCGACAATCGCGTTGCGGAAGCCCTGCTCAATGCCGGCAGGGCAATCGATGATGACAAACTCAAATTGTTGTCGCAGTTGATGGCAGAGTTGCTCCATCTGCAAACTGGACACCGCATTCTTGTCGCGTGTCTGGGCCGCGGGGAGCAAATAGAGTTCTGGCAGGCGCTTATCCTTAATGAGCGCCTGGCCCAACTGGCATTGTTTCTCGACCACATCCACCAGATCATAAATAATGCGGCTCTCCAAGCCCATCACTGCATCCAAATTGCGCAGGCCAATGTCGCCGTCCACCGCCACCACCCGACTGCCCGTCATCGCCAGCGCTGTACTCAGATTTGCCGCAGTCGTCGTCTTCCCCACTCCGCCTTTGCCCGAAGTAATAGTGAGTACCCGGCTGTCCATGAAGTTCCTCCGTTACGAAAACACCGCTTAGCGGCGGTAGCCACGCCCGGCATTCCAGCTTTCCACCACGATCTGCCCCTCTTTGACCGAGGCAATCTCTGGTATTTGCGAGGGCAGGTCATCCTCTGGCGGGCGGCTGGCGTGATTGCCGATGCGCAGTTGCACCGGAGCTAGCGTCAACGCGCAGACCACCGCCTCCTCATTGCCAGGGTAGCCCGCGTGAACCGTCCCGCGCAGCGTGCCCCAGACAATCACATCGCCCCCAGCAATCACCTCCGCCCCAGAGTTCACATCGCCCATGATCACCACTGAACTCTCATACTGCAACTGCTGGCCGGAGCGTACTGTGCGCCGGGTAATCAGCGCGTCGGTTACATCGCGCCCTGGGCGAATCGCCAGCCCCGGCGAGGTGTTTCCCGCAGGCGCGTCACGCCGTGCGCCGCTTGGCAACTGGCGGGGATCGGTTAATTCATCGCTGCCCACTTCTTTGAATGTCATCTCATAAGGCTCCAGCACGGTGCCCAGTTCCTCCATTTCTGCCGGCTGTAACGGGCGCCGGCGCGTATCAAGGCTCAGCACCGAGCGCTGGAAAAAGGTTGGCGATTCCGCCAGCCGGGCCGAAAGCGCCTCAATAACCTGTTCCCAGGGATAGCCGGGTTCCAGCGTCAACAACATGCCATTGCGTGTTCCTTTGAGCAGGTTGCGCTCCAGCGGGCGGCGTACCTCTTCAGCTTGTTCTGGTGTTTGCTCGGTGGGCGCTTCACCAATGCTGAGAGAAGTGCTTGCTGTACCAGCCTGGTTTTCACCGGGGCCATCTGCCGCTTCTTTTATTGGCAGCACTGGCGGGCCGGGCTGCTCCCCGGCCCGCCCGGCGCTGCTCGTCGAACTGCGCTCGCCGCGCCCAGACGCACTGCTCATGGATTCCGTTAAATAAGAACGCGGGCTTCTGGACGTCTGGGATAGGCGCGTGGGCGCCGCCACCCGACGTATCGGCGCGCTTTTTCCGGCGGGCCGATCACTGCGTTCTCGGCTGCCGGGGCGTTCGCCCAATCTGGCGGCAAGCGTTCGGGCATCGGACACGTTGGAACGCGCCGGTAGCGAGCTAGCCGGCTCTGGCGGCTGGTCCTGCCTGGTCAAGCGCCTCGCCCAGCCGCCAAAGCGGCTCACGGCGCCCTGCAAGCGCTCGCGCAGGCGCTGCAAGGGCGGACTGGATTCAAGCTGCGAGACGCGCGTTGGTGATGGTTTCATACATATGCTGGCAACGGACACCGATCCCCTTCAGGGAATCGGGAGGAAGTCGCCTCTCCTTTGGCATAGCTATAGCCATCTCGCTGTTGGAGCAGACAACAAGAGCGTGCGCTGATCCCCTGGACAACACCGGCGCTGGTCGTCACGTTGAAGCGACCCGTCGTGCGCACCGCTACCCGGCCCACATAGGTGCCCACCTTCTTGCCGTGCGTGACTACCGCTCGCACTCTATCCCCGGTGCGAAAGCCCTGGACCCGGCTGGATTGCTTGGCACGAGTGCGCGGAAATCCATATTTGTCCATTCGGCACATCTGCCTAGACTGCCAGCCGGTGGCTGTAACCGCAAGAGGAACGATCCTGTTGACCTGGAGCGTCTCTGGCGTGCTGGCACCGACGCAGGCGGCATCTAACCAGTGGGTCTTGGGGAGTCCACACAGCGTGCGGTTCCATTTGGTGCGTCCGCCCGTGCCCACCTCCACTGGCAACCCGGTGGCCTTGAGACGCTTATACAATGCCCAGCGCGTGGCGTTGACAGCGGCAGCGTCCTTGAGGGGACGTTTAGCCTGGGCCTGGACTTCAGGATGGCCGAACTCGGCAGCCGTCTGGATGCCTTTCTGCTGGTTGCACGGCGCACACGCGAGCGCCAGATTGCTGACCCTACTCCCGCCACCCCTGGCTTTGGGAACGATGTGTTCGATTTCCAGAGGTACGCCCGTCTTACCGCAGTAGGAACACCGCCTTGCCCACTTTTCCAGCAGGTATTGCCTGATCTCGTAGCCGGCGAGCGTTCCTTGCTGGTACTCGACCCCACTAATCTCCGCGTTCTCCAGCAGTTGGATATCAAAACGCACCAGTTCCAGGCTCAGGGCTTCAATGGGGCAAAGTCGGCGCAGCCTGGAAACCCAGGTGAGGACGTTGGCAACCCGGCTTTCCAGCGAAGGAGGCAGCTTACCATCACGACGGCGCCGATTGTTGAAGCGAGGCGGACGGTAGCGCGTCTTGCGTTGGCGTCTGTTGTGCCGAATGGCCCGACGATCAGCCAGTTTGGTCATGATCGCTTGCCCACGATGCGTCACTTCGGCGGCCCACACCACCTGCCCAGTGGCATCATTGACCACTGCCAGCCCTGTTGTCTTGCTACCTGGGTCCATCTTGAGGCGCAAGGCCGCTGGCGTGGGGGATGGTGCTGCTCGCTTCAGGATGAGGGTGAACGGAGCGTGCCGAAAGACCGCCGCTTTCTGCTGGGAGAGCAGCCAGCGCGCATAGCCTGGATGAATGGGGTCTCGTGGCTGCTTGTCCTGGTCTACCACCAACACCTGGGACATGCGTTCCTTTCTGCTCTTTGCAGAGCCTCCGCTTACGCGGGTAAAGTGGTCCTCGACTACGTTCCTGAGCGGTTTCCTTGCTTTGGCAGCAGCACTGACGCCACCCAGCGGCCTCTGTTTAACCGCTGCCCGCAGGGTCCGGGGCTGGACCGGCCACCCCGGAGTGCCTATCCATTCGCTCGGAACGGAGCAAGCGTGAGCTTGCTGAGTCTGGTCAGGATGGGACTTTCACAAGCCTACCCCCTTGAGGGGGTCTGGGTTCCTGACAGCAACAAGAAGCCACTACTTCCTCTAATGTTTCGACAATGTTTGGCTGCTCGTGTTACGATAACACAGCTAGAGAAAACTGGCAAGGGGGTCTTTTTGATAAGTAAAAAAGAGGCTGTGCTTCAGATTGCGGGAGAGAGCAGGCCATGCCTATAATGCAGAGGGCAAACCCTGCACCTATCAGATAAAGGATACGAATGCAATCAAGAACAACACAGCAACGCCGGGCGCTCATCGTCGCCAGCCCGCGTGTCTATAATGAGGGAGCCGCTCTCGAAGAAGCACAGCGCCTCCTTCAACAACATGGTATTATTGCCGCCGCGATCTGGAGGGTCGATGCACTGGATGGCAAGCCACCACTGGCCGAGGAGTGGAAGGGCGCGGGCATCGATCTGGTCATTGCCGCCGGTGGGGACGGCTCCATTGGCGCCGTCGCCACGCATCTCTCTAACAGCGGCCTGCCGCTGGGCATCTTGCCGCTGGGCACGTCAAATGATTTTGCCCGTTCGCTGCGCCTGCCGCTGACATTAGAAGATGCCTGTAACACTATCTCTGAGGGGCACCTTCTGCCTGTTGATCTGGGCTGCGCCCAGCCGGCGCTGTCCGAACCCTACGCGCTGCACGAGGCAGACGAGGCACAGCCAGCGCCGCTTCCTACCAGCGCGGGCCAGCCGACAGGCGCATTCTTTACTCACGCGTTGACGCTGGGGCTGAATGTGACTTTTGCCCAGCTAGCGACGAGCGCCACGATGCGTCGGCGCTTTGGCCCGTTCACCTATCCGCTGGCCGCGTTGAATACGCTCAGTAAAACCCGGTCGATAGATTTCACGCTGACCTTTCAAGAACCAGCCTGCGCGCTGACGCCTGGCGAATGCGAGGATGAGATCGAGCCGGGGCGCCCCTATCCGTATCAGGCGCTGCAGGTGGCCGTCATTAACTCTCCGCTGTTTGGTGGGCCGTTCGAGTTTGCCCTGGCTGGGGTACAATTACATGACCATCTCTTAGATATTTTGATCGTCGAGAACTTTGATTTGCGACAGTTGCTCGCAGCGGCCCAGACCGCGCTGATGCCGGCCCAAAACGGCTGGCGTGAAGCCGACAGCCGCCGCTTTCCCGGCATCCGCCATGTCCGAGCCAGGCAGGTCATGATCGAAACTGCTGGGCAGGAAGATGTCACGCTGGATGGTGAACTGCGCGGGCGCACCCCAATGATAGCCGCTTCGGTGACACAGGCGCTTCAGGTCATGGTGCCAGAGCTACCAACCGAATCAACAGCAGCACAGCGGGAGCCAGCAGCGGTGGCACAACGGGAGTGAGAAGAGGTGTAATGGGCGAATACAGTATCACACAACAGAGCGCGGATGAATTGGTAGCCGCCTTTGCCAGAGAGTATCCCTTCGCGCTCGACCCGTTTCAGGTCGAGGCGATCCACCATCTGGCCGAGGGACGCTCGGTGCTGGTGGCAGCACCGACGGGTACGGGCAAAACCGTCGTGGCGGAATTTGGCATCTGGCTGGCGCGCCACCAGGGCAAGCGCGTCATCTATACCGCGCCGCTCAAGGCACTCTCCAATCAGAAGTTTCGTGATCTGCGCGCCCGCTATGGGCCGCAGGCGGTGGGACTGGTCACCGGCGATATTGTCGAGGCCAACCAGGCGCCCATCGTCGTCATGACTACCGAAATCTACCGCAACATGCTGCTGGAGGAAGAAGCGCGCAACCAGGATGCCGGCAGGGATACAAGCGCTACAAGCGAGGAAGCGGGGCAAGCTGAGCGCGCTCGCTTTAACGCTGAACTGGCCGATGTCGGCTGTGTCATCTTTGATGAATTGCACTACCTCAGCGACCCGGAGCGCGGGCCAGTCTGGGAAGAGGCGATTATCCACTCGCCTGAGCATGTAGCCCTGGTCGGCCTCTCGGCCACCGTCAGCAACGCCGACGAACTGGCCCTCTGGATCAGTCGGGTCCACCGGCCCATCAGTCTGGTCTTTCATACCGAGCGCGCCGTGCCACTGGAACACCACTACTATCTCGATGGCCGGCTGCATCTGGTGATGGATGCGGAGGGCAAGCGCGTGGAGCGCTTCCGCAAGGTCGGCGGCGAGGCAAAACGGCGGCGAGAGCGCGGTGAATCGCGCATGTATACGTTTGGTGGCGCGCGCGGCGCCAAACAGGGCAACGGCCAGGCGCCAGCTATCACCAGCGTCCCTGATCAGGCCACAGGTGCCGCGCCGGGCCAGACAGCCACCCCTGCTGGCCGGCCTACCACCGAACGCGAGGCTCCCGAACCCGGCGAAGTGCTGGCCGCGCTGCATCGAGCCGACCTGCTGCCCTGCCTCTATTTCTTGCCGGGCCGGCGCATCGTCGAAGAGAGCGCCATCAGGGCGGCAGGGCATCTCTTCACCGAGCCGCAAGAGCGCGCTATGCTTCAGGAGGAGATCAGCGCCTGGCTGGAGGCGCTGCCCCGCGAAGACCGCGAGTTGGAGCAGGTGCAGCGGCTCACCGCGATGCTGCCACGCGGGCTGGCTTATCACCATGCCGGCCTGCTGCCAGGGTTGAAGGTGTTGGTGGAGACGTTCTTTCAGCGCGGGCATCTGCGCGCCGTTTTTGCCACCGATACGCTGGCGCTGGGTATCAATATGCCAGCGCGCTCCGTCGTGGTGGGCAGCCTGAGCAAGTTCGATGGCACCGAGATGCGCCTGCTGACGCCCAACGAGTATCAGCAATTGACCGGGCGCGCTGGTCGACGCGGCATGGATGAGCGCGGCGCGGCGATTATCCCCTATTCTCCCTGGGAGCCGTTTGAGGCGTCCTTTGCTGCGCTGACCGGCGAGCTCCTGCCGGTGAACAGCGCGTTTACGATTCGCTATAACTCTATCTTGAACCTGTGGCGCGGCGGCAATATCAGCCGCCTGCGGCGGGATGTTGCCGCCAGCTTCCGTGAATTTCAGCGCTACAGCCAGCGCCTGATCTATGACGAGCAGCAGAGCAGGCGAGATGACAGACAGACAGCACGTGAAAGAGGCCGAGTCTTCAGAAAAGTCACCCCCATTACCGACTGGGAGGGCTTATTCTCTGCTGGAGATGAACCAGCGGCGGATGAAGCGGACTCGCAAGAGCAGCCAGATGAGGCTGATGCCTCCGGCGAGGGCCGGCGCGCGCGGCGCGAGCGCAACAAGCCAATCACCGAGCGCGAGCGGCACCGCGCGCTCAGCCGGGCGGGCGCCGCTGAACTCAACGGGACCATCGATGTCCTGCGCACGCTCGAGTACATCGGCCATGATGACCAACTCACTATCAAAGGCCGGCTGCTGCGTAGTATCTTCCATCCCGCCGGGATCATGTGGGCCGAACTGATCGAAAACGTTGCCCTGGATGAATTGCATCCTTCCGAGATGGCCGAGCTGGCAAGCTGGTTCGCCTTCGACGATGACCGCCCGGTGCGCAACCGCCATATTATCGCACACCGCATGAATCTGCTGCGCCGCGATGTCTATCGCGTCACCAATCGGGTGCAGATGCACGAAATTGACCGGGGATTGGATACCAGCCCTGGCATCAACCAGGCATTCCACAGCGTCGCGCTCAACTGGTGGCGCGGCACGACACTGGGAGGACTCCAGCAGCGCATCGACCTGGCTGAAGGCGATCTGCTGGTCATCCTCAACCAGACTATCGATCAGCTTCAGCAGGTGCAGGGCGCTGTTGGGCAGGTGCTTGATGACCGCAGCATCTGGCAACCAGACGACCTGGAGGGTGAGGCCGGGCGATTGCGCGCACAAGGGCTGCAAGCAGCACGCGAGCGTCTGGAGCGCATCCGGCCCATCCTGGGTATGGCATCCAAAGGACTGATGCGCGGCATCGTCTTGCAGAGCCGCACCGTGCCCTCAATGGCCGTACAGGTGGAAGGAGAGAGTGTGCCGCTAGATATGGAGGAGGATGAGGATAAACCTGATCTGCGCATCGACATTCCAGAGGAATATGAGAGAGCCGGCCAGTAGAGAGGCGCGAGCGCAACCGGGCCGGTAGCCTTCACACAAAGTCGAGCAGTCATCTAGACCATCAAAATGTGAGCTAGTTCACTGCAAATCAGTGAAGGCTCTTGTATACTTTACTTCGCAAGGCGCTTCTTTCTAGAATAGAATGGTCCCCCCGGCCATTGTTCCTCACCATTGCGACCCGGTAAGAAGAACGAGAGGCGCCTGTTTTCTTCATTGCCGCCAGGGACGGCGGCACTCCCAGCCGAGTATTACATCCTCTGCTGAAAGTAGCGCGCGATAGCCTGAGCGAGTTCGTCCAGATGATCGGTAAAAAAGTGATCGGCGCCTGGGACGACCTCCAGGTGCTTTGGCGCGGCAATCGCCTCAAACCAGGGCAGCAGGTCCGACTGCGGGCCGTATTGATCGAGTTCGCCTTGCACCACCAATTTTGGAACCGCGCACTCGGCCAGAGCGGGCGCCGGGAGCAGCGTCGTTGGCACGCCAACGCCCACCAATTGCCGCACCCGCGCATCGGCGCAGCCCACCCGCAGACCCATCCACGCGCCAAAGGAGAACCCAGCCACGCAGAGCGGCGTCTCAGGAAAGTACGCCTGGAGATAGTCCAGAGCGGCGCGCACGTCGTCTTGCTCGCCACGCCCCTCATCGTAGCTGCCGGTACTCAGGCCAACGCCCCGAAAATTAAAGCGTAGGGCCGGCATGCCAACCGCATTCAATGCCTGCCCGACGCGAAAGACGGTCTTGTTATGCATCGTCCCCCCAAACATGGGGTGAGGATGGCAGACCACCGCCGCCATCTGCGCTGGTCCCTCACGGTCCGGCAGCCGCAGCAAGCCTTCCAGATGGCCGTGCGGCGCGGGAATCTCCACCTGCTGTAACTGGGCCATAGCAACCTCCGTGCTTTCAGTATATGTCTTCACGGCATGCCCCGTCCAGAAAAACTACCATCTTGCCGGCCTGTAGTATAGTGAAAAGAGGTTGAGCTTTGGAGCCAGAACAAGGGGAACACCTGAAAGAACTGGCTCCCAGGAGGGTCGGCAATGGCACAATGCTATCGATGTGGGGCAGAGGTAGAAATCACAGATCGCTTTTGCATGGAATGCAGCGCGGAGAATCCGGCGGGTCCACCTCCGGGGGGAGCCGGGGCGGCAGCGCTGCCTATGGGGGTGCCCAACCTTGCTCCTCCCGCGAGAACCGCGCCCACCTGGCTTCCGCCCGAAGACACCCCGCTGCCCCCGATGCAGCAGCCGGTGGCGCCTGCGCTCCAGGAAGAGTCCAACGGCCTGCTCCGCTCGACCCTGAGTGCCACCGATTCAATTAATTGCCCACGCTGCGGCGCCAGACTGCCCAAGAACGCGCGCTTCTGTGGAGATTGTGGCGAGCGGCTTGGCAGCCCGACATCCAATCGTCCTGGCAGCAGCAGCCTGATGACAATCATTTCCCCACCCCCACCTGTTGCGGAGGCGGCGCCCTGGTCGCCGGCAGCGCTTCCTGACCCCATTGCGCCACCCCTGTTCACTTCCACCGCTGCACCTGAAGCCTCGGCCTCGCCCGTGCTTCCGCCGTTTCGCGCCTCAAGCTGGGCAGCCCAACCCGTACCGGATGTTGGCATGCCTGATAGTACCTGGATGCCTCCCCCCAGCGGCGTCCCTGCCGACTCAGCCGCAGGCATGCCTGCCTGGAATCAGGGAGCGCCTGCTGCTCCCTGGTCGCCAGCCACGCCAGCCGCCGGCATCATGCCGCCACCAGGGCCAGGCTGGGCGCCGGCGCCCCCGCAAGGGGCAAGTAACGCAGGCTCTTTTGCACCACCTGCCATGCTGCCTGGCGGCGGAGGGGCCGGCCCGGCTGTCAGCGCTTTCCTCCAGGGCATATCCTCCCCCCCGCCCTCAACGACAAGGCAGAGAACGTATCCACGCGGCCAGGTGATTGCGATGATCGTGGCTGCTATCGTGACGGTTGTTGCGGCTACCGCCGGCGTGATCGTCCAGTTTGTTCTGAAATAGGGTCTTTTCGCCGTTCAACGACGACACAGGCTGCCGGGTAACATAGATCACAGCAAAAAAATGAACTAGCTCATAGGATTGCTTGCCAAGGTCAGGTATACTGAGCGCAGAAAGAAGGAACGAGACAGGAGGTCACGAAAAACCACTGAAGCCTACGTTCCCTTTCCTGGCGAACCAATCGAAGGACCGCCAAAGACGCAATCGTCAACATGCTGCACAGCAGCCTACTGTGGGCCAGAGCAGCAAAAAAACAAAGCAACACAAAAAAGGAGAACCCGAACAATGACCCAACTTATCGAAGCCGATCTTGGTGCGCTGCAAACGCTGATTACCTATCTCCAGACCATCGATACGGAGACTGACAACTTGCAGAACGGCCTGACCACCAATTTCAACAATTTTGATGGCACCTTCCTGGCTCCGCAAAAAGCGCAGTTGCAGCAGGACATCCAGGATCTGTGGAACACGCTGTATCAGGCTGATATTAAGGCCGACGCGCTGAAGGGCAAGCTCCAGACCCTGCTGACCGACCTGACAAATTTGCAAAACGTTCAGCTTTAATCCCAACGGCAAACCTGTTGCCCGGCCTTTGGATGGGCAGAGAGAGATGGGGTAGGGCCGGGCAACCGTAGAGGTGGTGGAGTGGCGGGGCTTATCTGACCGGGGAAGCTATCGATGATAGCTTCCCCGGTCAGTCTTTTGGCTTGATGCTGCGGCGCGAGGATGCTATCTTACTGGAAAGAGCGTTGTTGCTCTA
>CAZFWN010000144.1:0-14515 GCA_964522745.1 uncultured Ktedonobacterales bacterium
GTCGCAGGCAAAAAATATCTGGCATAATGCCGGCATTCGGACCACCATGTATCTCCTGCTGACTCCTGTGCGTGCGCCGCTGCGCTGGCTGCGGCGAGGCCAGAAGACCGGCAAGAAAAGTTAGAAGACGATGGCTACACATACTGCGTATGATGCGGTGATCGTGGGGGCCGGGCCAAATGGCCTGGCTGCGGCGATCACCCTGGCCCGCGCCGGGCGTTCGGTGATTGTATTTGAGGCGAAAGAGACGATTGGAGGCGGCTGTCGCTCGGCGGAACTGACGCTGCCCGGCTTTGTCCATGATGTGTGTTCGGCCATTCACCCGATGGGTGTTGCCTCGCCCTTCATGCGCACGCTGCCATTGGAACAATATGGCGTCGAGTGGATTCAGCCACCAGCGCCGCTGGCCCATCCCTTCGATGATGGCTCCGCCGCCGTGCTGGAGCGTTCCATTGAGGCGACGGGCGCCTGGCTTGGCGACGATGCTGCCGCCTATCGCCGGTTAATGGCTCCGCTGGTCAAGCACTGGGAGCAACTGGTCGGTGACGCGCTTGGCCCCCTACCAATGCCTCCGCATCATCCGTTCGTGATGGCTGGCTTTGGCTTGCAGGCCATTCGCTCGATACGGGGGGTGGCCGAAAGCCGATTCAAGGGCGAGCGCGCCCGCGCCCTGGTGGCCGGAATTGCAGCCCATGCCATGCTCTCTCTGGAACTGCCAGTCAGCGCGGCGTTTGGTCTGGTGCTGGGGATGCTGGGGCATGCCGTTGGCTGGCCTATGCCTCGCGGCGGCTCGCAGAGCATTGCTGACGCGATGGCCGCGTACCTGCGTTCACTGGGCGGCGAGATCGTCACCGGCATGGAGGTAGAGTCACTGGAAATGCTGCCCTCGGCCCGCGCTATCCTATGCGATGTCACGCCTCGCCAACTGCTGCGTATCGCCCACCGCCGCTTGCCAACTGGCTACCAGCATCAGTTGATGCGCTACCGCTATGGTCCGGGCGTCTGCAAAGTGGACATCGCGTTGGATGGCCCCATTCCCTGGAAGGCGGAGGCGTGCCTGCGCGCCGGAACGGTGCATGTGGGCGGCCCGCTGCCGGAGATTGCCGCCGCCGAGCGTGCCGTCTGGCGGGGCGAGCATGCCGAGCATCCCTATGTGCTGCTGGCCCAGCAAAGCCTCTTCGACCCGACGCGCGCGCCTGCGGGTAAGCATACCGTCTGGGCCTACTGCCATGTGCCCAGCGGCTCAACTTGCGATGTGAGCGAGCGCATCATCGCGCAGATCGAGCGCTTTGCGCCAGGCTTCCGCGAGCGCATTCTGGCAAAGCACGTCTTCACCGCCGCCCAGATGGAGCGCTACAACCCCAACTACATTGGCGGAGACATCAACGGGGGCGTACAAGACCTCTGGCAACTCTTCACCCGCCCAACCATTCGGGTGAACCCCTACGCGACACCCGCCAAGGGTCTCTATCTGTGTTCCTCTTCCACGCCGCCGGGCGGCGCCGTGCATGGCCTCTGCGGCTACTTCGCTGCGAAGGCCGCCTTGCGCGGAGCCTTTTAACAGAAGGCATACTTGCCAGAACACACGAAGGAGAGCCTGCGATGAGTGTTCCAGCGGTCCCAGCCTCAGCCAGTAGAGGAACGTCCGCTGCTGCAAGCGATACGCGCCTGCAAGGGCGCTGGCTGCTGATTGCCCGTGTGGGCTGGATTGCATTGACGCTGCTGATCCTGACGCTCAATATAGTGATGCTTCCACGCTACCATGCTGTGCTGCAATCGCCCTGCCAGGCAGGCCAGGCGTGCTTTGCCATCCAGTTGACTCAAGGTGATCGGCAGCTTCTGCATCAGTTTGGTCTCTCGCTCGACTTCGTGGCAGGCTATCAAGTGATGCTGGATGCCGTCTCGGTTCTTGTCTGCTGCGTGTTGGGCGCGCTGATCTTCTGGCGCCGCTCTGCTGATCAGATGGCGCTCTTTTGCGCCTATATGCTGGTCCTCTTTGGGGGCGCTGGTTTTACTTCGATCCTCCAGGACACCCTGCCGCCGGTTTCCCCTGCCTGGTTTGCGCTGGTTGGCACGCTTGATTTGCTTGGACAGTCCAGCTTTCAAATCTTCTTTTTGCTCTTCCCCAGTGGCCGATTTGTGCCTCGCTGGACCCGCTGGCTTGCTCTCTTGATCATCCTCTATTGGGTCTATGCCGTCTTTCTCACTCCAGTCTTCAGTAGCAGCAGTCCTCCCTGGTTCAACGTGCTGTTTTTCGCCATCCTGCTCTGTGCGGTGGGCGCGCAAGTTTATCGCTACCGGCGCGTGTCTACGCCCACGCAGCGCCAACAGACCAAGTGGGTCGTCTTTGGCTTTGTGATCGGCATTGTTGGCTTCATTCTACTGGTGATCACCGCTAACGTCTTGCTCCCTCCAGCGCTTCGGCAATCGGGCGTTGGGCAAACACTCGTGGGCGGGACCAGCATCTATGGCTTCCTGCTGCTAATCCCCATCTCGATTGCCATCGCTATCCTGCGTTCGCGGCTCTACGATATTGATGTTGTCATCAACCGCGCGCTGGTCTATGGCTCGCTCACTGGCATCCTGGGCGGCCTCTACGCGGGCCTCATCATTGGGCTGACCAGCCTGGCTGGAGCAGTTACCGGCACAACAAACCAGCCAGTGGTGCTGGTGATCTCGACATTGGCAATTGCTGCGCTCTTTCTGCCGCTGCGCAAGCGCCTCCAGAATCTCATTGATCGGCGCTTCTATCGCAAGAAGTACGATGCTGAGAAGACGCTAGCGGCCTTTAGCGCCACGCTGCGCAACGAGGTGGACCTGGAGCAAATACGCGAGCAATTGCTCAGCGTGGTGCAAGAGACGATGCAGCCCGCGCACGTCTCGCTCTGGCTGCGCCAGCCGGAACGCCCAGGTTCTCAGCCGCCTTTAGAGTAGACGCTCACAGAAAAGAGCCGGTTGGTTTCCTCACCACTCGCTCAGCTTCCAGATCTCTGGCTGGAGTGTGCCCGCTTCTACCTCAATCTCGGCGTAGATGCGCACCGCCTGGGTGAGATGGGGCATAGCGGCGTCAGTGCGGCCTGCGTGGTGCAGCAAATCCGCCAGATTGTTATGCAGCGCGGCCTCGCGGTGACGATCTCCCTGGGCTACGCAGAGTGCCAGGGCAGCCTCGGCCTGTTCCAGCGCGTGTTCGGTGTCTCCCCGCGCTTCAGAGACAAATGCGAGATTGTTCAATGCCGCTGCTCGCGCGCCCAGGTCATTCAATTCTTCTGCCAGCGCCAGGCTTTGCTCCAGGTGTTGGCGCGCTGTCTCCAGGTCGTGCTGGCTGCTGGCGAGAATGCCCAGGATATTGTGCGCCTGGGCCAATGCGCGCGTGTCCTGAGCCGTCTCCGCCAGGGCGAGTGCTCGCCCAGCCAGATCGAGTGCCTGCTGGGTTTGTCCGCGACGATGGGCGGCGCGGCTCCAATCGGCATAGAGCCTGGATTGTGCTGCCGCTGGCCCCTGCTCACCCATCGCTGCCAGTGCGGCCTCGAAGTGGCTCTCTGCCAGTTCCCATTCGCCGCGTCGCTCATAGATGGTGGCAAGCTTGTGTTCAAGCTGTGCCAATGCCTCCGGCATGGCAAGCGCGGCAGCGGTCTCGTAGCTCCGCAGGGCCGCGCTATACTCCCCTTGTAGGGTGTGTAGATCGCCTATAGCCTCGTGAAGGGCTGCCGGGTCTGGGTGTCCCAATGCCAGCGCCGTCTGAAAGTGGTTGAGCGCTTCCGCATTGGCGTAGAGTGCGCGAGCGCGTTCGCCTGCCAATTGATAGTAATGAGCGGCGCTCGCGTCGTTTCCTGCCAGCCGGTAGTGGGATGCGATCAGGCCCGCCAGGGGGCTTTCGCGTGAGCCGCGCGCGCGGCTTGTCAGCGCTTCTGCCACGCGACGATGCAGGAGCCGGCGTCGGGCCAGGCTGGTTTCCTCGTAGACAAGTTCGCGCAGCTTCTCATGGGTAAAGTCATAATTGATAGCCTGGTTGCTGGAATCGCCGCGCAATTCGTAGATGAGGCTCTGGCCCAGCAGTTCTTCCAGCGCTGTGATCGCTTCTTCTTCGCTGCGCCCGCTGGCATCACGCAAAGTATCAAAATCAAACGCGCGCCCAATCACTGCGGCAGTGGTGAGCAATTGCCAGCCCGTCTCGCTGACCGGCGCCAGCCGTGAATGCAGCAGATCGCGCACACCACCTGGCAAGGACCAGGAGAGTGCTTCTGCTTTCAGCACCCCACTGGTGAGCGCGGTAAGATAGTGGATCAGAAATAAGGGAATCCCTTCCGTCTCCTGATACAGCCGCTCTGCCAGGCCAAGCTGCTCTGCTGCAACTGACTGCACCAGTTCGCGTACCATATCCTGGTTGAAGCGACCGGGCAAGAGGTGGCTGGCGTGCCCAGAGCGTTGTGTCTCCTGTAAGACCTGGCGCAAACGCGGGCGGACAGCCATCTGCTCACTGCGCCAGGTAAAGATCAGGCAAAGAGGATGTTCATGCAGGCGGCGTGCCAGATAGGTCAGCAGATCAAGCGTGGCTTCATCGGCCCAATGCAGATCATCAACGTAGAATATCCCTGGCTGCGCTCCCTGGCAGAGCGCCAGAATAATTTGCCGAAGACCCTCAAAGAAGCGACTTTGCGCGCCTGGGCTATCTAACGCCGGGGCTGGGGGCAGGTCTGGACGCAGAGCAGCCAGTTCTGGGAGCAAGCGCGCGGCCTCGCTCACCCAGAGGATCGGGATGGATTCGAGCCAGCGCGTCTGCCTTTTTTGGGCGATAGCAGCGCGAATGGCGGCGACGATGGGGCCATACGCCAGATGGGTTTCACCCTCGTAGCAGCGGGTTGCCAGGACGATGCTCTCGTTGCGCTGAAGCGAAGCTAAAAACTCTTCGGCCAGGCGGGTTTTGCCGATGCCGGCCTCGCCTTCGATGATAATCATCTGGCCGCTGGCGCGGCTGGCTGCATAAGCCCTGTGCAAGACCGTCCATTCGTCGGCCCGCCCCACCAGCGGCGAACTGGCGACGGAATGAACTGGAGCGGGCATGGCTGTCGAGAGAGGCGCCTGGGCTGTTTCCGGTTCGCTCCTCACGCTTGCCGGAGCGCTGGAGCGCGAGGGAGCGATTTCCCACACTGCTGGACGGGGCGGAGGTTGATTTTCTTTGATGGCCTGATAGAGCCGCGTGGTCTCTTCCAGCGGGGCCACGCCCAACTCTTGCTCCATCACCTGCACGCACTCGCGGTACTGATGAAGGGCGGCAGCGCGCTGTCCGGCCCAGGCATATAATTGCATCAGTGTGCGGAAGGCAGGTTCATGAAGACGGTCAAGCGCCAACCAGCGTCGGGCATAGTCGATTGCTGGCTCAAACTGGCCCAGCGCGCTCTGACAGGCGACCAATCGCTCCAGTGCGCTCGCCAGGTTTCGGCGCAAATGTTCCGCCTGGAAGAACTGCCAGTCGTCAAACTCCGGGCTATCGCGCAGGCTAAATCCGGCCAGAAAGTCATCTCGGTACAGCTTCACGGCCTCAGTCAGCGGCGCCAGGCAATCGGGGCATACGCTGTTTGCAGGGTGGTCGTGGGTACGGCAAAGTGCTAGAGAGGCTGAGAATGCCTCGACATCAAGCCAGAGGCGGGTATGAGACTGGAGGCTGATGGTCTCGCGGTCCAGGTCGAGAGCGTCTTCGCCCAACGCTTTGTGCAGCGCGGAGAGGGTACGACGCAGGGTGGCGCGGGCATGGCTTTGGTCATATTCGGGCCAGAGCAGCCCGGCCAGCTTGTCTCGGCTGTGGCGCTGGCGGGTGATAGCAAGATAGGCCAGGAGCGCGGTAGCTTTCCTGGTATCAACAGTCATCGGGACGCCATCCCGTTCGATCTGAGGCGGCCCAAGGAAGAACAGCGACAGCCGGGTCATATTTCACCTCCAACCTGACGCTGCCATTATAGGGGCCAGTGTCTCGATATGCAAGAGGTCGGGGATAGTGTATCACCGGCTGAGCGCGAGCAACACACGCTCCAGTACGGCAATGCCCTGGTGGTATTCGGGGAGGGTGATATGCTCGTTGGGTGTATGGTCCAGCGCGGAGTCGCCGGGACCATAGGCGAGGATTGGGCAGTTCCAAACGGGGCCGACGACGTTCATATCTGAGGTTCCGGTCTTGAGCTTGAAGGCTGGCGCGATGCCTTCGGCGCGCATGGCGTTGACAAACGCGCTGACCAGCGGACTCTGGCGCGGGCCACGATAGGCGGCCTCCAGACCTCGGAAGGTGATGTGCGCGCCGGCATCGGCGGCTGCCTGGGTGAGTTGAGCTTGCAGGCTGGCAGCATCAAACGCCGGCGGCAGGCGATAGCCGATCTCCAGTTCGCACCAATCGGTGAAGCCATCGCTGCCCGAATGAATTGAGCGGAGCGAGGGCATCAGCGAGGCAAAGGCATTCGCGTTATGTCTCTCTGTGACATAGGCACTGTTCCAGTCTGCTGCTGCCTGGCGCGCCGCGAGCCAGAAGTCAACGCCGCGAGCGCTTGCGCTGTCTTCCGGGCGCGCCGTGTGGGCAACGGACTGCTCGACGCGATAAGAGAGCAGCAGCCGCCCCTTATAGCCAAGGGTAATAGCGTTCGCGCCGCTGGGTTCGCCGATGATGGTATATGCCGGGCGCCAGCGGTCTAGCACCGCTCTGGCGCCACGCGAGGTGGCTGCCTCCTCCTCGACGGCCCCAACGATGATGATCGGGCGGCGGCGCGGTACGTTCCTGGCCGCCAGCCGCGCTGCTGCTGAGACAAAGGCCGCCAGCGGCCCTTTAGCATCGACGGCGCCCCGACCATACAGGCGCTCGCCCTCGCGCCGCACCGGGATTTTGCCCGGCACGGTATCCAGATGGCCGAGCAGCACACAAGGAGGCTCAGGCTGATCATCAGTAGCGGGCAGTTCGCCAATGAAGTTGCCAACCTCATCAACCTCTGCTGCAAAGCCCAACGGTGTCACTTGTGTGCAGAGCCAGGCTGACAGCGGGCGCTCGGCACCTGATGGGGTGTAGTGGCGCAGCATGCCGGTCAGCAGCGCGTCTTCATCTGCCTCAGTCCAGGTGGGGGAAGTCGGCGCCTGAGCAATCCTTCCGCTCGTCATCTCAGCACCTCCTCCAGCGTGGCTGCAACCTGTTCGATCTGCTGCTCCTCGATGACCAGCGGCGGCACCAGGCGGATGACGTTTGGGCCGGCGGTCAGCGCCAGGATGCCTCGATCCGCCAGCGCTTTGAGATAGGGATTGACGCGCTCGCGCAATTCGATGCCCACCATCAGCCCCAGCCCACGCACCTCGCGGATGAGCGGTGACGCGCTTGCCAGCGTGTGCAGGCGCTCCAGCAAGATAGCTCCCAACCGGGCGGAGCGCTCTGGCAGGCGCCGCTCGCTGATCTCCGCCAGGGTAGCGATGGCGGCAGCGCAGGCCAGCGGATTGCCGCCGGCGGTGCTGCCATGCAGGCCGGGCGGGATGGACTGCGCGCGTGGCCCCAGGCAGGTGGCGCCCATTGGGACGCCGCCGGCGATGCCCTTTGCCAGACAGAGCAGATCAGGGACGATGCCGGCATGCTCGCAGGCCCACAGGCGCCCCGTGCGCCCAAAGCCGGTCTGTATCTCATCGAGAATTAGCAGCGCGCCCCGTTCCTGGCAGAATCGGGAGGCCGCTTGCAGGTAGTCTGGCGTGGCGGGTCGCACTCCACCTTCGCCCTGCACCACCTCCAGGATCACAGCGGCGGTCTGGTCCGTGATCGCCGCGCCCAACGCCTCAATGTCGTTGAAGCGCACATGCTGATAATCGGGCACCAGCGGCTCGAAGGGCGTCCGGTACTGCTTCTCCCAGGTGGCGCTCAGCGCGCCCAGCGTGCGACCGTGAAAGCCGCGCATGGCGGCGATGATCTGGGTGCGTCCGGTGGTCAGCCGGGCGATCTTGATCGCGGCTTCGATGGCTTCTGTGCCTGAATTGCAGAGAAAGACGCGATTTATGCCTTCTGGCAGCGCCGCAACCAGGCGCTCCAGATAGGCGGCGCGTACATCGTTTTGGAAGAGTTCAGGGCAGCTTATCAGCCGCGTGGCCTGCTGCGCGATGGCAGCAGCCACGCGCGGGTTGGCGTGGCCGACGTTTGCCACCGCTATGCCGCCTACGCAATCGATATACTGGCGGCCCTGATCGTCCTCAACGATGGCTCCCTCGCCGCGCACCAGCCGGATCGGACGCTTGTAGTAGCCGCCGGCCTCGTAGCGTGTTTCGGCGTCTTGTTGGCTCTCAACAGGTGTTTCTGTGATGCTCTGGCTCATACTATCACTGTCCCTCTTCCTGCCAGCGCGCACTGCAACGGATGCTCAACGCGCCCATCGGCCAGCACGACGCGACCCACGCCGCCGCGCAATGCCTCGCGGGCGCCGATCAACTTGCGACGCATGCCGCCGGCGCTGAGCGTTTCATAGCGGCTGATCTCCGCCGCGCTGAGTGAGGTGACCAGCGAGCGCTCGTTGTGCATGTCGGCCAACAACCCTGGCACATTCGAGAGAATCACTAGTGTTTCCGCGCCCAGGGCTGAGGCGACCATCGCGGCGGCGCGGTCTCCATCGACGTTGACCGCCTCGCCGGTGTCGGCCAGCGCCAGCGGCGCGATTACCGGCACGTACCCCTGCTCCAATAAGAGGTGCAGCAGTGCAGTGTTGACGCGCTCGACACGCCCGGTGAAATCGTCGCGTATGACCCGCTGGCGGCCATCCTCGACGATGCGCAGAGCTTCTTTGCGTGGTCCGCGCAGCAGCCCACCATCCAGCCCACTCAAGCCCAGCGCGTTGACTCCCTGGTTCTGGAGCGCCTGCACCAGTTCGGCATTCACACGCAGCGCGGCCATGATAAAGGTTTGCAGCGCCTCTGCGTTGGTATAACGGCTGCGCACGCCGGCAGTCGAGATGACATGGCGCACTGGCTGTCCCAGGTCTGCTGACAGGCGATCTGTGGCGTCCGAGCAGCCATGCAGCACAACGACGCGCTCGCTCCGCGCCACGCAGGCAGCAATATCATTCAGGGCGGCATCCTGGTTGATTCCGGCTCCGCCGCCAATCTTGATAACAGAAAGCATCATCATTTATCCTTTCAACTGGTGGCTAGATCGGGTGCAACCCGGTAAATTCGAGGCCGGTTGTTTCTTCCCAGCCCATTGCCGCGTTTAGCGCCTGCACGGCGTTGCCTGCTGCGCCTTTCATCAAGTTATCGAGCGCGGCCATCACCACGACGCGCCGCGTGCCTGGCTCGGCCTCAAAGCCGATGTCGCAGTAGTTTGTTCCTGCCAGAATCTTTGGTTCAGGGTAGCGATAAACGCCAGAGCGCTCTTTGACGATGCGAATGAACGGCTCAGCGCTATAGGCAGCACGATAGACGCGCCAGAGATCAGCATCGGTGAGGCACTCCCGCAGAAAGACCTGGGCGGTGATGAGCGCGCCGCGCACCAGTTCAATCGCGGTGGCCGAGAAGTAGACGCCCCCGATGCTTTCTGTAGTAGCTTGGGGCCAATCGAGTTCCTGAACGATCTCCGCCGTGTGCCGGTGCGCGGTGGGGGCAAAAGAGCGCACGGCATGGCTGCGGTCAGGATGGTGCGAGGCTGCGCCTGGCTCGGCCCCAGCGGCAGAGGAGCCAACCTTGGCTTCGATCAGCAGCGGCGCGCTGCGATCAATCAGTCCCGCCTGCGCTAGCGGACGCAGACCCAGGATGGCTGCCGTTGCCAGGCAGCCTGCCCCGCTGATAAGCCGCGCTTCAGGCAGTTCGGCGCGATGCAGTTCGGGGATGCCATAGACGGCTTGCCCCAGCAGGTCCGGCTGCGGATGCTCATGCCCATACCAGCGAGGATAATCCGCCGGGCGGCGCAGCCGAAAGTCGGCGCTGAGGTCGATGATGCGCGGCGCCAGCGCTTGAAGACGCTCGATCTGGCGCATGCTGACACCGTGCGGCTGAGCGATAAAGAGGGCATCGCACGGCTCCAGCGCGGCTGGTGGCACCAGCCGGATGGGTGGCCGGCCCCTTGCCGGGCGCAGATTGGGATGCAGGGCGTGCAGATAGCTGCCGGCGTGATGCTCTGAGGCAATCTGCGTGATCTGCACGAGTGGATGCTGCAAGAGCAGCCGCGCCAGTTCGCCGCCGGCGTAGCCTGAGCCGCCAATAATCGCCACGTGCACCTGAGAGGTGCTGTTGTTGGGTATCGTCACGCGGCTGCCTCCCCTCGCGCCACTGCCAACACATAATCGGCGACAATGCCAGGAATATCGACGCCGGTGGGCGCGATGCTGTTGCGGAACTCCATCGTCGCGTTGATCTCGTTGACCAGCAAGCCGCGTGGACTCTCCAGTACATCGACGGCCAGGATGCCACCGCCAACGGCGCGGGCGGCTGCGCGGCAGAGGTCGTCCAACTCTGGCGTTATAGGGCAATTGGTGGCGCTGGCGCCCCGCGCCGTATTCGTGATCCAGTGCTGCGAGGAGCGATAGATGGCGCAGATGGTGCGCCCGCCGACGACAAAGGCGCGGATGTCGCGGCCTGGCTTGGCGATATATTCCTGGATATAGAAGATGCTGTGCTGATACGAGCCAAGCGTCTCTTTATGCTCCAGGATGGCTTCGGCGGCGTCACGATCATTGACCCTGGCGAGCAGGCGCCCCCAGGAGCCAACGACGGGCTTGAGTACCGCCGGATAGCCGATCTCATCCAGGGCGCGCAGGGTAGCCTCTGGCGTAAAGGCCAGAATAGTGCGCGGCGTTGGAATCCGATCCCGCAGCAGCGCGGCTGTCGTCAGGTATTTGTCATTGCAGAGTGCTGCCACGGCGTAGCGATTCAGCGTTGGAATGCCAAGCTGCTCAAGCGCGTGCAGCAGATACATGCCGCGTGACTGGCTCAAGCTGCGCTCCAGAATGATCTGATAGCGGCTGAGCGCGTCCTGCCGGGTGGTAAGATCAAAGGTTAGTTCGCGGTCATCGATCAGGGCAACATCGACCTGGCGCTCACGAAAGGCTTCGGTGAGCAATTTTTCCTCGACGCGCACCCGCGATGCCAGGATGCCAACAGTTATCGGATGAAACGTCCCTTCCCCAAGGGGTGCCTCCTTTGTGAAATGCAATGGTTACAAACGATCAGAGATTTATTCGCCCCAGTCTTCCTGAATTTCAGGAGCCAGTTCGAGTACCAGCGGCTCGACGTTGCGGACCTCTAGTTCCGCGCCGCAATCCGGGCAGGGCAGAATCTCGCCGCGCTCGACGCTGGCAGCCGGGATGGCGCCGCCGCACTCTGGACAGGTTGCCATTGGCGTGTTCCTTTCTTCTTGCTTCGTAGGTGCCAGACAAAACAAAACGGCGCTGCTCGTGAAGGACGAGCAGCGCCGTAAAACGCGCTTCAATCGTGGGACCACCTTCGTTCGCTCCCGCCTCGCGGCAGGGAGCCTCTTCGAGTGCAAACACACTCTAGCCGGGTAACGGTGGCAGCCGGTGAGGTCTACTGGCTTCGAGGTATCGAAGGGTTCTTCTCACACTCAGGGGTCTTTTTCCCCACGCGCAGCCCGGTAGGCTTGCACCATCCGCCTACTCTCTGCTGGGCGCTGCCTGGGTACTCTTCCCCATTAGCGTTTTGGCGATATTGTCAGGTGAATTTGTCTGCAAAGAATGTACCGTATTGTGTGGTCTCTTGTCAAGGGTTGATCTGGGGAAATTTGAAAATCGGTTGGAGAGCAAGAAACGTGCTTAGACAAGAAATACTCCCGGATTCAATATCCCTTGAGAATCCCAACGCGCTTTCAACGCCTTCATGATTTCCAGACCTTCAGGTTGATAGCCCCATCTATCGATACTGCCCTGTATTGCTTCCGGCAGCGAGGTGACGATGGCGTAGCCATCCAGCGCCAGCGCCGGCTGTCTCAACGTATCTACCCAGGCTTTGGCCTCGTTCGGATCGGCTGCTGCGCTGGCTGGAGCGGTGCAGGAGAGGATGCCGCTGGCGATGTCTGCAATAAAGGTCCCTTTGTCCAGGGTGGTTGCTTGCGCCTCTAGATAGGCTGGCAAGTCCTTTGGTGGGACGCCCGCTCGTATTTGCAGCGCGGTTGCTGTAGCCATGCCAACGGTGTCCAGCCAGAGATCGGTTCCTGAATATGCCTCAGTTTCCAGCGCGTCTGGGCCGCCTGCGGCGCGCAACGCCTGACGCACCTGCTGGAGTTCAGCGGAGACGTCTTGCGCGATGCCTTCGGCGGTGTAGGCGAGCAGGTACGGGCTGGCAGGCAGATCGGGCCGTTGATGGCCTTTGCAGAAGACAATTGCCGAAGCGACGAGCGCAATTGGAAGCACCTGGCTGGCCCAGCACAGTCCTGAACGGAGGTCATCAAGCGGAACGATTAAGGTTCGCCTGGCGCGTGGCTGGCCGATGATCTTCAGTGTCACATCGGTGATCAGCCCCAACGTGCCATAGGAGCCGATGAAGGCTTTGGTGAGGTCATAGCCAGCCACGTTTTTGACGAGAGGCCGCCCGGTGCGGATCAGCCGCCCATCTGGCAGCGCAACAGTGGCGCAGAGGACGACATCGCGCACTGAGCCGTAGCGCATGCGCTGCGGCGTATTGACGTTGGCTGCCATCAATCCGCCGATGGTGGCTTCAGGATAGGGCGAAGCCAGAGGAAGCTGCTTGTGGTCTTTTGCCAGCGCTTGCTGAATCGTTGCCAGCGGCGTACCCGCGCCAACCGTGATATAGAGATCATCGGGCGCGTAGGTTGCGATGCCGCTCAGGGCGCTGGTGCTGAGCAGGAGCAGATGATCCTGGCTGGCGTCTGTGTTCTGGCTGGCACCAGTGATATGCACCGGGCGGCGCATCTGCGCGAGGGCAGCAAGACCCTGGGCGGCTTCTGCTGGCGTAGCTGGGGTCCAGGTCGTGCCGCTGATGGGCGGGAGATGTCCTGGCGCTTCAGGCGCCGGAGGGGCAGCATAGCCGGCAAAGGGAGCCGTTTTATCTGTTGACAGCGGGAACATCTTGCCGGGATTGAAGAGGCCGTTGGGATCAAACACCTGCTTGATGTCCCACATGGTCATCAGTTCGGCATTGGTGTGCATTAAGGGCATATACTGCCGCTTCTCGATGCCAACGCCATGCTCGCCCGTCAGGCTGCCATTCATGGCGACGCAGCGCGTGATAATCTCCTCTCCGGCTCGATGCACGCGCTCGATCAGCGCCGGGTCGCCGGGATCGGGGATCAGTACAAGCGGATGCAGGTTGCCATCGCCGGCATGGAAGACATGGCCGGTTTGCAGTTCATAACGGTCACAAATGTGATTTACCTCCGCCAACATCTCTGCCAGGCGGCTGCGCGGGACGGTAATGTCGATGGTGTAGTAGGCCGGGGCCAGGCGCGCTACCGCCCCGGCGGCGCTTTTGCGTGCCAGCCAGATTTTCGCGCGCTCCTCCTCGTTGCGCGCAATGCGCAGATCATGCCCCTGATACTTTTCTAGCAGATGCGCGGCTTCCTCTATCTGCGTATCCAGGCTTTCCGGGTAGCCATCAACCTCAACAATGAGCAGCGCCCCGGCGTCTTCCGGGAGGCCGGCGTGGGCATACGCTTCGATGATCTTAATCACTTTCTGATCGATCATCTCCATCGCCGCAGGAACCAGACCAGCAGCAATGATGGCCGAAACAGCTACGCTGGCCTGCTCCACTGAATCAAAGACGGCCAGCAGCGTTTTGACACCCGGCGGATTGCGCACAAGCCTGGCAGTAATACTGGTGATGATGGCAAGCGTGCCCTCGCTGCCGGTGAGCAGCCCGCAAAGGTCATATTCCGGCTTGTCAAGTGCGCGCCCGCCAACGTGGATGCGCTGCCCATTGCTCAAGATGGCTTCCAATACGGTGATGTAGTTGGTAGTGACGCCATATTTGAAGCAATGCGGCCCGCCGGAGTTCTCGGCGACATTGCCGCCAATGGTGGAGGCGCGCTGGCTGGCCGGGTCTGGCGGGAAATAGAAGCCCTGCGTCTTCACCCGGTCATCCAGCATCAGGTTGATAACCGCTGGCTGAGCGATGGCACTGCGCCCGGCAGCATCGACCTCAAGAATCTGGTTCATATGCGAGAAAGCCACAATCACGCCGCCCTGGTCGGCAACGGCCCCGCCGGAGATGCCTGTGCCCGCGCCGCGTGCAATCAGCGGCACTCGCTGCTCAGCAGCCCAGCGAACGATCTGCGCGACCTCGTCTGCTGTGCGTGGCAGGACGACGGCCTCTGGCCTTCCCTTGTCCAGCCCGGCATCGCTCTCATAGGAGACCAAAGCCGTTGGGTCGGTAAAGACCTGCCCTGGCGGGAGGAGTGCTTTCAATGCATCGAGCGCGCGTGCTTGCAGCATGCTCATTTGCTCCAATCAACGGCGAGGTAGACATCAAAGATTCACATCATCGATTTCATCATATCAGGTGTGCCTGGCGCAGCCAAGAGGATACCTGGCAGGCCCGTAAATAGTGT
>CAZFWN010000145.1:0-11575 GCA_964522745.1 uncultured Ktedonobacterales bacterium
CTTCTTCGCTCGCTGCCATTGTACCGCAGCATCTTGAAACTAGCCGGCATTTCCTCGCGCCTTTTCAATTTGCCTTTCCCTCTTGTTCTGTGCTAGGCTCTTTAAGGTGTGGTACAGAAAATGAAGCGGCCCAACATGAATGACAGAATAATGGTTATCCTGCCGCTAAGAAAAACAGCCCTGAGTTAAGTGCGCACCTACCAGCCTCCACAAAGGAACAGCACATGAGCGAGCAATCTTCCCATGATGACAATGCCTCTGAGCATACAGAACAACAGGCTTATACATATACCAACCGACTGATTCATGAAACCAGTCCCTATCTGCGCCAGCACGCCCACAATCCGGTGGATTGGTATCCCTGGGGACCAGAGGCACTCGAACGCGCAGAAATAGAAGACAAGCCAATTCTACTCAGTATCGGATATGCCGCTTGTCACTGGTGCCACGTCATGGCCCATGAATCGTTTGAAAACGACCAGATTGCACAAATACAGAACAAGAACTTTGTCAGCATCAAAGTTGACCGCGAGGAGCGTCCGGACATCGACGCGCTGTATATGGAGGCCACGCAGGCACTTACCGGCAGCGGCGGCTGGCCGATGACGGTCTTTCTGACGCCAGAGGGGCTGCCCTTCTATGCCGGCACCTACTTCCCGCCGCAGGACCGCTATGGCATGCCAGGCTTCCCGACGCTGCTGCAACGGCTGAGCGATTACTACCGCAACCGGCGCGAGAAGGTCGAGGAGACCGCCGCGCAGTTCCGCGACTTCTACAGCCGCCGCGTCCGGCTGGCCGAGGCCGCGCCGATCAGCCTGGACCTGGAAAACACCCAGATCGATCCAGAGGTGCTAAGCGCAGCGGCAGAGACACTTGCCGCCTCGTTTGATAGGGTCTCCGGCGGCTTTGGCCGCGCCCCCAAGTTTCCTCATCCGATGGCGCTCGATTTCCTGCTCCAGCAGCATCTACGCGCGCAGGTGGGCGCGGCGGAAGACGCAGCCAGCGAGACTGAAGCAGCAGCGAGCGCCACTGGCGGCTCGGCAGCATCAGCGCTGGGCATGATCGAACTGACCCTGGAGAAGATGGCACACGGCGGCATGTATGACCAGATCGGCGGCGGCTTTCATCGCTATTCTGTCGATGATCGCTGGCTGGTTCCACATTTTGAAAAGATGCTCTATGATAACGCGCTGCTCAGCCGCGCCTATCTGCACGCCTATCAAGTCACCGGCAACCCGCTCTACCGCCGCATCTGCGAGGAGATTCTGGACTATGTGCAGCGCGAGATGACCAGCCCGGAGGGTGGCTTTTACTCCACTCAGGATGCCGACAGCGAGGGCGAAGAGGGCAAGTTTTATCTCTGGACGCCGGCGCAGGTTAAGGCCGTGCTGGGCGAGGAAGATGGCGCGCTCTTCTGCGCCTACTATGATGTGACGGCGCGTGGCAACTTTGAACACAAGAATATCTTGCACGTCGATCATCCGCTTGAGCAGATTGCTGAACAGCAAGGCGTGAGCGTCGAGCGGCTGGAGCAGGTGCTAGCGCGTGGCCGCCGTGAACTCTATGACGAGCGCGCCGGGCGGGTCTGGCCGGCACGCGATGAGAAAATTCTCACAGCCTGGAATGGTATGATGCTGCGCAGCTACGCCGAAGCCGCTCGCGTGCTGGGCCGCGCCGACTATCGAGCCATCGCTGAGCGCAACGCCGATTTCCTGCTGACTAAACTGGCCGGCGGCGGGCGTGTGCTGCGCACATATAAAGACGGCCAGGCCAAACTCAACGGCTACCTGGAGGACTATGCCCATCTCGCCCTGGCCCTGCTCACCGTCTACGAGGCGACATTTAATCCGCGCTGGTTTACTGAGGCGCGCCGGCTGGCCGACCAGATGCTTGATCTCTTCTGGGATCAACAGGATAGCGGCTTCTTCGACACCGGCAGCGACCATGAGACGCTGGTGGGCCGGCCCAAAGAACTGACCGACAACGCCACGCCCTCCGGCAACAGCACCGCCGTCGAATTGTTATTGCGGCTGGCAGCCTATACCGGCGAGGAGCGCTATCGCCAGCACGCGGCAACCATCCTGCTGCCGCTCGTCCCGGCGATGGCCGAGCATCCCAGCGCCCTCAGCCAGATGCTCATCGCGCTGGACTTCTTCATCGGCCCGGCTCGCGAGTTGGCTATTGTCGGCGATCCTGCCGCGCCCGATACCCAGGCGCTGCTCGCAGTCGTCAATCAGACATTCCGACCTAATCTGGTGCTGGCCGTCGCCGCGCCAGATGACAGCGCCGCAGAGAGCGCCATCCCGCTCTTGCAGGACCGCCCACAGCGCGAGGGCACAGCCACCGCCTATGTCTGCCAGGGCTTTGTCTGCCAGCAGCCGGTTACGTCGCCAGAGGCGCTGGCGGCGCAGCTTCAAGCATAGTCAGGCGATGCCGCCTGAACAAACGGAGGATGGCTACATGAATATCGGCATTCTGCTCTTTGATGACGTTGAGGTACTCGATTTCTGCGGCCCGTTCGAGGTCTTCTCGGTGGCCGCCAAGATCGGCGCGGAGTCCGGCGGCGATCCGCCCTTCACCGTCTTTACCCTGGCCGAGCGCGCCGGGCTGGTGCGCGCCGTCGGTGGCTTGAAGGTGCAGCCAGACTACACCATCGACGACCACCCGCCGATCAGCCTGCTGCTCGTGCCCGGCGGCTGGGGCACGCGCCGCGAAGTCGATAATTCCCGGCTGATCGAGTGGATTCGCGCCCAGGACGCCCAGACCGACCTGACTACCTCCGTCTGCACTGGCGCTTTCCTGTTGGGCCGGGCCGGCTTGCTGGAGGGTCATCGGGTCACAACCCACTGGGCCAGCATCGAGCGCCTGCGCCAGAGCCTTCCTGGGGCCACGATCCTGGAGAATGTCCGCTTTGTCGATGAGGGCAAGATCGTCACCTCCGCCGGCATCAGCGCCGGCATCGATATGGCGCTGCATCTGGTCGCCCGGCTGGGCGGCGATGACCTGGCCCGCCAGACGGCCCGACGCATGGAGTACACCCAGGCAGTGGAGCGCTAAGCCTGCCCGATCAACCGGCTGACCCGAAACGTGCCATCCGGCAGCAGAGCCAAAAACTGGCGCGCCCCGCGATGGTAACGCAGCGGGCGAAGCGAAGCATCATACAGCAATCGCTCGCCCGTTGCCACATCCCAGACAGCGGTGCCTTGCGCTGCCGAGCAGGCGAACAGGTAGGCATCGAATGAGAGAAATCTCGGCGGCCCAGGATGCCAATATACAGCCGTCTCGTCCTGAGACGAGCGCACCCATCCTCCCTGGTGAGGTTCATCCAACGGCCCAGCAAACCAGCGCTGACCTGTGCCTGTGACCACATCAAAGAGCAGCACTGCCGGCAGCAACCGCTCATCATCGTCCCCATAGCCCCACACGGCCAGCGTTTGTCCATCGATCCAGCACAGCGGCCCATCCCAGTAGTAGTCTCGCCAGCAAAGTACCCTTCTCGAAGGCCCGTCTTCCGACTCCCAGACATTCTCTTGCATCCAACGCCGCAGGCTCCAGTTCACCACCTCGCCTGTCGGTTGCCAGACCCAGCCGTTATCCACAACCCATTCCTGATTTGGAGAAACCGTCAAGCCGCAGTGGAAATAATCAAGGTAATGTTCAGGCAGCGGTTTGCCGCTCACATAAGCAGGGGAAACGCGCCCGGTCAATGACTCACCCGTTTTGGGATCAGAGACATCCAGCCGATTCCATCCCGTCCCATGCACAAGCAACAACCGCCCATCCTCTTCAAAGAAGGCTACAGGAAATGCTGAGATATTGCTGTGATAGCTATCCCGCTCCAGGCGCATAGTTTCCAGGCCGGTTTGCAGATCGATCACCACCCCATGCTGCCCGTAGGTATTGACCACCGCAGCCAGGCTCCCATCTGCCGAGACAGACAGCCCAACCGGCTGTTCAAGATCGAGCGCCGAGGCCCGTATTTGCCATTGCAAAATCAACGGACGTTCCCGGCAGGTTGTGTTATCATATTCTGGGGCTGGCGCGCTGGGAGAAACGCTCCATAACGATCCGCTTTGAGGATATTGAAATAGCCAGGTGTATGACCGCCGCTCCAGATCAATCTGCGCCAGCGCGCCCTGCTCCGTCAGCGCGATCCACACCGACTGTGCCAGCGCCTCAACCGGCTGGATGTCTAGAATGCGGGCGGGGAATGGCTCGGCCAGAGTGATCGCCTCATGGGCAAATGACAGGCCAGTAGCGCGCTCCAGCACTTGAGGCTGACCAAGAAGCGCTTCCAGGCAGCCCTCATCCTCGATAGCCGCAAAGCAGGATGGACAGATAGCCCACAGATTCGCCTCAATCTGCTCCGGCTGCTGCTTGCAGGCCAGGCAAATCAGATCATAATCCTTCCCAACGCCAGTGAACCGCTTGCAATAATCGGCTGCTCGATTCGAGAACAGATGCAGACAGACTTGGCGGGGCTGGCCCACTTCTTGATGAGAACATGCAAGAGTTGTCATAGTTTAGGCTCCCGTCGTTGCGGTGGCAGCGCGCTTCATCATGATGGCGCAGGGCATGCAGCGAACCTTTAGAGTGATCTCTATTACTATTCTATCAATGGCTATCTTATCATGTGTAGAAAGGTTGATATGTTATGGCCGGCCTGGAAGGCAAGCGCCTGGGCGCGTACCAACTGATCGAGCGCATCGGCAGCGGCGGCATGGCCGAGGTCTACCGCGCCAGACAGTTGACCGCCTTTGGCCGCGAAGTGGCGCTCAAAGTCATTCGCCCAGAGTTCACCGAAGATGAGACCTTTCGCAGACGCTTTCTGCGCGAGGCGCACGCCATCTCGCGGCTCGCGCATCCCAATATCCTGCCGCTCATCGAGTTTGGCGACGAGAACGGCATCCTCTATCTGGTGATGCCCTGGGTGCGCGAAGGCACGCTGCGCGACCTGCTCAGGCAGTACAACGGTCCCCTGCCGCTAGAAGTGGCGATTCCGCTCTTCGTCCAACTCTGCAACGCGGTAGAGTACGCCCACGAAGAAGGCATCATCCACCGCGACATTAAGCCGCAGAATATCTTGCTCCAGCGCGGCGCGCACGTCTTGCTCACCGATTTTGGCATCGCCCGTGACCGCGATCAGACCCAGGTGACGGCCACCAACGCCGGCATCGGCTCGGTTGAGTATATGGCGCCAGAGCAGGCGCTCGGCCATGCAGATGCGCGCAGCGACATCTATAGCCTGGGCGTGGTCCTCTATCAACTGCTGACTGGCGCCGTGCCGTTTTCGGGCACCGCGCCCTTGCAGGTGCTTTTCAAACACGCGGCTGATTCACTGCCAGACCCGCGCCACCTGAATCCTGGCCTGCCGCTGGCAGCCGTCCAGATCATTCAGCAAGCGCTGGCGAAGGAGCCACAGCAGCGCTTTGCCAGCGCGCAAACCTTGGGGCAGGCGCTCCAGCAGATCAGGCCAGAGGCCACGCCCGACACGCTTGCCACCAACCTGCTCCCGCCAGCGATCAGCGACCTGCCAACACGCCAGGGGAGTGGCATGGTAGAACAGAGAGCAGGAAACGCGCTCGATGAGCCGCCAGCGTCCGAGCCGCCCTTTGGGCTGCCGCTGCCTCCGCCAGCGGGCCACACCCGCCCGCTGGAGGGGCCACCAGGCGCGGTAGGCGCCGGAATGGTGTCGCAGGCGCCAGGCAGCAGGGGCAGCACCCCCACCTGGGACAGCCAGCATGCTTACCAGATGCCAGGCGGAGGGTATGGCGCACCGCCTCCCGGCAACGGTGGCAGGCCGCCCAACCGACCAGAGGGACCGTACAACCAGCAGCCACCGCCGCCGCGCGGGCGCGGCCCGCTGATCATCGCGCTGATCGCGGCGCTGATCCTGCTCGTTGCGCTTTCGTCGCTGACTCTTGGCTACTTCGGCCTGGGTTGGTTCCAGCCTGGCACCGCCAGTCACGGCTCGCAGCAGGTCACCAACACCCCCACTGCCACCAGTACGTCCACTCCCAGCGCAACGTCCTCTCAGTCGCCCACCAGCACCCAACAGCCAGCCAATACGGCTACCCCTGCGCCACCAACGGCGACGCCCAGGCGTACCCCCAGACCAACGCACACGCCTGCACCAACCAGCACTCCCGCCGGGCCTACCAACACGCCCTCCGCGCCTACCGACACACCCACGTCCGGCGCGCCCACAGCGACACCCACACCGGGCGCGCCAACCGCCACGCCCACTCCCTAGAGTGCCAGTCAAAAAGTGGTGCTTTCTTCTCAGCCCGCGCAGGCTTTGTGGTGCAGTCTCTAGTGAGCAGAGATCCCTTGCTGCGCTGGCGGCACCAGAGCGCTTCATCCTGATGGCGCGGAGCATGCAGCAACCTTTGCAACCAGCGCATCCTAAGCGCTCTTTATAAATAATTTTATCTTTTCTCTTTTGCAAGGAAGGTTGATATTCTATGGCTGGACTGGAAGATACACGCCTGGGAGCGTACCATCTGATTGAGCGTATTGGGAGCGGCGGCATGGCCCAGATCTACCGCGCCAGACAACTCAGGGCCTTTGGTCGCGATGTGGCGCTCAGGGTCATTCGCCCAGAGTTCACCCAGGACGAGACTTTTCGTACGCGCTTTGTGCGCGAGGCGTATGCGATTTCGCGGCTCTCCCATCCCAATATCTTGCCGCTGATCGAGCTTGGCGATGAGCATAGCCTCCTGTATCTGGTGATGCCCTGGGTACATGAAGGCAGCTTGCGCGACCTGATCAAACGCTACAACGGCCCCCTACCGCTGGAAGTAGTGATCCCCCTCTTCATCCAACTCTGCAACGCCGTGCAGTATGCTCATGAGGAGGGCGTTCTCCATCGAGCTATTAAGCCCCAGAATGTGCTGCTCCAGCGCGGCACGCATGTCTTGCTGACGGATTTTGGCATTGCCCGCGACCTTGCCCAAATACAGGTGACTGCGACCGGCGTGGGCAGCGGCTCGGTCGAATATATGGCTCCAGAACAGGCGCGAGGGCAGGCCGATTCGCGCAGCGACATCTATAGCCTGGGCGTGGTCCTCTTTCAACTGCTCACCGGCACCGTCCCGTTTTCGGGCATCGCACCGTTGCAGGGACAGCTCAAACATTCGGCTGAGCCACTGCCAGACCTGCACCACTTGAACCCCAGCCTGCCGCCAGGGGCCATTCAGATCATCGAGAAGGCGCTGGCAAAAGACCCACAGCAGCGTTTCGCCAGCGCTCAGGCTCTGGGCCATATGCTCCAGGAGATCCGACCAGATGTCGCCCCAGACACACTTGCCACACATCTGCTTCCGCCATCGATCAGCGACCTCCCGACACGCCAGTCTCCAGACATACCAACAACGCCACTCGGCTCCCAGCAGCCACCTTTCGACGACTGGCCAACCGCGCCAGGACAGCACCTGGGAATGGCGGCCAATGAGCCGCCGCCTTCTGAACCACCGTTCGGCATCCCGCAGCCTCCGCAGGCGGGCGGCATCCGCTCGCCGGGTGAACCTCAGGAGCCGGCTGGCGGCAGAATCGTGCCGCCTGAGGACACCTGGGGCGGCCAGAATAGCTATGGAATCCCTGGGGCTGGGAATGACGCCCCACCGCCCGGCGCTGGAGGCCCACCACCTAACCGACCGGCAGGACCATACAACCAGCAGCCACCTCCTCCACGCGGGCGCGGCCCGCTCATCATAGCGCTACTAGCAGCGCTGCTCCTGGTTATTGCGCTTTCGTCCATCACCTACGGCTACTTCGGCCTGGGCTGGCTGCATCCTGGCTCCGCCAGTCATGGTTCGCACCAGGTCACCAACACCCCCACTGCCACGAACACTCCGACACCCAGCGCAACGCCTTTCCCAGCGCCCACCAGCTCCCAGCAGCCAACCGCGGCGCCAACGGACACGCCGGGCGGCACCCCTAACGATACACCAACAGCCGGGCCTACTGACACGCCGACGGGAGGGCCTACTGATACGCCGACGCCTGGCGCACCCGCAGCTACTCCAACACCCTCCGCGCCCACAGACACACCCACGCCTGGGCTGCCCACTGCGACACCCACACCAGGCGCGCCAACCGACACACCCACTCCATAGCAGCCGGCAAGATGCCAGCGCTACAAGCGGCAGCGCCTACATGAGCCAGAGGTATGCTATAATCGGTGGTGGCAAAGCGCAGGGCAGCCAGCACTACCGCTGAGCCGATGGGCACAAGCGGGCGCCTGGCGGAGCAATATGATCTCTCCTCTTATGGGCAGGAAGGGCGTCTATGGCAGACCTGGCAGGCACACGCCTGGGGGATTATGAACTGGTCGAGCGCATCGGCAGCGGCGGCATGGCCGAGGTCTACCTCGCCAAACAGATGACTGCTTTTGGCCGCGAGGTGGCGCTGAAAGTCATCCGCACCGATTTAAGCGAGAATGATGAATTCCGCGCCCGTTTTCTGCGAGAGGCGCAGGCTATCTCGCGCCTCTCGCACCCTAACATCTTGCCGCTGATCGAGTTCGGCGAAGAACAGGACCGGCTCTATCTGGTCATGCCCCTCATCCGCGATGGCACCCTGCGCACCCTGCTCAAGCAGCAGAAAGGTCCGCTGCCGCTGGAAGAGGGCATACCGCTGTTTATTCAACTCTGCAATGCCGTGCAATATGCCCACGAGCAAGGCATCATTCACCGCGACATCAAGCCACAGAACGTCCTCTTACAGCAGCGCAGCCACGTGCTGCTCACCGATTTTGGCATCGCCCGTGACCGCAGCGTCAAGCAAATCACTTCGGTTGGCACTGGCCTGGGCACCGCAGAATATATGGCCCCGGAGCAGGCCGTCGGGCGGGCGGATACCCGCAGCGACATCTACAGCCTGGGCATCGTGCTGTATCAATTGCTGACCGGCCTGCTGCCCTATCAGGGCAATACCCCGCTGGAACTGATCGTCAAGCACAGCAACGACCCACCTCCGAACCCACGCCTGCTGAACCCGGCGCTGCCCCCGCAGATCGTCGCGGTGATCGAAACCGCGCTGGCAAAAGACCCGGACCAGCGCTTCCAAACGGCCAGCGCGTTGAGCCGTGCCGCCCAGCAGGCGCTGGTCGATCTCATCTCGCTGCCGCGCTCAGGCAGTGCGCTTCAGCCATCCGCGAGTGGCCTCCCTCTTCCAGCCACTTCTTCTGCCCAGCCGCTCCTGCCGCCGGGCGAGCAGCGGTCAGGCTACGCAACGGTGGAGCGCCCAGGCACCTATACTACCAGACCGGCCAGCGATCCCCCGTTCCCAGCGCAGCCAGGCGCAGGGGGGCCATATACCGCGCCCACCAGAGCCAGGACCGTCAGCGACCCGCCCTTCCCCGCCAACAGCGCTCAGCTTCCGGCGAGCAGCGCCAGCGAGCAGCGTCCTGCGGATGGATTCCCGCCAGCTTCGGGCATCCAAACTCCTGCCGCAGCGGTGTTTGCACCAACTGCCCCGCCCGCTGTGCCTGTTCCGCAAGCGGCCAGAAGAAGAAAGCTGGGGCTGATCGCCCTGCTTGTACTCATCGTGCTGGGGGTAGCGCTCAGCGCCGGACTGGTGGCGCTGGGCTTGGGCGGCAAAGGGCCGTTTGCCTCGCTGGGCAAGCACCCAACGCCTACAGCTACCGCTACTCCATCGGCGCCGCCGGGCTTCCTGCTCTACACGAATCTTGACCACAGCTTCAAGCTCATCTACCCTAAAACCTGGAAGAAAAGCGCCAGCGACAGCGGTGTCGGGGTCAAATTTGATGGGCCGGCCAACCAGACCTTTCAGGTCGAAAACGATGGGGCCAATCAGAGCGATCCAGCGGTTGCCGATACCACGTTCTGCCTCATTCTCTCAGGCAACCCTGGATCGCCACACAACGTCATCGTCGCTGGTCAGCGCTGGACGCAGGAGGCATGCGATAGCCTGAGCTTTCTCGGCAACGTCCACGCGGTCATCGAGGCTATCAGCTACAAAGGCAACATCTATCTGCTCTCCTACTCCTCGGACCAAACCACCTTTGGGCAAGATGATGCCCGCTACTTCTCTCTCATGGAGAAGAGCTTTACCTTCCTGATCTGAGGCGCAGCAGGACACCTGGGCTGAGCGTCTTCTTGTGTATGCTATAATCAGCAAGGCAGAGTCTCGTGGGGCACACTGGCAGGTTAAAGCGCCTTTGCCCGCTGGGATCGTCAGATTTTTTGCGCGGGCAGGGGGCATGTTATTGCATGGCAGGATTAGAAGGCACCAGGCTTGGGGATTATGAACTGGTTGAGCGCATTGGCGGCGGCGGCATGGCCGAAGTCTATCGCGCCAAACAGCTGACCGCTTTTGGCCGCGAAGTGGCGCTCAAGGTCATCCGTCCCGGCCTAAGCGAGAATGAAGCCTTTCGCGCGCGTTTCCTGCGCGAAGCCCAATCCATCTCCCGGCTCTCGCATCCCAATATCCTGCCGCTGATCGAATTTGGCGAAGAGAACGAGACGCTCTATCTGGTCATGCCGCTGGTGCGCGAGGGCACGCTGCGCGATCTGCTCAAGCAGCGCGCCGGGTCGCTGCCACTCGAAGAGGCCATCCCGCTCTTTACGCAGCTCTGCGCCGCCGTGCAGTATGCCCACGAGCAGGGCATCATCCACCGCGACATCAAGCCGCAGAACGTCCTCTTGCAGCAGCGCAGCCATGTGCTGCTGGCCGACTTTGGCATTGCCCGCGACAAAGAGGCCACGCGCATGACCGCCGAGGGCGCCGGCCTGGGCACGGTAGAATATATGGCGCCGGAGCAGGCGCTAGGGCAGTCCGATAAGCGCAGCGATATTTATAGCCTGGGCGTGGTGCTTTATCAATTGCTGAGTGGTGTGGTGCCCTATTCCGGCAGCACGCCGCTGCAAGTGCTGCTCAAGCGCACCAATGAGCCATTACCCGACCCGCGCTCGCTCAACCCCAGCCTGAGCGCGCAGATGGTGCAGATTCTCCAGACCGCGCTCGCGCATAGTCCCGACGAGCGCTTCCAGACGGCGCAGGCGCTCAGCCGCGCCGTCCAGCAGGCGCGACCCGATATTGCTCCGCCCCCTGTGCCCAGCGCGCCCATCTGGCCGCCCAGGTCGGCGGCTCATTTCCCGCGCCCTTCCGGCGCGCAAGCCGTGCCCCCACCGCCGTCGGCTTATCCCCCTGCCTCTGGGGGCGCTGCCGGGCCAGGCTCCGCGCCCATGCCGCCCGTCAACCCTTCCAGCGGGTTTGCTCCCCGGCCTTTACCGGGAGGCACCAACACCTATGGCACGCTGCCGGCCCCCAGAGTCCCTCCTTTCAGCCAGCCCTTTGCCGGCGCGGCTCCGCCAGCGGTTGCCCCTGCGCGGCCACCCTCCGGCATGGTCCCTCCGCCTGGGGGCAGCGGCGCCCAGCAGCAGTTTGCGCCTTTCCCCACCCCTGCCGGCTGGAAGCCAGCGGTACAGGTTCCCTCCCCTGCCGGTCAGGAGACCGGCACTACAAGACCGCGCCGCAAGGGGCTGATCGCCGGTATCTCCGCCGCGCTGGTGCTGGTCCTCGTGGTTGGCGGCCTCCTCGCGGCAGGACT
>CAZFWN010000145.1:11675-13722 GCA_964522745.1 uncultured Ktedonobacterales bacterium
TCTCCGCCGCGCTGGTGCTGGTCCTCGTGGTTGGCGGCCTCCTCGCGGCAGGACTCACCGGGCATGGCCCATTCTCCGGCCTGGCGGGCAAATCCACTCCACAGGCAACGGCTACCACCGGCCCCACCGCCACGCCCACCGCGCCAGCCGGGTTCAAGCTCTATGTCAATCACGACCATACCTTCCGGCTGGACTATCCAGCCGGCTGGAGCGCCACCACCTACAATACGGCAGGCATCGGCGAGCAGTTTGAGGGGCCAGCCTCACAAGAAATGATTGTCAGCAATGGCGGTCCACATCAGCCATCGGATGCTGGGAAAAACGCCGATAGCTACTGCGCCGTCTATTCTCTGGGCACACAGGTCAACCCTCACAAAAATGCGAGCTTTGCCGGCCAGACCTGGACACAAGAGGAATGCGACAACCCGGTCTCGCATGCGCACAGCGTCGTTTCCGTCACCGTCTACAAAGGCAATCTGTACCTGATCTCCTTTGCCGCCCCACAAAGCAGCTTTGCCAGAGACAACAGCCAATATTTATTGCAAGTCGAAAAGAGCTTCACCTTCCTGGTCTAATGTCTGGCAAAGCTGACCGGAAACACAACCTCCCCTAAGAAATGGAATGTGAAAATAATTCTGCCAGAACGTTTGTATACGTGAGACGTATCTCTCTGTACAAATGTCCTTATCACAGTACCCCTGCTTACAAGCAGCAGGGAAGGGTTGTAGTAGTATGCCAGGATTAGAAGGCACCCGTCTGGGTGCCTATGAACTCCTCGCTCGCATCGGTGGCGGTGGCATGGCCGAAGTCTATCGTGCCAGGCAATCGACGGCCTTTGGTCGTGAGGTAGCGGTCAAAATCATTCGCCCTGGATTGAGTGAAAATGAGGATTTTCGCACGCGCTTTTTGCGCGAGGCTCAGGCCATCTCACGGATGTCTCATCCCAATATCCTGCCGCTCATTGAGTTCGGCGAAGACCAGGGCATGCTCTATCTGGTCATGCCGCTGGCGCGTGAAGGGACATTGCGCGATCTGATCAAGCAGCGCAACGGACCAATTCCGCCAGAAGAAGCTATTCCCTTGTTTATCCAGTTGTGCAATGCCGTCCAGTATGCGCACGAGCAAGGGATTGTCCACCGCGATCTGAAGCCGCAAAATGTGCTGCTTCAGCAGCGCACCCATGTGTTGCTGGCCGACTTCGGCATTGCCCGTGACAGCAGCGCCGAAAGTCATCTGACGGCCACCGGGGCCGGCATTGGCACGGTGGAATATATGGCCCCGGAACAGGCGATTGGGCAGTCCGATGCGCGCAGCGACATCTACAGCCTGGGCATCGTGCTGTACCAGTTGCTCACGGGCACTGTGCCCTATTCAGGCAGCACGCCGTTCCAGGTTCTACTCAAGCATACCAACGAGCAGTTGCCAGACCCACGCGGCTATAATCCAAACATATCTGCCGAGATGGTCGAGGTGCTGCGCATCGCCCTGGCGAAAAATGTGCAGAATCGCTTCCAGAGCGCTCAGGCGTTGGGCCGCGCCGTTCAGCGGGTGCAGTCCGATGGCGCGCAGGGCACCGGCGCATCGATTCCTGCAATAGCCATCCTGCCGCCTGATGCCAGCATGCTCGCCAGCCGGGAGAGCGCCCGACCGCAACCAGGGCCAGATGGCGAAGAAACCAGGAGTGGTCCACCACCCAGCCGGATCACCGTCGGGCCACAGCCCATAGCGCCAACCGGAACGACCACTCCACCGCCGCCAATCATACCTTTCCCAGCCGCTGATAGCGGCGCGCCGCCCACCGCAGCAACGGGCATGGCCTTCCAAACCAGGGGCGGGAACGAGCCTCCGCCTGTGCCCAGTGGATGGGCCTCCGCACCAGAGCCGGCTAATGACTGGAATGATCTGCCCACGATGGGCTACACCAATGCCGGCCAGCAGCAGAGGCTCGCGGGCGGAGCGCCTCCACCCAATCGAGGGGGCTTTCCACCTTATGCGGGTGGCGGCCAGCCTCTTCCTCAACCTCCCGGCAATCCTCAACCTCCCGGCA
>CAZFWN010000146.1:0-13693 GCA_964522745.1 uncultured Ktedonobacterales bacterium
ACTTCGGCTACCTTGGGATAGCCCTGGATGAGCATCTCCAGTTCTTCGGGCGAGATATTCATGCCGCCGCGAATGATGATGTCTTTGGAGCGCCGGTGTAGCGATAGAAGCAGAGGTTATCACCTTCGCCGGCCAGTTCAAAGACATCGCCGGTGCGGAAATAGCCCTTCGGGTCAAAGGCTTACTGGTTCAGGTGGTCGGCTTTGAAGTAGCCGGAGAAGACCGCCGCGTCTTGTATCAATAGCTCGCCAGGCTCGGTGATCGTCTCGCCGGTCTGGAGATCGACCAGCTTTGTTTGCATCTGGCTGGCGATGCGCGCCGGCCAGTTGTAGCCCTCTGCGCCGAAGCGCGGGAAAAACTGGGCGCGCTGTTCTGGGTCAGGGATTTCTTTGGAGCCGCTAATGAGTGTGGTGCCCTCGTTCGAGCCAAAGAAGTTGATAATCGAGATACCATATTTCTCTTGCCAGGTCTTGACCATCCAGGGCGAAAGCGGCGCCGAGCCGGAGCCAATGGCTTTGATCGAGCGAATGTTGGCGCTTGCCAGCAGCGCCTCGTTTTGCAGGAGCAGATTCAGCACTGCTGGCGGCGCGACGGTGAAGTGGATAGTTTCAGTGGCGATCTGCTTGAGAAAGACGGGCAGACTGAAGGGGTGATGCTGCACAAAGACGCCACCGGTGAGCAGCCAGGACATCAGCATGCCACCAATGCCAGCCATATTGACCAGCGGAAATGGGTTGAGGATGTGACAGCCTTGCTCCAGCATGCCCGTGTCCACCATGCCGTAGCCGATGGTCAGCCACTCGTTGTGGTTGCGCGGCACGCCCTTGGGCCAGCCCTCGGTGCCCGATGTCCAGCAGATATTGACACTCTCCCGGCTGAGCCGGGGCTTTCTGGCCCGTTTCTGTAAGTAGGAGAAGTCTCATCACCGGCTGTGATTGCCAGTGATGAGGCTGCTACCTCAGGATAAAAATATTGGCGAGGGGCTAGTGGCCGCTCTTACCATGCTCGAAGCGTTTGGCGATTTCGTCCCAATTGACGACGTTCCACCAGGCGTTGAGGTAGTCGGCGCGGCGGTTCTGATACTTCAGGTAATAGGCATGCTCCCAGACATCGTTGCCCATCACCGGGTAGAGGCCCTCCATGAAGGGGCTATCCTGGTTGGCCGTTGAGGTAATCTGGAGCTTGCCGCTCTTGTCCAGCACGAGCCAGGCCCAGCCAGAGCCAAAGCGCTTCACGCCAGCATCGTTGAACTGCGTCTTGAATTGGTCGAAGGAGCCGAAAGCCTGATTGATCGCCTCAGCCAGCGCGCCAGTTGGCTGGCCGCCGCCGTTGGGCTTCATAATCTGCCAGAACATGGTGTGGTTGACATGGCCGCCGCCATTGTTGCGCACCGCCGTGCGAATGTTCTCTGGGACTTCATTGATGCGGCGCGCTACTTCCTCAACTGAGATGTTCTCGAATGGGGTGTCCTTCACGGCATTGTTGAGGTTGGTGACATACGCCTGATGGTGCTTGTCGTGATGCAGGTGCATCGTCTGCTCATCGATATGAGGCTCCAGAGCGGTGTAGTCATAGGGCAGCGGTGGAAGTTCAAACGCCATTGTCACTGTTCTCCTTGTACCTGCTAGTCATACGCTGATTCCTGCACTATACGCAGACCCTTTTAGGGTGACACCAAATGATAGTGTAGCACTAAATTTGCAAGAAACCAAGGTGCGAAATAGATGGGCTGGCTCTGATTCACTCGCACATTCGGGGCCAGGTTCCAGGAAAAAGCCCAATGCTCTCAAACTAGAGGATGAGCAGGCCGCGCCGGGCGCCCAGCGTGACGGCTTCGGTCCTGCTTGCGGCACCAAGCTTCATCATGATGGAGGAGACGTGGAATTTGGCGGTATGTTCGCTGATGTGCAGGCGCGCCGCGATGGTTTTGTTGGGAAGACCCAGGGCCAGGAGTTGCAGCACTTCAAGCTCGCGGGCGGTCAATGGCTCCTCTGCGCCAGTGAGCGGGGCAGGTGCTGGGGCTGCTACACGCTCCTCGGTGGCGGCGATCAGATCGCTGCCCAGCCGCCGATCAAGCGTAATCAGCCCGCCCGCTACAGCGGTGATGGCGGCGACAATCTCTTCCGCTGGAGCATCGCGGCGGAGCGCGCCAAAACTGATCCCCTGGCTTTCGGCAGCGCTGGCAACGGTGCCCAACACTTGCAAGGATTCCTGGCGCGGGCGCCCGCGAGGCGTCATTGGTTCGGACGCGGCAAGCACGACGATGCCAGCACGCGGCTGAAGCGCGGCCAGCCAGGTCTCCACCACCTCAGTGTCACCGACACCATCCAGATCAGCGAGAATGATGTCGGGTGTCTCTGAGAGGAGGGCAGCGCTGCCCTGAGAGGGCGCAAGGCGCGTCAGGGCTTCCGGCGCGCTGGCGCCGGCAATAAGCCAGCCGGGCTGCTCGCGCACAATGGCCGAGAGTCCTGCGCGCACTGTTGGATAGGCTGAGACGACATAGACCTGCATGGTTCTTGCCTCGCTCACAGAGTGAAACGCCGGCCAGCGGCTCATACCCGATGAGGGGCGCTGGGCCGCTGGCACAGAGAAAAATGTTACGCCGCTGCTTTGATGACCGGCTGGAAGGACAATTCTAGCCGCTCGCCGCCGCGCACGATCAGCAGCGTGGTTGGCAGACCACGCCCTGCCCCGCTGTGGCTCAGGGCGCGTGGCAGTTGTTGGGCATCCTGGATGGTCTGTCCATCTACCTCCAGCAGCACATCTCCTACCAGAATACCCGTCGCTTCTGCCTGGCTCTCAGCCTCGATGGCGGTGATGAGCACCGCCGTCTCCTGGCTGACACCCAGACTCTCCCGCAGCCGGGGATTGAGCGGCACGGTCAGTGCCTCCACACCCAGGTGGACGCGCTGGGTGATCTGCTGCACGTCACCCAGAAAGTGCTGCACAACCCGGCTGGGGATGGCGAAGGCGAGGCCGCCGCCGATCATCGCGTTGATGCCCACCACCCGGCCCTGCGCATCGACCAGTGGCCCGCCAGAGTTGCCAGGATAGAGGCGAATATCCGCCTGGATCAACTCGATGTGTGGCCGCTGCCAGCCCTGCCCAGGGCGCTGCCTGTCCTTAGGCGCTTCGCCCTTCTGGCCCTCTGGGGAGGGAGGTGGCTCGACAGGTTCGAGAGCGATTTCAGGATCGGCGTGTGTGCGCGCCTCGACAATACCGGCAGTCACCGAGCCAACGCGCCCGAAGGGGTTGCCCACCGCCAGCACCAGTTCGCCTACGCGCAAAGCTTGCGAGTCGCCAATCTCCAGCGGAGTTAGTCCCCCGGCGCGCACGCGCAGCGAGGCCAGGTCGCGTGCCGGGTCGATAGCCACCACCGTCGCTGGCAACTGGCGCGTGTCGGCCAGCCGCACGGTCAGCGTGCCGCCGCGCGTGGCGCGCACCACATGCGCGTTGGTGATGATAATTGCCTCGGATTCGCCATTGGCATCGGCTGGGCCAACCTGCCAGATCGTGCCCGATCCGATGCCCCGGTCTCCGGCATGTACTTCAACGACCCGCCCGCGTACCTGCCCTGCCAGCGCGGCAAATTCATCTGAAAAAGTATCAACAAGAGAGAGCGCTGTCATAGCACAAGCCTCATTTCTCCAAACCCTGACATAGCCAGTGCTTCGTTTGTCATTTAGGAACGTTCGGCAATGGTGACGTTCAACTCGTGCGGCTCGCCACCACGCAAGACTTTGACCGAGATGGTCTGGCCCAATTTATCAGACCCCAACTGCGAGCGTAGGGTCTCGCCATCCGTCACCGGCTGGCCGCCCAGCGAGATGAGCAGATCGCCGATCAGCAGACCGCCCTGCTCCGCCGGGCTGTTTGCCTCAATGGTGACCACTAGCAGCGCGATCTCCTGGCTCACCTGCGCCTTCTGTGCGAGCGCTGCCGACAGCGGCACCTGCTGGGTGCCAACGCCGAGGTAGCCGCGCCGGACCCGGCCATGCGTCAGCAGGGTGTTTGCCACCCGGCGCAGCGTGACAACGGAGACGGCGCTGCTGTTCTGGCGGGTCAACTGCGAGGTGTTCATGCCAACCACTCGACCTTGCAGATCGACCAGCGGGCCGCCGGAAAAGCCAGGGTAGAGGGTCACATCAGGGTAAATAATACGTTCAATTTCGCCGCCCTGCCAGGAGCGCCGGGGGCCATCGATGGCGCTGACGACGCCAAACGAGGCGCGCGGACCGTCGGATGAGGGCCGGCCAATTGCCAGCACTAGATGCCCGACTTTCAGGTCTTCTGCGGTCTCGGCAGGCACGTTCTCGGTTCCCAGGTCCACGCCGCTGAGCCGGAGGGCCACCAGATCGGTGCTGGGGTCGCGCCCGATCAGTTGTGCCTTCACTTCGCGCTTATCTGGCAGGGTGATGGTAATATCATCTTCGCGCTCAACGACATGGTCGGCGGTCAGGACAATGGTTTCCTGTTCTGCGCGCCAGAGAATGCCCGTCGCCGGCATGCGTGGCCGGGCAGACACGGTGACGATAGAGCGCGCCGCGCGCTCGACGACATTCGCCAGTTGATCTGAAAAAGCACTCAGCGTTGATGGCTGCTGCGTTGTTTCTGCCATTGTGAAATATCTCCTCTTGCAAGTAACTATCTCCTGCCACCGTTATCTGGGCACACGCGATCAGATGATGTGTCCTCTGTGGCAGGAGCGTCTGTAGAAAGCATATGACAGCCAGCATCGCTGTCACATCCCCCCTTTGTCGAGCGCGGCCCCTAGACCTTTGACCAGGGGAGGGAGATGATATACTGCCAGAAGGGCGTAATCAATCCAGGGCCGGGATGCCATCATGCTGGTCGTAGGGAATGGACGATGGGAGCAGAATATCCTCAAGCGCTGTGGATACCACATGATAAGTGGGGCTACCCACAAGGGCAGCCAGGCCGGTGTGGTCAGCAGTTCAGGTTTATTGTGATACATGGCACGGCCAGTCCCGGTACGGCGCAAGAGCAGGCGCTTCTCTTCCAGACCTCCTCGCGCGAGGCAGGCACGCACTTTGTGATCGGGCGTGATGGCATGGTGGTTCAGATGTGCTTGATTGCCAATGCCGCCTGGGGCAACGGCGGCTACCAGCCCGGCCACGCCGACTATTGGCCGGAAGAGATCAATGCCAACCTTTTGACAGTGAGCATCGAACACTGCAAGCCATCGCCAGATAACCGCGAAACGCTGACAGCAGCCCAACAACTGGCGAGCTTTGCGCTGGTGCGGTGGCTGTGCGAGACCTATCAGACCCCCAAACGGCCAGCCGATAAAGCCGGTGGCATTACCACGCACGCCAGCATTGCGCCGATTGATCGCTGGTTTTGCCCAGGGCCGTATCCCTGGCAGGAACTCTATGCCTCTCTCAGCGTTGACGGTCTGTAGGAGACCACCAGCCGCTTGAGACAGCGGTGAGGCGCTGAAGGTCGGCGCGCAGCAAGCGCGCCCAGGCGAGATAGCTGGCAGCCATATCTTCCAATTCCAGTGCAGGGCGCATCTGCCCTACGGCTCGGCAGGCGGCTACGATATGCACAAAGCCGCGCACATTCGCTGCTGCCTCTGGTGATGGCTTTCCCTGGCTGGAATCTGGCTGCATCTGCGCTACCCACGCGGCGACTGCCTGATCTAACGCCGCTGCATCAGCGTGCCGAGCCGGCGCGGGCAGGCGGCACAGGTTATCCAGAAACCTCGCTGGGGGCGGCTTCAGTACGACGGTTGGCAGTTCGGCGAAGCGCTCGGCACCCCAGATCAATCGGAGCGCAATCACCGCCGCGGGATGGGGTACATCTGGCGGCGGTGGTTCGCTGGAAGAAAAAGCGAACGCTGCCCAGATGGTCTGAGCAAAGCCTTGCCAATCGCTGTAGTCTGTTGCTGCTGGTCCATGCTGTCTCTGCTGGCTTAGTGCAGCCTCTATCGCTTCCAGTCCGGGCAGCGCGCCGCCTTGCTGAGCGCGAAGCTGAAGCAACGAAGGCCAGGTGCGCGCGCCTTGTTTCAGATCGTGGGCGAGCTGCGCCAGTTCGCGGGCCATGACGCGCACCGACGGATGGGCAAAACGCTCGGAGAGCGCTGTGAGTTGTGATGATATATCAGACATAGTAGCAAGCTCTTTTTATGAACCCCTCCAACAGATTATCACCTGCCAGGTAACGGTGGGCGCCACACCTGCACGGTGGTATCATCACTCCCAGAGGCAAGATATTGCCCATCGGGCGACCACGTCACCGCATTGACAGCCTGGGTATGGCCGGGATAGATATAGCGTGAGGAAGAATTTGTGCCGCTGCTTGCGGGAGTCCAGACCTGGACAGTGCTATCGTCGCTCGAGGAGGCAATATGCCTCCCATCCGGCGCCCAGGCGACGCCGGTAATAAAGCTGGTATGGCCGGTGAAGCGAAAGCCAGGCTGGCTCGTGGCGCCCTTCCACACCGCCACCTGACGGGAAGTGCCCCCACTAGCAATGCGTGTGCCATCTGGTGCCCAGGCGACGGTTAAGAGGGTGGCAAGGTGATGCCCTGCATCCAGCCTACCGATCGGTCTACCGGCACTATCAAAGATCACCGCGATGTTGCCCGCACCGCCGGAAACAAAAAACGCCCCGGTGGGCATCCAGGAGAGCGCGTATTGCGCGAAGAGATAGAAGGCATACACCTGGGCAGTTTTGCCCTGATTCTCCACACTCCACACCTGTACGGTGGCATCGCCTACCCCGCCAGCCGAGGCAATGAGATGTCCAGCGGGCGACCAGGCCACCGCTCGCACACTCGCGCGATGGCCTCGATACACCAGGCGCTGGTGCCCAGTCGCGGCGTCCCACACCTGCACGGTGGCATCACTGCTTGCCGAGGCAATGAATTGTCCAGTGGGCGACCAGGCCACCGCATGTACGGCTGCTGTATGACCTCGATAGATCAACGAGTGTGCCCCTGTCAGCGCATCCCAGACCTGGACCGTCTTATCTTCGCTCGCTGAGGCAAGGTGCCTCCCATCGGGTGACCAAGCCACAGCAGTTACATCATCAGTATGGCCCGTATAGGTATAGAAGGCTGCTGCGGCTTGCGAGTGCAAGGACAGGATTCTGCGCAGCACCGCCAGGCCCTCGCAGGTTGCCACACCGCACGCAGCCACTCCAGCGACTGCGCCGATCAACAATGCGCGCCGGGAGAGGCGCCGCTTCTGCACGACAGGCGGAAGGCTCAGCATCTCAGGTACAGCAGGCGGGGAGCCTCTCTGCTCGTCAGAGGGGGCCGGGGTGAGCAGAGGCGAGGATGAAGCAGCCCCAGATGACGGAGCGCGCTGTGTGGGAGCGCTACGGAATCTCCCTGGTAACCGCGATGTGGGGATGCACTCCGTTGGGGGCAAGGGAGAGGCGGCTCTGCGCCTCTCTGGAGTCGTGGCAGGAGCAGGGGAAGAATGCAGCGGTGGTGTAGAGTGGCACGCCTGCTCAAAGGCACGCGCAAACTCCTGCACTGAAGCAAAGCGCTCGGCGGGAGCTTTTGCCAGTGCCCTCAATACCACCTGCTCCAGTGCAGGCGAGATGCCAGACACACGCTCATGCAGCGGTGGAGGAAGGGCAGAGAGGTGCTGGCCGGAGAGTTCTACGAACGACCCTTGAAAGGGCCAGGTTCCTGCCAGCCACTCATAGGCAACCACCCCCAACGCATATTGGTCGCTGGCCGGGAGCGGATGGCCTTGGAACTGTTCTGGAGCCATATAGGCTGCTGTTCCTACCAGCACCTGCTCACGGAACGCCTGCGAACTCGCTGCAAGAGTGGCGATGCCAAAGTCCGCGAGTACCACCTGGTTCTGAGCATCGAGCAGCATGTTTTCCGGCTTGATGTCGCGGTGAATTACCCCGCGATCATGCGCATACTGGAGTGCTTCAGCCACCTGTTGCATAGAGGGAAGCATTGTTGCCGGCGAAAGCTGCGTTCCCCTTGGATGCCGCCGGCGCAGGGTGCCATTGGGGGCATACTCCATCACCAGAAACGGAATGCCCTCTGCGATGCCAAAATCGAGGATGCGCACGATATGCGGATGCGACAGGCGAGCGACCAGTTGCGCTTCTGTGAGAAACGCTTGCAGTTCATCTAGCTGGATCAGGCGCGTCTGCAACACCTTGATGGCCGCCCAGGTATGGAGAAACCTATGTTCTGCGAGGTAGACCTGAGCAAAGCCGCCCTCACCCAGGAGCCGCAGGAGCCGATAACTGCCATGCTGCTCCCCAATGCGCTCAGCCATGAGAACCTCTTCTGTCTTGGGTGAAACGACTCCTGATGAAGGTCTCTCTCAAGAAGTATGCCAACCGGAAGGCTGTTTCGCTTCGCTGGTGGCAGGCTCCGGTGCCTCGTGAGAAAGCTGCCAGGTGGTAGAAGGCACCAGTTCCTCAGGCAGCGCCAGAGTGATGCGGGAGCCTTCAGCAGTGCTTTCAGCCGTCAGGGTGCCACCAATGACGGTCATCATCGTGCTGTGCAAGGCTAAACCGTGTCCGCTGCCTTTGGTTGGCGTATGAGTCGTGCCTAATCCGACCCCATCATCTTCAACAACAACTCGCAGCCCTTGCTGCCAGGCAAGTGAGAGGGTCAGGTGGAGGGGGCGCCTGGCGTCGCCATTGCGCCCATAGCGGGCGGCGTTCCTGATGGCCTCGCGGGCGGCGGAAAAGATCACTTCGGCGGCGAGTGGCGAGAGGTGTTGTGCGGCTTGGGCGGCCTCTGGTTCAACCTGCCAGGTAACGCTCTCGAAGGCGGTCTTTAGCTCGTAATCGAGAACCTGATGCAGCGCGCCAAGCAGTCCCAGGCGCGTCACCTCGCGTGTGGTTGTAGGAGGGATGGCGTGCAAGAGGTTGGCAATCTGATGGTGCATTTCACCAAGCAGCACCACCACCTCAGCGTTGATTTCTGCCTGATCGCTGTGTGAACTGCTCAGTTTGAGCATGGCGGTGTGCAGATGCGCCAGCACCTCATCATGCAGTACCCGTCTGGTGCGCTGGTCGATCACCTGGCTTTCGGCCAGGCGCTCGCGCTGCAAGGCCATCAAGCGCCGGGCCATCTCGGTGCTGGCCTGGGTATCGATCAGCCGCTCGCCTGAAGCGCGGGCCAGTTCCATCTCTTCTTGCGTATAGAGGCTGCCATCGCATTTCTCGCCGAGCAAGAGTACCCCGATCAACCCGCGCTCGCTCCAGAGAGGTACGGCCCACACCGCGCCGGCGTAGACTTCTGGCTCCAGGGGGCTACAAATCTCCCCAGGGGATTGAAAGTGGGCAGCCAGCCCGGCCAGCGCCGGCATCGAAGTGGCTGCTCTATTCGGATAGGAAAGCGCCGGGCCGGCCAGCGGGGCCAGCGGACCTAGCGCGGCCAGATGCGCCACCCGCGCACCCAGCACGTTCTCGCAGAGCGCCCGAAAGGGGGTGGCAATGTCTGCTTCGGGCGTGGCAGCCGGCGTCAGCAATTGCTCGTAGATACGCTGGCTGGCAACGAACGGGCGCAGACGGTTGATCCCTTGTTCATGTTCCAGGTAGAGACGCCAGCCGAGCAGGGCGTAGAATGCTGTCATCACGATTGTCGCCAGGACCAATGGATAGATAGGATCAACCGGCAGTTCCAGGCACCCGGCGACCACTGCGCTATAGCCGCCGGCTAGAATCAGGCTTCTGCGCCAGTGGCGAGCTAGCCCGCCGCGCGGCAGGACTTTGCCGGTAAAAATTTCATAGGCGACGACGCCCTGGCCCAGCAGCACCACTGCGAGCGCAATCAGGCCGGAAATCAGCGCGTCAAGGGCCATCAAGACGGTGCGTGTTGAGGGCGTGTCAAAGGCCACCTGGCCTGTTTGGAAGGCATGCAACACTCCAAGAATGATGCCGCCGGCGCAAAGCGTCACAGCGAGCAGTGCGCAGGATGTCCCGATCAGCCAGGGGCGAGCGCGCCGCCGGGCGAGGTCGCCCATGAAGCGATCTGAACTGCCTGGGTGGGAGAGAACAACCAGCGAACGTGTCAGGCAGAGGACGCCATACGCCGGATACAGCAGCAGCACGATGGGAATGCCGCCCAGCGAGAAGATGCCTTCCTGACTGTGGTGCAGCAGGTCGTCATACGCTGGCAGATTGCGCGCGAACAGCAGTGCCAGCAGCCCAAGAAAGCTGACCAGCGCCAGCCAGATGCGCTGGCGTCTGGCGTGTAACATGCCCGTATACCAGACCATCACCAGATACCAGAGATAGGGTGAGAAGAGAAACGGCAGCCAGATCAGTCGCCACCAGAAGGCGATCTGACTCTGAAAGCGCTCAAAGAGGTCTTCCAGGACAGCGGAGTGAAGGGCGAAAAAGGCCGCGCCCAGCAGCAGCCCGCTCGTGGCCACCCAGGTGCCCCAGCGGCGGCGCTCGGCGTTGAGCAGGACAGTGATGCCCAGCCAGAGCAGGATCATGGTGTTGAAGAGCGAGATGGCCCGAATCGCCCAATCGAGCGGATAGGCTTCTGGCATGGCGTTAGCCTTTCCCTGGTGCATAGGGCACCCAGCGGCCCTGCCTGTCCAGGCTGTGGGGCGTGCCATGTTCATCCCACTTGAGCAGCCGGCCCTCGCGGATAATGATGATGGCGCGTGTCCGAGCGACCTTTTCATCGGTGGTATTGTCATTGAGACCCCAGGCGGTGTAGATCTGCCCGTTGGTGCGGCTGATGGTGCGCTTATCCCGAAACCCCAGGCGCGCCGCAATCTGTTCGTTGCTCATGCCTTGCGCCAGGAGGCGAGACACTACCTGCTCATTCGGTTCCAGCAGGGCCATAGGCGATGCTTCGTCGATCTCGCGCACCTCCTGAACACGCGATTCAATTTCTGGGTCGATGAAGCTGCGCCCGGCAACGGCATCGCGCAGCAAGGGCACAATCATCTGGGGCAGCAGGTAGTTAGATTTGCGTACATAGGCGTAGTGGCTCAGGATGCCGGAGCGGCGGAAAGCGCGGTAGTAGTCATTGTTGTCTTGAATGGAGTAGAAGATGATGGGCAGGCGCGGAAACTCGCGCCGGATGGCGATGGCGGCCTCGATGCCGTTCATTTCGCCTGCGAGCTGCACATCCATCAAGATCACCTCTGGCGGCTCGGCCAGGCAGCACGTCAGAGCTTCTTCGCCGCTGCCACAAGCGCCAACAACCCGCACTGCTCCGGTATCTTCCAGCCCGGCGCCCAGCGCGGAGCGCAGCTTTTCGTGATCTTCAACGAGCAAGAGTTTCAACATCATTTCTCACCAAAGAACGCTGCAAGAAAAACGATAGAAGTCTGCTCTACAGGTAGCAGAAGCGCTGTCTTCTGTCAAGCACTTAGGTGCCTGGATGCCTGGTCAGGGTTCTGCTCACGTCGCGGGCGGCGAATAGGACGTTCCGCGCGAGCAGCCATGCGAATCGACGCCAGCTGTGCGGGACTGTCGTACGGGCCTCGAGCGATAGGGGAATGGACCCAGCTCGCAGGTACCGGAAGTGCTGGGAGGGAAGCTGAATCCCGATTGGGGAGAGTGCTTGATGGGGTTGCCGATGGGCTGGACTCGTTGAGATGGCCTGCTGGCCCCGGTGATGCCCAGCACATCTGGGAGCCGTCGCGCACCATCACCGAGCGCATCCCCAACCGCGCCTCCCGACTCAGAGCCTTGGGCAACGCCTTCGTCCCCCAGATCTTATATCCTATCTTCGCTCCCATTCTAGCGGCTGAGAACACCGACCCCGAAGCGGAGAAGGCGCTACGTTGACATCCTCCCAAGCCCGTAAACGGGCTGGGATTCCTGAGCATCGCTACTCAGGTTCCGGCCATACCAGCGGGCTTTATACTCCAGTTGGCGGACCAGTTCTCCCCAGCCGGCATCAGCGATCGCCTTCGCCAGCGTGGGATGCTGCACCATGTGCTTGACTGCCAGGCTCTCAACACAAATCGCTTGGTTCTCACGAATCAGTCGAATGGTCAGCTGGTGCAACCCATCTTTGCGGGCATCAGCGATACGAGCATGCAGACGGGTCTCATGGATTCATGCCAGTTGGCATCGTTGACCATCTGAACTGAGACATCCTGTTCCTGCGATGGTCAAGCACAATCGTCGCCCGTTGGGTAAGCTGAGTTGAGCTGCTGTCACCCGTTCGCAGACTATGCTGAGATCGCGGTTGAGCTGGCGATCATTGAACGGGCGCAACTCGACCTAGACCGTCTGCTTCCCTTCAGTCACGCGACTGGGGAGTCGGAAGAACGGCGCCAGTCGGTGCCACGTTGCATGGGCATACGTCGCTGGAAAATACTGTCCCCTAACCCACATCCCCAGATTGGCTAATGCCAGCTTCAGCACGGTCATGCACTGGTCTTTCTCATCCTTCAACTCGTACATCGCGCGTTCCTTCGCTTCCAGTGCCGCCAGAGCACCCAAGAGGTCGCACTGTTCCAGGCAGTAGCGCGTGTACTTGGTCGCTTCCTGCTCCTGCCGGTCCCGCACCCGCTCATAGTGCCTCCAGCGCTCGGCCAGGTCGGCATCGGCTTCGGCTTGCATCGCCTTGACGATTGGTTTGTGCTGAAGCCGCCACTCCCGCTCATCACCCCGATCATGTTCACAGATGTAGCCATTGATGCGTCGGTAGAGGGCGTCTCCGTGGGCTTTGGTCTCCTGCTGGAGGCGCTCGGCCAGCTTGGCAGCACGCTGTGCGCGCTCGTGGGCCTTGGGTGCCCAGCGTAGGATGTTCGCCAGGTGGCACTCGAGGGCTTCCCGGCGCTTGGCGACTTCCGAGTGCTCGATGGGTGTCTTGGCAAACCCATGATTCGTATCCAGACCCAGAGAAAGCAGCCAGTCTTTCAAGATATTTTCTTGCACGGGCCAGCGCTGGCGATAGAGCTGGACCAGTTCCACCGGATCGGCGTCTCTTGCCGTCGTGACAATCGGGATGAGTTTGGGCTCCGTGGGCGTGCTGGGGGTGGGCGTAGGTTCCCAGCCCTCCATTCACCACGCTCGCCCGTGCGCATCCTTGGGAGGATAGCGATAGGTGGGGCGGTCCTCTTCGGCGGGAGAAACAGGCATCTGAGCGCGCCAATCGCGGATGAGGGCAACGGTGAGGGCGAGGAAGTGTCCTGGCTGCTCGGGCAGGGCAAGCTGGAAACGAGCCGGAGCCACTTCGCGGGTGATCTGCCCAGCCCGGTCTCGTGCCAGGGGAAGAAACGGCCCTACGTCGCTAAACGACCCCAGTCCATGATACTGCTCGGTGCGCAGGATGGTGACGACCCAACGGCCTTCAGCGGCCAGCTTCTCCAGGAACTCCGCCGCCATCCCTTCCCGATCAATGACCAGCCGCCGAAGCGACACCTCGCCCGTGGCCGTTTCATATCGCGTCAAGAGGCTTGAAGTACCAAGGGTGAGGTGCAGGTCGCCGCGATGGATGGTTGCCAGGAGTGGATGACCCTGGTCTGATGCACCAGCACGATTGCGCGACAGCCCAGAACTTTGCTGGTGTGCCCAGTCATGCCACGGGGCAGCAGAGCATCGCTGAAGACGGGCTTCCGGTGTCCATCCACGTAGTAGGCTGGTGCGGTCGGCAGGCTTTAAGCAGCGGCTGGTTTCCACAGACATGCGGTCCAGCACGCGAGCGCATCGGTGAGCGACTCAGCGCCGCCCGCCTGAGCGACTTCCGAGAGGAACCGCTCGAC
>CAZFWN010000147.1:0-13524 GCA_964522745.1 uncultured Ktedonobacterales bacterium
TTAATCGCCAGGCTTCGCTTACTCTTCTCCGGCGGATGTGCCGGTCTGGAGACGGCGGCGTATGCGGGTGCTTGAGAGGCGTGTCTGCACGGTGGCACGCTCGCCGCCGTCGGTGCGGAACAGGCTGATATGCACCGGCGTGCCCTGATAGACCAGCCCGCTGCCAACGGCGCGCTCACCCTCCAGGCGCACTTCCTCGCCCAGCGCCAGCGACGGGTAGACCTCAGCGCGGGCGCGCCGCAGGCGTCCCAGCAGTTCCAGTGCATCCTCGCGGCTCACCACCCGCCCTGGCTCGCCTTCCAGCGCATCCAGCGCGTAGCTGCGCACCAGCTTGGGCCAGAGCGCCTGGGCCGGCCCGGCCTGGTCAAACACATCGCCGCCCGCCACCTGCCCATTGAGCGCCACCAGCAGCCCAATCGCCCCTACAGCATAGGAGAATGCCGCCTCATACTCCCCAAGGTCGGGAGCGCGCGTGCGATAGATTTCGTGCATCGCGCCCGTCAGCGAGCGGCTGCCGGTAGAGGTCTCGCGCTCGGCCACCTCGGCCCACACCTCCTGCTGATTGGCAACCGGCTTGCCACTCAGGCGCAGGCTGGCAGTCACCTGCTGATGCTTGGACCGGCGCAGATGATAATAGGTGGACTCGCCAGAGCGAAAGGCCGCCGAGGTCCGCTGCCAGCGCCCGCGCTCCACACAGGTGACTGGCAGCACCACCTCTGTCTTCGCGCCTACCAGAAATGTCGTGTTCACCACCCGATTCTGCAAGCCACCGATAATCTCCTCTCCATCCAGGATCAGCACCAGCGTCGGGCCGGTATTCTGGACAAGCAGTTCCGGCACCGAGGCACTGGGGCGCTCGGTGACGCGGACGCTGCCATCGGCAATCGCCTGCTCCAGCGTGCGATAACTTAACGCCCGCCCAGCCGGCGCGCTTGCGCCCGGCCTGGGGAAAACCGGGAAGAGCGCCATGCGGTCATGCCTGATCGCCTCGCCCAGCGTCAAATGGTCCAACTGATCTAGCACCGCCTGCGCAGCGGCCTCGTTTCCGCCTTTGGTTGCCTGCCCTGCTGCATGTGACATGATGTGCCTCCTGCTGGCGATGGTCGCCAGCGCTACTCGACAAGAGAGTTCAATGATAGCGCTACATTTGTCGCACTACTCATACTCACCTGCCCTAGTATAGCACATATCTACTAGATTACAAATCACCCTTAGCGATTATATATCTTCTAGCCAACGGCAAGATTCCCCTCAAGAAGCTGCAACGCCTTCTCCCGCGTCAGTACCGAATAATGCAGCTTCATCTCCAGCAAACGCTGCACCGAGCTATCAATCTGCTCCATTGGAATCTGCCCGCTCAAAACGGCCTGCTTCAATCCTGCCAGCATCGCCTGCGTCTCGCTCAAGCCGCGCGGCCCCAGCAGCAGATTCGTTCCTGCCTGCACGGCCAGCACCGCTGCCTGCGCCAGATCATAGGTATTGCTAACGCCGCCCATCCAGAGCGTGTCGCTGATGATGACGCCCTGAAAGTGCAGTTGATTGCGCAGCAAGTTCGTGACCACATTGGGCGAGAGCGAGGTGGGCAGCTTGGGGTCAAGCTGCGGGTTGAGGATGTGCGTTACCATCACCATCGGCACCAGCCCCTCGCCGATCAGCGTGCGATAGGGCACCAGATCAACGGCGTCGAGCGTGGCGAGGCTGCGATCCACGTAGGGCAGCGACTTGTGCGGATCAACCGTCGCGCTGCCCAGACCCGGAAAGTGTTTGAGGCTGCCGATGATGCCGCCCGCCGTCAAGCCCTGCAAGTAGGCGCGGCCCATGTTCGTCACCAGCGTGGGGTCGGAGCCAAAGGTGCGCATCACCAGCCCAGGGTTGTTGGCATTGGTCAGCACGTCCACAATCGGCATGAAGTTGACATTCAGGCCAAGCGCGCTCAGGTCATGCGCCGCGTTCAGGCCGGCATTGTAGGCCACCTGCGGATCGCCCGTCTGCCCGATGGCCGTTTCCGAGGGCCGCTCCCCGGTGATCTGGCGCAGTTCGTTGACCGGGCCGCCCTCAAAATCGGTAGAGATAAACAGAGGGATGCTCGCCTGCCCCTGCATGGCCTGGTTCAATGCGAGAAGCTGGCTGCGGGTCTGGGCGTTGCCGTTCTTGTTTTCGATCAGCACCCCGCCGATATGGCTTCCGGTAATCATCTGGGTCAGATCGCCGTTCAGCGTCGAGCCGTAAAACTCGACGATCACCATCTGCCCCAGCTTCTCGTCCAGGCTCATCTTCTGCACCAGCGCCTGGGCGATGTCGCTCTCCGTCGTCAGCGTGGACGTCGCCGTCGCCACGAGCGCGGCCCTGGCGGTTGAGGCTCTCGGCGTGGGCTGCGCGTTGGAAAAGAGCGAGGCGCAGCCGCTCAGGATGACCAGCACACAGCAGCAGGCCAGCGCAAAGCGCGCTAGCTGACCGTACTGGCGAGAGTTCCTCTGCTGCCCAGCGAGAAACCTTGTTCGCCAGATGTTTTTGCGAACATTCATAGCGCACCGCCTCTTGAGGGATCATCGTTCATCAATCGCCGGCGTGCTAGCTTGCCGCCTTGGCGGCCTGCGCCTCCACCACGCGCCGGGCACGAACCAGCAGTTGCTCCACCCGCTCCAGCCAGACCGCGTAGGGCGTCAGCCCCGCCAGCGCCGGTGGCAGCGCCACCCCCGCCTGCTGATAGAGCAGCACCCCATCCTGGCCCACAATCGAGACAAAATCCTCATCCAGATCGCTCGCCTGAGCATTGCCAGTGGCTCCACTCAAGGGCCAGGCACACCACTCACCCCTGGGCGCTTCCTGGGCCATATGCAGTAAATCGATCCCTGCTCCCGTCTGCGTCAGATCATGGAAACGGCGTTCATCGTGCAGCAAGATGAGGAGATCAGCATCGCTCGATGGGCCAGGCGTCAGGCGCGCCGCCGAACCGAAGAGCGCCAGCAGCGCCAGATTGGGGTCGCCCGGCGCAAGCGATACCAATAGGTTGATCTGCCGGATAAGGCGTGGATATTCCTGCAAATAGAGTGGGGCCAGCTTCGCTTTCATGCCAGGTTCCCTATGGATGAGCCGCTTCAGCCCATTCCTTGATAATCTTGAGACACAGCCGCGCCTGCGAGCTTCCTACCCCATTGGTACGTCCACCGTAAACATTACCAGAGCGCAGCACATCGAAATCACTCCAGGCTTTCTGCACCTCAGAGGGCGCGCTGAGGTCACGCAGGAGCTTGGGATTCGCGTTGTGCGCGTGTGTGCTGGGATGGGTGCCGCTGCGCCAATCTACCCCGGCAATCAGAAAATGATGGGCCGCCAGGTAACAAATCTCGATGATTGACTCCCAATCCGTTGCCGGTTCCAGGCCGCTCTGCGTCGTCTCAAACCGCAGCGCCTTCTGAAGAAGCTGCTCTGCCTTCATTCTACCTCATTCCTCTTGCTGCTCTCAGTCCTGCGGCGCCTGCCAGACCTGCACCGTTTTATCTTCGCTGGCCGAAGCGATACGCGAGCCATCGGGCGACCACGCCAGGGCGGTCACCGGGGCTTTGTGGCGGCGATAGACAAGCAGCACATCTCCTATTGTTGTATCCCACACCTGGACGGTGCCATCCTCACCCCCAGAGGCAATATAGGTGCCAGTGGGCGACCAGGCCGCTGCATACACTGCGCCAGCGTGCCCAGGATAGCGCAAGAGCCTCTCCCCCGTCTCAACCCTCCAAATCTGTACTGCTCCGCTCTCATCCGCAAAGAGGATACGTTTCCCACTCGGCGACCACCCCACCGCCCAGACCGCGCCATCGTGCTGATACACCGCCAATTTGTTCCCGGTAGCAGCATTCCACCTGTGTACGGTCTTATCTTGAGAGCCAGAGATGATCTGCTGCCCATCTGGAGACCACCTCACGGCAGAGATAGATTTACTTGCAAACCAGGGTTTCTGACCCTGATAGGTCTGAATATGACGCATACTTGTTGTATCCCAGACATCAACTACCCCACCTGTATCGCCAGAGGCGATATGCGCTCCCCTTGGCGACCACGCGAGGGTACGTACAGACCAGGGACCACGACAAAAGCGAACATTCCCACCAGTGGCTGCATTCCAGACCAGCACACCCTCACCAGCGTCATCGCCTCCTGACGCAATCTGCTTGCCATCTGGCGACCATGCCACCGCCCAGACACAGTCGGTATGGCCCTTAAAGCTGAAGAGGTGATCGCCAGTCGCAGCCTGCCAGACCTGTACTGTCTTATCTGCGCTGGCCGAGGCGATTCGTTGTCCATCCGGCGACCAGGCAATCGCTTGCACTTCAGCAGTATGCCCGCGATAGGTGATGAGCCTCGTTCCTGCCAGATGCCTGGGCGCTACCGGCTGCGCGGCCTCTGCTTTCGGCGGCAAGGGCGCTCTGGCCGGCGGGCGCTCTGGCGGCACAATGATGGTTGGCGCCGGCGCGGGCGGAACGAGCGGCACGGAGGGCCGAATCATCTGCGTGGGCTGGTCAAGCAGCGCGGCCTGCTCCAGCGCCTTGGCAAAGGCCGGCACCGTCGCAAAGCGTTCTTTCGGATCTTTCGCCAGCGCGATCAGCACGGCCTGTTCCACCGATGGTGAGATGGTGGACAGCTTCTCGCGCAGCGGCGGCGGCGAGGTCAGCACATGCTGCGTGGCGATCTCGGTAAACGAGCCATGAAAGGGCCGCGTACCCGTCAGCCATTCATAGACCACCACGCCCAGCGCGTATTGATCGCTGGCCGGGCGTGGCTTGCCCTGCACCTGCTCCGGCGCCATGTAGGCCACTGTGCCGGCCACCTCCTGCGTCCCCTGGTAGCGCGAGCTTTGCGCCACCGTCGCAATGCCAAAGTCCGAGAGCAAGACCTCGCCGCGCCGGCCCAGCAGCATATTCTCCGGCTTGATGTCTCGATGCACCAGCTTCTCTTCGTGCGCGTAGTGCAGCGCCTCGGCCACCTGCTTCACGTAGGGCAGGATCATCTCCAGCGTAAGCTGGCTGCCCCTGGCGTGGCGCGTGCGCAGCGTGCCGCCCGGCGCGTAACTCATCACCAGGAAGGGCGTGCCCTCCTGCACATCAAAGTCCAGCACGCGCACGATCTGCGGATGCTCCAGCCGGGCAATCGTGCGCGCCTCCTGCTGAAAGATCGATTCCTCATCGCTCGCCAGTTGCGTATGCAGCACCTTGATGGCCGCCTGCGTCCCCAGGCGCAGATGCTCTCCCAGATAGACCTCGGCAAACCCGCCGCGCCCCAGCAACCGCCTCAATCTATAATTACCAAGCTGCTGCCCCACGCGATCTGACATACCGACCCCCTCATGTTCAATTGACTCATATCTGCTTGTTTTGATAGCTCGATTGTAGATGGTGGGGAGTCAGCCTGTCAAGTACATGCCAGCAAGCTATAGCGACCCTTCGCCTGTAGCGCGGCGTCCCGCCGTACCACCTGGCTTGTTGCGCCGCTGGCCCTCAGCAGGGACGCGCCCACTTGTAGCGCCCAATCTCTCGGCCAACACTCCCAACAGGCCAACTGGACGAGCCGCCTGGAAGGCGGCGCTACAAGTGAACGGGCGAGCGAGACGCCGGCGCTACCGGCAAGGCATCGCCCTGGCTTGCCGATGAGGCCAGGCACTTGGTACAATACCTACACGCAGCCAGAACATCGTTACCGGCAGGGGAACACCACCGCCGGATAGTGAAGCAGAAAAAGGGAGAGCTACCCGATGAGTACCGCCGTTCGCACCCTTGACGACCTCAAAGCGCTGATCGGCCAGGAAGTCAACGTCGGCCCCTGGTACGACGTCACCCAGGAGCGCGTCAACGCCTTTGCCGATGCCACCGGCGACCACCAGTTTATCCATGTGGACCCGGAACGAGCCGCCCAGACACCCTTTGGCGGGACCATCGCGCATGGCTTCTTCACCCTCTCGCTGGTCGTCTTTCTGGGCCAAAACGGCGAGGGCGTCAAGATGGAACTGCCCGTGCGCATGGGCGTCAACTACGGCCTCAACCGCGTGCGCTTCCCCGCACCAGTGCGCGTGGGCAAGCGCGTCCGGCTGCATGCCAAACTGCAAAGCGTCGAGGAAGTCTCTCCGGGCATCGTGCAGCTTATCTACGAAAACACCGTTGAGATCGAGGGCGAAGCCAAGCCTGGCTGCGTCGCCGAATCCATCGTTCGGTTGTACATCTAGTGTACCCACAACTGGGGACAGCCTATGCGGCAGCGTATCAATAGAGCAGCGCTCCGGCGCTCCACGCCGATGCGTTTCTGCTACAAAGCCTTGAATGATTGGATGTTCGAGTTTGCCGGGCTGCTGGCCTACTACCTGCTGCTGGCAACCGTGCCGGTCTTTGTCCTCGTGATCGGCACGATTGGCTTTTTGCTCAAAGGACTCAGCCCCAGCGCCGAGGCTAACCTGCTCGCCGCGTTGGCACGCACCTTTCCCCCGCAAATCTCCAGCAACCTCATCGCCGGCGCCACCCACGACCTGGAACAATCCTCCGGCGCGCTGCTAGCGGTGGGCCTGATCTCGGCGCTGCTCTTTGGCTCGCGGCTGATCGTCAGGATGGACGAGTGCTTCACCGTCATCTACCGCGAGCGGCCACGCCGCATTCTCAGCCAGAACCTCATCGCGCTGGGGCTGACCGCGCTCTTCGTGATCCTGGCGCCAGTCATGTTCCTGGCCGCCGCCATTCCGCCCTTTCTCACCAGCGCGGTCGCCCAGGCGCTGTTCCACGCGAAGACGCCAGGGATAATCGCCCAGGTCGTTGGCTTTCTGGGCGCCTATCTCGCCGCCTTTCTCTGGCTGCTGGCGATCTACCTGCTGGTGCCCAGCCGAAACGTCGGCTTGCGCCATAGTTGGCCGGGCGCGGCGCTGGCGGCTCTGCTGCTGATCGTCTATGAACTGCTCTTCCCCTGGATCGCCAGCGCGCTGCTGCATCCCGGCAACTATGGCGAGACAGCCGGCTTCCTCATCCTCCTGCTCTCCTTCTTCTATTATTTCGCTTTTCTCCTGCTGGTCGGCGCCGAGGTCAATTCGTGGCTGGCCGGCCACCGCGAAACCATTGAAGACCTGCCCACCATGCTGCACTACGCCATCATGCACGGCGAACTGCCAGAACTGCCGGCGGACTCGCCCTCGGTTTCCATGCCGCCGGTCCGCCTCAACCTGCCGAAAGAATCACCTGCGCCGGACACAGCAGCGCCAGAGGCGCCACCGTCATCCAATGGTGCCTCTGGCAAGAAACATCCTACCGAACCACCCAAGCTGCCAGTCTAAATCGTGCCGACCACGCTGGCCTGCCGGCGCAGCCCCCAGACGGCGAGCAGGAACAGCACCAGCGTACTTCCAAGCACGATGCCCGCATCCAGCAGCGTCGTGGTGAGGGTACTCTGGTTGAAGATCGCATTCGATACCCCATCGGCCAGCCAATACGTGGGCAGCGCCTTCACAAACTGCGTCGCGCCGCTGCCTACCAGCACTTCTCCAACGGGGCCAACAAAAAAGACAGGGATCAGGTAGAGAAAGCTCCCAACCCCAGCAAATGCTCCGGTTGCTCCCTGCGTCTTGAAGATGCTGCCTGCCAGCGCGCCCACCGCCACGCTCAGAAACGATCCCAGCAGCGCAAAGAGTAGCACCAGTGGAACCTGCCCGACAAAGCCCTTGGTGATTGCCAGCGCCACCACCGCCAGGATCACCTGATAGCTGAAGGCCACCAGCAGCTTCGCGGCAATCACATCCGTCCAGGAGGCCGGCGAGACCATCAGCATGCGCAGCGTCTTCTTCTCTTTCTCCTCAATCAGCAACCCCGGCGCAACGGCGGTCCCCACCATAAAGGACGAGACCAGCGCGGCTATTGCGTAAAATGACGTGGTTAAGTCGGCCACTACATTGCCTGGCTTGGGCGGATTGATCGTCGCCATTGTCAGCGTCACCGGCGCCGGGCTGACCACCGCCCGGCTGTAGTTGGTCAGCGCTCCGACAATCAACTGGCGCTGCTGGTCGCTGATGTCATCGCCATTGATATACAGTTGCAACGCTGGGTGCTGCCCCGCCCGCACCTCTGCCTCAAAATTGGCCGGAATCACCAGCCCCAGCGAATAGGTCGAACTCTTCTTCGTTCCATCCGGGCCAAACGCCGCTGCCACTTCCTCTGCCGAACTGGCATGGATAATACGCCCGTCCGAGAACGCGCCCTTGAGTACCTGTTCCAGCCCCGAACTGCCAGCGGCGCCGTCCGGGTTATAGACCAGCATATCCGTCGTCTTGCCGCCCAGCAGCGCCGAAATCGCCACAAAGAAGACTGCCAGGAAGATCGGCGTCAACAACATAAACAATGTCTGCTTATTCAACAGCAGGTCCAGCGCGTCTTTGCGCGCAATAGCGCGAATGATTCTTGGGTGCATCCGCTCTTCTCCTTCTTACTATGCCGGGCGCAAAGCCTGGCGATTAAAATCGCGGCTAAAGGCGCTACGCCGGGCGCACGCCGGCCACTTCGATAAAGACCTCTTCCAATGTCGCCTCTCGTGAATGCACCGCCCGCACCTTGCCGGCTGCCATCCACTCGGCCAGCTTCGCCTGATCGGCAGGATCATCCAGGCTCAGCGACACCTCGTTCAGCGGCGTGTTGCCATCCTGGCCCGGCTCCAGCGTCACCACCAGCGAGCGCTGCCCATGCGCCAGCTTCAGGTTGCGCGGCGTATCGTTCGCTACCAATCGCCCATTGACGATAAATGCCACCCGCTGGCAGAGCTGCTCGGCCTCCTCCATATAGTGCGTTGTAATCAGAATCGTCGTGCCCTCGCGGCCCAACTGCGCCACCGTCTCATGTACATCGCGCGCAGAGATCGGGTCCAGCCCCCGGCCCGGCTCATCCAGAAACAATACCTGGGGCCGGTGCAGCAGCGCCCGCGCAATCATCAAGCGCTGCTTCATGCCATTGGAGAAGGTGCGCACGGGGTCTTTGGCCCGATCACGCAGGCCCACCAGGCTCAGCACCTCATCGACGCGCTGCTTCTCCACGCCATACAGCCAACACGAAAACTCCAGATTCAGCCGCGCCGAAAGCCGATCATACAAGTTCTGCTCCTCAAAGACCACGCCGATATGCTCTTTCAAGTGGGCGCGCTCTTTGACCACATCATAGCCGGCGACGCGGGCACTGCCGCCGCTGGGATCAATCTGCCCGGTCAGCATACGAATAGTCGTCGTCTTGCCCGCGCCGTTTGGCCCAAGCAATCCAAAGACCTCGCCGTGTCGGGCGCTAAAGCTAATGCCCTGCACTGCTTCTTTTGCGCCAAAATTGCGCCGCAGGTCGTTCGCCTCAATCATCAGGTCCGTCGTGTTCATAGTTACTCACGCCTCCAGAGAATGCTTTTTATCCTGTATCGCCGCGAGGAACCCATCCGGTTCTTCCATACTCAAAAGCAGGCGGCGAATAGAAACCGGAAGAAACGAAAACAAGCGCCCGCCCGCTTTTGGATCAAGCTCAAGCGCGACGATATTTCTATAGGAGCCGGTGACTCCCCACGCGCCACGCATATTGGTCTGCGCGCCGCCCACGTTCCACCAGAGATTCGAGCGGCGATAGGCGCGGACAATCGCGCTGCGCGGAATATCTACCTGGAAGACCCAACCCGCGCGCACGCGAACGGTCTCAGCGGAAACATCCACATAGGTCACGTTGGGGCCATGCCCCCCAATGCTAAAGAGGAGCCTGCTCCATGAATAGTAGTCGATCCCAAAACGGTGGTTCGTTGTTGACCGCATGGCTGTCATCATACGTATCCCTCTTTCTCTGCATCCGCAGGTGGTTAGCTAGCGATGTTCGCGTGCCTGTCGTGGTCTACGCTTCAACTCTAACATCCCCCTCAGCGGCGCGCTACAAAAATCGGCTGAACGGAGCAAAAGACGGGATAAGCGGCGCAAAACGCGGGGTCACTGGCCGGCCAATCCGCCGAATGGAGCAAAATGAGAGGTGAATGGCGCTATGCTACAATGGGGGGGCAACGCCCGGTAGAACAAAGAAAGAGCAGCATGCTACAGATCACTCGCCTTGAAAAAACGATAGAGAGCCGCACCGTGCTGGCCCTGGAGCGGCTGGAGGTCGCGGCAGGCGAGATTATCGCCGTCGTTGGTCCGGTGGGCAGTGGCAAAACCGTGCTGATCCGGCTGCTCTCCGGCATCATGCTGCCCAGCGGCGGCAGCGTCCTGCTCGATGGTCAGGACATCCACCGCGCCCCGGCAGTGCGCGGGCGCATCGGCGTCCTCTTCGAGGAAGACCTGCTCTACGAGCGCCACTCCGCGCTGAGCAACCTGGAGACCTATTGCCGGCTGCACGGCCTGCCCAGCAAGCGCGCCGCTGAACTGCTGGCCCTGGTCGGGCTGAGCGATCAAGGGAAGACGAGCGCTGCTAAACTTTCGCCCCCCGCGCAGCGCCGGCTGGCCTTTGCCCGGCTCCTGCTGGCGCGGCCCGCGCTCTTGCTGCTCGACCAGCCCACCCTGCGCACCGATCTGGACACCCAGGCGCTCATGGCCCGGCTGATCGCGCAGGCCGCGAGTGACGGCGCCGCCGTCTTGCTCGCCGAAGAAGACCTGGCCTGGGCTGGCAAATTCTGCACCCGCGTCATCGAGTTAGAAGATGGCCGCATCATCAGCGCCTACCAGAAAGCAGCGGACCACGAGCCTGCCGCGCCCGAACGCCACGCGCCCTACAAAGTACCCGCCCGCAAAGAGGACCGCATTGTCCTCTACGACCCCGGCGATCTGCTCTATGTCACCAGCCGCGATGGCAAAACCATCCTGCGCACCGCCAGCGAAGAGGCCACCACCAACCTCACCCTGCAAGAACTCGAAGCCCGCCTGGCCGGGCGCGGCTTCTTCAAAGCCCACCGCGCCTACCTCGTCAACCTCCAGCACATCAGATCCGTCATCCAATATACCCGCAACAGCTTCACCCTCCAACTCGACGACCAGCAAGAAACGATGATCCCTCTGAGCAAACAATCGGAGAAAGAGCTACAGGAGTTGCTGGGGTACTGATTTACCCAACATCCTCCAATCAGGCTTGATTTTTGTCTGATTCTATGCTATAAATATGACAAGTGATTCATGTTTCATCACCTTACATCCCTCCAGGCAATGAACGCCTTGCTATAGCAACATCCGCGTGGTTGCCGGATCACATGGGGGTGATCTGGCTGTGGCTTCCCTCACAGGGGGTGAAACATGGTGTCTTCTTCACTACCACCGTCGTCTCCTCGCCTCGTCGTTGTCCACAAGAGCGCCCTGCTCAGACATGGCCTCAGATCAAAACTGTTGCTTGTCTTAACGCTTGTCTTGCTGATCCTCATGTCGTTGCTGTTCCACATCCCTCCGCTGGCGCGGGCCGCCAGCGGCACCTTCCAGCAGTTCACCTATAGTGGGTCTGCCGGCAGCCGCCCCTATTTCGTCTACACCCCCGCCGGCTATCAGACTGGAAAGGCAGTGCCGCTGATCGTTATGCTGCATGGCTGCACCCAGACGCCCTCGGATTTTGCCGCCGGCACCCAGATGAACCCACTGGCCGACACCAATCAATTTATCGTCGTCTATCCCCAGCAAACCAGTTCCAACAACTCCAGCGAGTGCTGGAATTGGTTCCAGACTGCCGATCAATCGCGCGGCAGCGGCGAGCCGGCCATCATCGCCGGCATTGTCCAGACCGTTGAGCAAAACACGTCCCAATGGACGATTGACACCAGCCATGTCTACGTCACCGGCCTCTCTGCCGGCGCCGCCATGTCGGTTGTCATGGGCGCTACCTACCCCGACATCTTCGCCGCCATTGGCGTCGCTTCGGGTCTGGAGTATGGCGCGGCCAGCGACCAGAGCAGCGGGAGTACATCGCTGAGCCAGGGCGGGCCGAATCCCACCCAGCAAGGCCAGGCGGCCTTCAACGCAATGGGCAGCAACGCCCGCGTCGTGCCCACCATCGTCTTTCATGGCACCAGCGACGCTGTGGTCGCTCCGCTCAATGGCGATCAGGTGGTGCAGCAGTGGATGCAGACCGATCACCTCGCCTCCAACAACACCTATAACGCCAGCTTCAACAGCCCCAGCAGCACTATCAACGGGCAGGCGCCCAACGGTGGTCGCTCCTATACCGAGCAGATCTGGAATGACACCAAGGGCAACGAGGTCCAGGAATACTGGAAGGTGAGCGGCATGGGTCACGCCTGGTCGGGCGGCAGCAGCAGCGGCTCCTTCACGGACCCGATGGGGCCAAACGCCTCGCAGGCGATGTACACCTTCTTCATGAACCACCCGATGGGGCCGAGCGTGAGCGCCTCTCCAGCAGGCGGCAACTATAACGGCTCCGTCACGGTGACGCTCGCCGCCAACCCATCGAACGCCACCATCTACTACACCACCGATGGCTCAACCCCTACCACCAATTCAACCCAGTACAGCGGGCCGATCACGCTTTCGCAGACCACCACGCTCAAGTTCTTTGCCCAGGACTCCAGCGGGCGCAAGAGTGCCGTCCAGACGCAGACCTACACCATCAGCAACCCCGGCCCGGTGATCACCGCCTCGCCTGTTGGCAACACCTATGGAGGGTCGGTCAGCGTCACACTCTCCTCAAACGAGAACAACACGACCATCTATGACACCACCGACGGATCGACGCCCACGACCTCATCGCCGGTCTACAGCGGCCCCATCGCCATCAGTCAGACCACCACGCTCAAATACTTTGGGGTGGACACCAATCACAACTCCAGCGCCGTTCTGACGCAGACCTACACGATCACCAGCATTCAGGTCACGGCCAGCCCGCCAGGAGGAACCTACAGCGGCCCACAGAGCGTCAGCTTGAGCCTGAACATGCCAGGCACGATCTACTACACAACGGATGGCTCAACGCCAACCACCTCCTCACCGCAGTACAGCGGGCCGATCAAGGTATCCGCCTCGGAAACGCTGAAGTATTTTGGCGCGGACCAGGCCGGGCACAGCGGCGCGGTGCAAAGCCAGGCGTACACCATCACCTCGCCACCGCCCACTCAAACCCTGACACTGACCTCCATTGCCGCCGAGGATGGCTATGTCTATCAATTCTCTTCAGACGGCCAGCCCAACAGCACCAATCCCTATATTGAGGTTGGATCGAGCAGCCTGAATCATGGTGAGGTGGGCATCGTCTCCTTCGACACCAGCCAGATTCCGGCAGGCGCCACTATCATCAGCGTCACACTGACCATCTACCGCTACGACACCTTCTTTTTCCCCAACGATCTCGGCCCGCTCACGGCGGACATCTGCCCCATCGGCGGCTTCAACGGCAACGACGCGCTGGAGCAGGCGGATTACGGCGCGCCGGCTGGGGCCAGCAACGTCGGCAACTTCACGGCCATCCCGATGGCGCAAAACCAGAGCATTATGGATGCCATCTCGCAGAGCGCGCTGTCCTACGTCAACCTGCACGGGCACACGCAGTTCCGCATCCACTTCCAGAA
>CAZFWN010000148.1:0-13404 GCA_964522745.1 uncultured Ktedonobacterales bacterium
GGCCGAAGGTGTGCCCATAGTTCAGGATGGCCCGCTGCCCCTGGTCGCGCTCGTCTCCGCGAACCATCTGCATCTTCAGCCGGATGCAACGTGCAATGATCGAGGTGAGCAGTTCTTTATCAGTGGGTCGAATGGGATCGGCGTTCTCCATTTGCTCGAAAAGCTGGGCGTCGAGGATGACGCCGTATTTGATGATCTCAGCCCAGCCCTCGCGGTAGACTCGCTCAGGCAGGGTAAGTAAGCAGGCCGGGTCCACCAGGATCAAGCGGGGCTGATAGAAGGCGCCGATCAGATTCTTGCCCTGAGGGTGATTGATGCCTGTCTTGCCGCCAATAGCTGCATCGACCTGGGCCAGCAGGGTCGTTGGCACCTGCACCAGCGGCACGCCGCGATGATAGCAGGAGGCCATAAAGCCGGCCAGGTCGCCAACGACGCCCCCGCCCAGCGCGACGATGGCGTCCTGCTGCTCGGCGCGCCGCCCGACCAGCCAGTCGATGATTTGTTGCAGGGCGTGAAATGATTTGCTGGATTCGCCGGCAGGGATGGTGAACACGGCTGAGTCGATGTCTGCCTGGGCAAGCACCTGCTGGATCGGCCCGGCATAGAGCGGGCCGACATCGCTATCGGTAATGATGAAGGCGCGCCGGAGCAGTCCGGCGGACCTGAGCGCCTGGGGCAGCCGGGATAGTCCGCCCCATTCGACGCGCGCTTGCGAGGTGATCCGTCCAAGCTCAAGCGTGATCGTTTCCGGCTGTGCATCAGAAGCAGCGAGCGCGCCATACGCGATAGCGCCGGCAATCACCTGAAGCGCCAGATGCTCTGGCGTCTCCTGATCGGTGGAAAGTTGGAGGGCCGCTTCCTCGTACCACTGCTGGCGCGCCCGATAGAGCGCGCTTAGCCGGCCCTGCCCGTCGTTGCCCGCCAGCAGCGGGCGCTGCGCTGCGCCGCCATCCTGGCGTACCTGTTCAACGAGCCGCTGCCAGGCGATCTCAACCGCTGTCTGGAGGTACACCACCAGACCTGTTTCGCGCATCAGGCGGCGGTTGGCATCATCGATGACGGCGCCGCCGCCGGTGGCTATCACCACCTCTTGCTGCTCTACCGCCTGCTGGAGCGCTTCGGCCTCAAGCTGGCGAAAGCGCTCTTCGCTAGCCTCGCTCAAAATCTGGCTCACTGGCTTGCCCATACGCTCGGCAACCAACCAATCCGTATCGACAAAGCGCCAGCCCAACAGCCGGGCCGCCAGCCGGCCGACCGTTGATTTGCCGGCGCCGGAAAGTCCGGTTAAAAAGATTCGCTGCTGCATACTTCCTCATCCTCACTGGTCTGAATGCTGGCGCCCAGGCTGGCAAGATCATCGAAAAAGTGCGGATAACTTTTGCTGACCTGATGCGCGTTACGAAGGGTAATCGCCTGTGTGCTGCCCAATCCTGCCACCGCGAGCGCCTGCGCCAGCCGGTGATCGGCATGGGCGTCAACCTCGACGCCGCCGGCAATTGCCTGGACTGGCTGTATGTCAAGCGCATCTGATGATGGAATGATCTGGCAGCCCATTTTCCCTAGTTCCTGGGCCAGTTCGTAGATACGGTCACTCTCTTTCAGCCGGAGATTGGCGATATTGTAAATCCTGCTGGGGGTGCTGGCAAAGCAGGCGGCAGCTGCCAGGCAGGGCACACTATCGATTACCGCGCTGCCATCCAGTTGAATGCCTTGCAGCGGCCCCTCTGCGCGGGCGGTGACGCGCTCGCCCTGTCTGCTGATCTCTACGCCCATCTGCGTGAAGGCATCCAGCAGTGCTTGCCCATCAGGGTCATCTGCTGCCAGTGGGTAGAGGCTTATCTCGCCTTTAGCGACGGCGACGGCGGCCAGCAGGGCGGCGGCTGATGGATAATCGCCGGGAATGCGCACCGTTCGGCTCTGGTAACGCTGCCCGCCCGGAACCAGGTAGCGCCGAGCGCGCTCCTGGGTGAGAATGGTAATGCCCGCCTGCTGGAGCATGTGAATAGTCAGATCAACAAAAGAGGCCGAAGCGAGCGTATCAATAATCTCGATCTCGGTATCTTCGGGCAGCAGGGGCGCCAGGTAGAGCAGCGCGCTCAGGAATTGCGAGCTTTTCTTGCCAGAGAGGCGTACCAGGCCGCCATGTATCTGATTGCCGCGCAAGGTAATAGGCAGTGTCCCTGCCGGCCCCCGCTGGATAATCTGCGCGCCAAGCTGGGCGAGCGCGTGCAAGAGATCGTCGTTTGGGCGGCGCCCAAGAGACTGCGGGTGGCTGGTGGTAAAGGTAATGGCTTCGGGCGAGGCCGCGCAGATGCCAAGCAGCAGGCGCAGCACCGCGCCGGCGTTGCCCGCGTCTATAGTGACCGGCCCGTCTGGCCTGATCTGGCCGCCGACTCCTTGAATAGACAGCGTGCAGTGCCCATCCTGATAGCGGGTGTTGATCGTGGCGCCAAGCTGCGCGCAGGCTTTGAGCAGCACAGTGGTATCGTCGCTCTGCGCTGGCGATTCGATGGTGCTGGTGCCTTCCGCCAGAAAGGCTGCCAAGATGGCGCGCAGGGTGTAATATTTTGAGGCTGGCACGCTGATCTCGCCCTGCAATGGCTCGGAGGGTAGGATGCGGATGGTTGGTGGCACATAGGGAGGTAAGTCGGGCCGGAGCAGGCGCCTGGCCGGCTCTGAGTAGACCGGCTGGGGCGGCTGGGCTGTCCGGGCGATGAGCAGGACGCGCAGGCAGCGTTCGGGCGCGCCGGCAACATCGATCTCCTGCGCGACGAGCAAGGGGATGGATGCGCCAAGCACTTCGCCGGCAGCGGCGCGGGCGGTGTGCAGGCTGAGATCGGGCGTGACGGTTACGATAGTTCGCAGCACGGCGTCTCTGGACAGCCGGTTGCGCGTCAGTATCTCGCTAAAGAGCCAGCGCAGTTCGCGTTGCAGATGCTCGTTGGTGTCTTCTTCGCTGATGTCATCGCGGAGCAGCGCTGCCCCGCGCAGTCCGCGCAGTGGTGCGAGGTCCGCTCTGGCTGGATCAGCAGCGTTGACCAGCAGGATGCTGCTGATGCTGCCAGGCGGCTGCTCTGGCGCGCCAATCTCCTGGGCACACAGCAGTGGAACGGATTGCCATCCCAGCAGTTCGCGCGCGGCGCGAGCGGGGTACTCAGCGTTGAGATGAGAAGTAAAGAGAGCGCAGATAATATCGGTGGCATGGAGCGTATGACGTTCAAGCAGTGATTTCAGTAAGCCTGCCGTCGCCTCGTGGATGGCCGGCGTCGTATTTTCTGAAACAGCGATGCTTGCAGTATAGACTGTCCCGCTGTTGGCGTTGCTTCCTTCAAAGAGCGCTTTAGCGAAGGTTGTGATCGTTTCTTCCGTTGTGCTGGTATCTTCTTCTATCGTTTCTGGCTTTCGCCACATACGTGCCTCCCGCAGTGCGGATGCTGTTTGCTGGACGCTCATCACCTGTTATGCGGGAATGAGATAGGCTTGTTGGATGGATTCATGAATGAGTTGCACGCTCTGCACCAGGCGCCCCAATGCTTCTGGTGAGATGGCCTGATCGCCGTCGCAGAGCGCTTGCTCTGGATGATTGTGGACATCGACCAGCAATCCGGCAGCGCCTGCGGCGATAGCGGCGTAGGCCATCGGTGAGACGAGGTCGCGCCGGCCCGTCGAGTGGCTGGGATCGACGACGACTGGCAGGTGGGTGAGCGTGCCAAGCAGGGGAACACAACTGAGGTCGAGCAAATTTCTGGTATGGGGGTCGAAGCTGCGAATGCCACGCTCGCAGAGGATGACGTTGGGGTTCCCGGCTGCCAGGATGTACTCGGCAGCCAGCAGCCATTCCTCGATGGTGGCCGAGAACCCACGTTTGAGCAGAACCGGCTTACCTGATTGACCGGCTGCCGATAAGAGCGGGAAGTTTTGCATATTGCGGCAGCCAATTTGCAGGATGTCGGCATATTCGGCCACGACATCTACCATCGCAGGCTCCATGACTTCGGTGATGACCGGCAAGCCGGTTTCCTCGCGTGCCTCGGCCAGCAATTTTAACCCTGGGATGCCTAGACCCTGGAAGGCGTAGGGAGAGCTACGCGGCTTGAAGGCGCCGCCGCGCAGAATTTCGGCGCCTGCCTCGACGGCTGAACGGGCGATTGTCAAAAGCTGCCGCGCGTCCTCAACGGCGCAGGGACCGGCAATCATCACCGGCTTGTTTCCGCCAATCTGCACCACATTGGAGCGGGCGGGGTCGCCAACAGAGATGATGCTTTTCTCTGGCTGAAATTTGCGGCTGGCAAGCTGATAGGGGGTGGAAAAGGTGAAAACGCGCTCAACATCTGGCAGGCTGTTCAATTGGGATACAACCTCGACGTTGAGGTGTTTTTCTGCAACGCAGCAGGCAGTGCCTTGAGGAGTCTGGATGATGTTCAACGGCGAGGTGATGCCGGCGCGTAATAACAGGTCTGCTACCTGCGCCCGCGCTTCGGGTGAACTGTGGCTCTTCATCAGGACAATCATGTGCGTACCTTTCCTACAGAGCTTTCTTTGTTTGCGTCTCTCCACACGACCTGGCGAAATCTCTCTCAAAAGCTGCCGCGCTTTCGAGACAAACAAAAAAGCAGAGGATGTATCCTCTGCTTCTCCGACAGGTCGTGTAGACTACGCTGTTTTTACCCAGCCCAAGTAGTCCACCGACTTGTCGGAGGACTAAAGTAATACCAATAATTGATGGCGCCCGGAGTGGGTCGCCAGGTAAGGTCTTGGGCCTGGTTACTCATGTCACAAAGTATAAAGCGTTTCTCTGGACTTTGTCAAGGGTTTTTCGTCTCAATGCTTTTTTTTCGTTGTTGGCGTGCCTGCTCGAAGAAGCGCAGGAGGCGCTGATCTCTGGCCGACGCCTCTGCGGTGGTCGCAGACTCCAGCAGTTTTCGCGCCGTTTGTAATTGCTCGATATAGGCATCAATCCAGCCCAGAATGGCCTCCCGATTGGTCAGGCTAATGTCATGGTGCATGATGGGATCGCCTGCCGCCAGGCGAGTCGTGTCGCGGAAGCCTGAACTGGCGAGCTTGCGTAAGATGTCCTCGTCTGCCTCGCTTGCTACCGTCTGCACCAGCGCTGCCGCAGCGATAAGAGGGAGGTGGCTGATGGCCGCCACGTACCTGTCGTGCGTGGCGGCATCAATGGTCAGGGGGGCCGCGCCAATGGCGCTGATCAGGGCAGAGAGCAGTTCTAGCGCGCGTGTGTCTACATCCAGGCCAGGTATCACACAATAGGTGGCCCCCTGAAATAAATTTGGGCGCGCTGCCTCAATGCTGCCGGTATCGCCGGCCATTGGATGGCCGCCAATAAACGCTGTGCCAGGTGGCAGCATCTCCTGTGCCCAGCGCAGCACATCGGCTTTTGTGCTGGCCGTATCAGTGACAATGCTTCCCTTAGCTAAGAAAGGACTAATTTCGGCGAAGATATCGCGGATGGCAAGGATCGGGGTTGCAATGATAACTATTCTTGCCTGTTTCACGGCATCTGAGAGCGCATCGCTCACCCGATCTACGGCGCCCATCTGCTCAGCCTGGCGGAGTCGCTCGTGAGAACGGTCATAGCCAGTAATATGATAGCCTTGCGCTGGATTATTCGCGCTTGCGTGCTTGAGCGCCAGTCCGAGCGAGCCACCAATCAGGCCAAGACCAATGATAAGTACGTTTCGCATGCGTTTCTCGTTCTTCGGGACTATTCTTGCACAGCAGCAGGTAGCATCAGCTATTCACCAATACGCTCAGCCAGTACAGGATCGGCGGTGATTGTCAAGTGTGGCAGCGCGGACCTGAGCGCAGGCGCGAGTACAGAAGCCTCGGCTGCTGAGAGAACCAGCGGGATATGGATGATTTCTCCGGGTACGCTGGTGGTGTTTTGTTGAATGATTGCCGGAGCCTGGGCCGCCGTTGCGCACAGGTGCAGATGGATGGCAGTCTGCGGCCCCACCTGCTGGATATGATACACCTGCACCATATCATAAATGCTCAGTTGGCCGGCGGCTGTCGTGCTTGTGGTTGTTGGCGCGGCGTAGGTCAGAAAGCAAGCTGAAAAACAAGGGGCCAGCAGGCGAGTCAACTGGCCGGCCTCACCCATTGCCAGCGCAATGACCGGGCTGGTGGCGCGCTGCAACAGATCGAAGACTGGCAGCATGTCAGCGGGCCGGCGCGCCAGCCCGACGAGCTTGACGACATCGGCCTGTCCGCGCAGCGCGGCATAGGCCGGCCATAACTGCGCTGGCATCTGCTCGTGCCAGTGCCGAGAAACGATGATTTTTGTGAGTGAGCGCGCCGGTCTGGTCAAGGACTCAAGGCTATCCCACTCGATGTCAATATAGGCGCAGCCCAGGTCCATTGCTTTGGTAAGGATAGCCAGGCGCTCGTTTTCTGGCCCAGAAAACGAGCCGCCTTCACGCGGCGGTCTACAGGTGAGAATGAGCGGGCAGGGGGCGCTGGCGATCAGGCGTGGCAGATCAAAGGAGGTCATGGCATCCAGACGAATCTCTGCCAGCGAGATCAAGGGCGCCAGGGTATGGAGGGTTTCCAGGCAGGCGTTCGTATCTGCCAGTGCCAGCGAGACCGCCAGTTTATTGCTGTTCATACTAACCAATTCGTCACGAGGTTGCTCATTCATCAGGAGTGTTCTGGCCCGTTGATGGGCACATTCAGATAATACGCCCGCCGGTCAAGAGGCTCCTTGATAGGGCCGGACCGGATGGCCCGCGTTGCCGGCGCGCTCGCCGTGTGTTGGGCTGAGCGCTTCCACGCGAAGCTGCGCCGGGCGTGTCTGTTCGGCCAGTGGGAAGGCGATGACGACGACACCGTTGCCGTAGGTGATGTTCGCCAGCGGCGCGTCAACGCTGCTGGGTAAGTTGATTTCGCGGTGATAGTTGCCGGCGCTCCATTCGGTGAGGAGTTCCTCTTTGATGCCCTTGAGTTCTCCGCGTAAGGTGCCATCCAGGACGAAACGGCCATCAGCCGTGACTTCAACCCGGATATTCTCCGGCTCGATGCCAGGCATGAGGGCTGCCACGATCAGGCGCGATGATGTACGGTACAGGTTCATAGGAATGGACTGAGGAGTAGACGGGTGTGACATCTTCTCTTATCCTCTCTTCGATAGAGACCTTGGGATGGGCCGTTTCCCTGAAGGCTCAGAAGGTGCGCTCGAAACAAGAGCGCGCTGCATGTGATATGCCATTGCTCGTCCTCATCAGATGCAATGGTTCGTCAAAAAACTAGCATTTGCCTTCAAGCATATATCAACCGCGCCCTTCTCTTTTTCAAAGAGCTTGACAAGCTCTACCTTTGCTCCTATACTGCTTGTAACCGATACCGAGAGCGATTACGTTACCGATTTCGGTATCGGTTACAAATTTTTCTCATGATAGGTTGCTAGCTTGAGAGAAGACTTCAATGGAGCAATGTCCCTTTTGTCAGGGGTCTCTGGACGAAGCTACCGGCATCTGCCGGCAGTGTGGCCGGGCGACCCTGGCTACTCTGGCAGTGTCAGCTACCCCCAATCAAGCAATGCCTGAAAGCCGATGTCCGGGCTGCGGAGAAGAGGTTATAGAGCGACAGCGGTTTTGCAGGAAATGTGGGCTGGCGCTCACCGCGCTGGCCGGCCAGCAGAAAAACGAGCGGATAGAATATCCTATCGAGCCAGACTGGAGCGAAGCCGAAACACCTCCTGACGGCGCTCGCGCCTTTGAGCCGGATTCTCACTATGCCAGTCCCTGGTCGGAAGCGCCCACCTTGCCAGCATTCAGGACCGGCGCGGTTAGCACGCGCTCCGCTGCTGTGCCACGCCGCCGGGCCTGGTTACCTTTCTTCTTGCTGGTGGTTGCCGGCATCAGCATCTTCAGCGGTTACCTGCTCATTCATGCCCAGACCAGCAGTCCTCAGAGAAGCATCAGTGGCGTTGGCGCCAGTACCCCTGCGTCTGGGGCAAGTGCCACCAGCGGCCCCATGCCTTCCTCAACGCCCAACCCGGCTCAGCCGGTAGGGACCGGCTACTGGCATACCAACGGCACCCAGATTGTCGATGCAAATAACAGGCCGGTGCGTATTGCCGGCATCAACTGGTTTGGCTTTGAGTCGCCCAGCTATGTTGTTCATGGCCTGGGCCAGCGCGATTACCACGATTTGCTCAATCAAGTGAAGAGTCTGGGCTATAACACGATTCGCCTGCCATTCTCAGACCAGCTTTTTTTTGCCAATAGTGTTCCCAACGGAATTTCTTTTGGAAACGGGATGAATCAGGATTTGCAGGGCTTGAATGGTTTGCAGATTCTGGATAAGATCGTTGCTGCTGCCGGCCAATTGGGGCTGAAGATCATTCTGGATCATCATGGCGTGGACGCCGGTTCGCAAGTAGCCCTCTGGTCTGCACCAGACTGTTCGGTGTCGTGCTTTGAGTCCGATTGGCAGATGTTAGCCACGCACTACAATGGCAATAGCACCATTATTGGGGCGGATTTAGATAACGAGCCACATTCCCCAGCCTGTTGGGGCTGTGGTGATCCGGCGCTGGATTGGCAGATGGAGGCGCAGAAGCTAGGCAATGAGGTGCTGGCGATCAATCCCCATTGGCTGATCTTTGTGGAGGGGGTTGAGTGCTACAAGGGGGATTGTTACTGGTGGGGAGGCAACCTGGAAGGAGTGGCCGATACGCCAGTGCAACTCAGCGTTCCCAACCGGGTGGTCTACTCGCCTCACGACTATCCGCCCGATGTCTACAATCTGCACTACTTTAATGCCCCCGATTACCCCAACAACCTGGTTGGTATCTGGGATGCCCACTGGGGCTTTATTGTGAAAAAGCATATCGCTCCGCTCTGGTTAGGGGAGTTTGGCACCCTGCTGGACGACACGAAAGATCAGCAATGGTTCACCAATATAGTTGCGTATCTGGGAACGGGGGTGACGGGCATCAACTGGACCTATTGGGCGCTGAATCCCGATTCGGTGGACACCGGGGGGATTCTGCAAAATAACTGGGCCACCGTCAACCAGAATAAGCAGGATTATCTGAATCCGATTGAGTTTCCGCTTTCGGGGAGCGGGTCGGTAAGGACGCCGCCGCCCGCTGCCACCAGCACACCGCTTCCGGCGCCGTCTCTACACTTTCAAGTGACTCCGACGACCTTTCAACAAGCGTGCAGCACTGCTCTGGACCAATTATCTCCGCTGTCGGTCACGCTTGATAATACCGGAAGCACCGTTGCAGCGGACTGGGAGGTGAGCATCAGCGATAGCGATCCAGCTGGGAATGTCTGGGCAACGGCCAGCAATGTGAGTGGCAGCGTACTGGCTGGGCAGAGCGATACCCTGCTCATCATCCCCTTTTCCAATACGACGACAACGCTCTGCAAGGATATGCAAGCCGCGCAATCACCTATGAGCTATCGGGTTGTGCTAACGGCTCCTAACCAGTCGGTGACAATCACCGACACGATAACACCTCCAGGCAAGTAATAACGTCGTTTCAGGGAAATAGCTCATTAGCTGGTCTTTTCACCTCTTCTGGAGGCGTGAAGGGATACGTCAATCGATGTTTGGATTAGAAGGTACGCGGCTGGGTGATTACGAACTCAACGAGCTGATCGGCGAAGGTGGCATGGCCGAAGTGTATCGCGCCAGGCAACTCACCGCCTTTGGCCGGGAAGTGGCGCTGAAGGTCATCCGTTCTGAGTTCACCGGAGATGAGCCGTTTCGTAGGCGCTTTCTGCGCGAGGCCCACGCCATCTCCCGGCTCTCTCACCCGAATATCTTGCCGCTGATTGAGTTTGGGGAGGAGCAGGGAAGGCTCTATCTCGTCATGCCGCTGGTGCGCGAGGGCACGCTGCGCGATCTGCTTAGCCAGCATAACGGTCCGCTGTCGCTGGAGGAAGCGCTGCCTCTCTTCATGCCACTCTGCGATGCGGTACAGTATGCCCATCAGGAAGACATCATTCACCGCGATATTAAACCGCAGAATATCTTGCTGCAACGCCATACCCATGTGCTGCTGGCTGATTTTGGGATTGCGCGTGATCGCTTCGATACCAAGATGACCACGACTGGTATCGGGATTGGCAGCGTGGAATATATGGCGCCAGAGCAAGCTGAAGGCCGGGCGGATGCGCGCAGCGACATCTACAGCCTGGGGATCGTGCTGTATCAGTTGCTCACGGGGGTCGTGCCATTTTCAGGCTCCATCCCGCTGGAGGTGCTGTTCAAGAAGGTGAACGACCCGTCGCCTGACCCACGCAGACACAACCCCCACCTGCCTGCTGAGATGGTGGATATTCTCCAGATGGTCCTCGCCAAAGACCCGAACCAGCGCTTTGAAACTGCCGAAGCATTGAGCTATGCCGTTCAGCAGGTACGGCCCCATGCCGGGCCGTCGCCGCTTCCCAGCCGGGCGATCTGGTTGGCCGGTTCTGACGCATCTGTTCATGATGGAGACCTGGCAACTACTGCGCGCTTGCCAGATCGTCTGCCGGCAGCTACGCATCGTGAGAACGGGAGCAACCAGCGCTTTGGCAGTGCGCCTACCACTCCGGTGCCTGATGGTTCAGCGCCCACGCTGAGGGCCACCAACCAGGAGCCGCGTGGTCGCCAGGGAAGGCCGTCAGACGCAGACATCTGGGCCGCCAATAACATGCAGGACGAGCGCTGGAGCAGCCCGCCGACCTGGGACAACCGGAGCAACACGCCGCAAGGGGCTGGCACCAGCCAGCAGCCATCCGGACACAGCCATGCTGTTTTGGTTGGTGTGCTGGTTGCTGCTCTGCTCTTGATGATAGCCGTCTCTTCGATTGCCTATGGTCATTTAGGTCTGGCCTGGCTGCATCCCAGCACGGCCAATACGGGTGCCCAACTCTTAACTCCCCCATCGACCACTCCGCTCCAGCCTACGCAACCATCCAGCGCTGGCGGCACGACGTTCCCCTGGCCGACGGCGGCGCCTCAGCAGCCAGCCAGCCCTGCTGCGCCGCAGCCCACCCAGACGGCTACGTCCCAGCCAGCGACACCAACGCCTGGCTCGACGGCTACGCCAACGGTCCAGCCTACTGCACCGGCCCAGCCGACGGCCCAGCCTACTGCACCAGCCACGCCCCAGCCGACTGGGACACCGGCGCCCGGCCCGACGGCCACGCCGCCCTCGCAGCCAACGGTGCCACCGCTGCCCGGTCCAGCGACGGCGCCAACTCCTGCGCCTGGTATCGTGCCTCCTCCGAGCGTTCAGGCAACGCCCACGCCCTGACGGTCAAGGCGGAAGCAGGAGAAGTCCGATGGGGGCATTGGTCTTGCAAGCCGGATGTGGCTGGAGAAACGTTTTCTCCAGCCACATCCGGCTTGCTAGCCATCTACTAAGGAGGGTTGCATGGCAATTCCATCGACTTTTCCCCCCGGCGCCCCGTCGCAGCGAACTCCTGGTGAGAACGCTGGCCGGGTCGAAGTCAGGCTCCATGTCAACGGAACCACGCATGTATTACAGCTTGACCCAAGGGTGACGCTCCTCGATGCGCTGCGCGAGCATTTGCATCTGACCGGTGCCAAGAAGGGCTGCGATCACGGGCAGTGCGGCGCCTGCACTGTCTTGCTCGACGGGCGGCGTGTGAATAGTTGTCTGGCGCTTGCCATCGCGCATCAGGAGGCCCAGATTGTGACCATTGAGGGGCTGGCTGATGGCGAGCATCTGCATGCACTTCAGCAAGCGTTCATTGGACATGACGCATTCCAGTGTGGGTATTGTACTCCCGGCCAGATCTGCTCAGCAGTAGGCGTGCTGCGCGAGGCCGAGGCTGGCTGGCCGAGCGCGGTGACTGCCGATCTGACCGCTGACCATATGACCCTTGACGACGATGAGATCAGAGAGCGTATGAGCGGCAATCTCTGTCGGTGTGGCGCATATGTCAATATCGTTCCGGCGATTGAGGAGGTGGCCCCATGATGCCATTTACCTATGAGCGGGCAAGCGACGCCTCTAGCGCTGTCTCGCTGCTCGCCCAGTCGCCAGCCGGCGTCTTCCTTGGTGGAGGGACGAATCTGGTTGACCTCATGAAGCTGGGCGTGGCGCAGCCGGATTTGCTTGTTGACATTACCCACCTGCCCTATGACCGCATCGAGTTGCTTCCTGACGGGGGCGTGCGTATTGGAGCGCTGGTACGCAACAGCGACCTGGCTGCCGATCTCACGATTCGCCGACGCTATCTCATGCTCGCAGAAGCGCTGCTTGCAGGGGCATCGGGACAACTGCGCAACCTGGCAACGACTGGCGGGAACCTGCTCCAGCGCACGCGCTGTGTCTACTTCCAAGATACCTCCAAGCCCTGCAATAAGCGGGTGCCGGGGAGCGGCTGTCCGGCGCGCACAGGCTATCACCGAGAGCTTGCCATTCTTGGCGCTTCCGAGGCATGTATTGCAACGCATCCCTCGGATATGGCCGTCGCGCTGGCCGCGCTCGACGCCATTGTGCGTGTCCAAGGGCCGGGCGGCGAGCGGGCGATTCCGCTGATTGGCTTCCACCGCCTGCCGGGCGACGAACCGCAGCGCGATACGGTGCTGGAGCATGGCGAATTGATTACGGCGGTTGATCTGCCGCCGCTGCCGTTCGCGGCACACTCGCGCTACCGCAAAGTGCGGGATCGCGCCTCCTATGCCTTCGGGCTGGTCTCGGTTGCGGCAGCACTTGACGTTGCCGACGGCGTGGTGCGCGACGTGCGCCTTGCGCTTGGCGAGGTCGCGCATGCTCCCTGGCGAGCGTTCCGTGCGGAGGCCGTGCTGCGCGGCGCTCCGGCCACCGAAGAGACGTTCCGGCGGGCGGCAGAGGCCGAGCTTGCCGATGCGCAACCACTGCCCGGCAATGCGTTCAAGGTGCCGCTCGCTCGCAATACCATCGTGCGAACACTGCTTGACTTGACGGAGGAGGCCCGACCATGACCCTCGGCGTACAACTCCCACCCCGCGCTATCGGCGCGTCGCTGGACCGCATTGATGGCCCGCTGAAAGTCACTGGCGCTGCCAGATATGCCTTTGAGTATCCAGTTGACAAGGCGACCTATGTTGCTCCGGTCCAGAGTACGATTGCAAAAGGCCGCGTCGTATCGCTCGATGCGAGCGCTGCGCGGGCGTTGCCCGGCGTCATCGCCGTGCTTTCGCACGAGAACGCCCCGCGACTCGCGCCGCTGGATAGCCAGTATCAAGCGGTCTTCCAATCCGATGCCATCGCCTATCGTGGGCAGTTCGTCGCTGCCGTCGTTGCCGAAACGTTGGAGGTGGCGCGTCAGGCAGCGAGCCTCGTCGCCGTTCGCTACGAGGGACAGCCGCATGACGTAGAACTGCGCGCTGACCGGAGCGATCTGTATAAGCCGGAGAAGCTCAACCCCGACT
>CAZFWN010000149.1:0-13378 GCA_964522745.1 uncultured Ktedonobacterales bacterium
GTGCCCGCCGAGACGGTGCTGGAGATGGCAACCATCAACGGCGCCAAAGCCGTTGGCCTGGCCGACGAGATCGGCTCGCTGGAGGCGGGCAAGAAGGCCGACCTGCTCGTCATCGATCTGGACCGGCTGCACACCACGCCCAATATGAACTCCGTTTCCACGCTGGTCTACGCGGCCACTGGCGGCGAAGTGGACTCGGTGATGATCGACGGCAAATGGGTGGTGCGCGGCCAGCACTTGCTGACAATAGACGAGGAGCAAATTAAAGTGACCGCTCGCGCTCACGCGAAGGCGCTCTACCAGCGGGCGGGAATTGAACTCAAGCCACGCTGGCCGGTGGTGTAGAGCAGCAAAGAACTACCCATATTTAGCAAAACGCTCCGGCAGAGCCTCGATCTGCCGCCAGCATAACACACCTTTGTATGAGAAGGGAGCGCGCCCATGCCCAGGACGTTGATTCGCGGCGGCCATCTGGTGACGGCCTCCGATGACTATACGGCAGATGTGTTGATTGAGAATGAGCGCGTCGCGGCCATCGGGCAGGATTTGAGCGCCTTTGCTGAGGGCGCCCGCGTCATCGATGCGTCGGGCAAGTATGTCTTTCCCGGCGCGGTGGATGTGCATACGCATCTGGACCTGCCGCTGCCGCTGACCAACTCCTCGGATGACTTTGAGACGGGGACAGTTGCAGCGGCCTGCGGCGGCACGACGACGATTATCGATTTTGCCAACCAGTATCACGGGCAAACGCTGGCCTACGCGATGGAGACCTGGCACGGCAAAGCGCAGGGCAAGGCCGCCGTCGATTACGGCTTTCATATCACCATCACTGATCTGACCAGCGCGCCGGAGAAGGCGCTGGCCGATATGGTGCGCGAGGGCATCACCAGCTTTAAGCTGCTGATGGCCTATCCTGATACGTTTATGGTCGATGACGAGACCATCTATAAGGTGCTGCGGCGCTCGGCGGACCTGGGCGCGCTGGTCTGCGTGCATGCTGAGAATGGCTGCGTGATCGATCTGCTGGTGCGCGAGGCGGTGGCTGCCGGGCAGACCGGCCCGGCGCACCACGCGCACACCCGCCCGGCACTGCTGGAGGGCGAGGCGACGGAGCGGGCGATTACGCTGGCGAAGCTGGCAGGCGCGCCGGTCTATATCGTGCATGTGAGCTGCGCCGCCGCGCTGGATAAGATCATCGAGGCGCGGGCACGCGGCGAGCCGGTCTGGGCCGAGACCTGCCCGCAGTATCTCTTTCTCTCGGAAGAGAAGTATGATCTGCCCGATTTCGAGGCGGCCAAATATGTCTGCACGCCGCCGCTGCGCAAACAAGCCGACAGCGCCGCGCTCTGGGCTGCGCTGGAGCGCGGCGACCTCGATGCCGTCTCCACCGATCATTGCCCCTTCTTCTTCAAGGGCCAGAAAGAGTTGGGGCGCGAGGACTTCACCAAGATTCCTAACGGCCTGCCGGGGATTGAGACCCGCTTCGGGCTGATCTACAACGGCGGCGTGATCGGCAAGCGCTTCGATCTGCAACACTTCGTTGATCTGGTCGCCACCAGGCCGGCAAAGCTCTTCGGCCTCTATCCGCGCAAGGGGACGATTGCGGTGGGCTGCGATGCCGATCTGGTGGTGTTCGATCCCAGCCAGGAATCAACCATCAGCGCCGCCTCGCACCATATGCGCGTCGATTACAACCCCTACGAGGGCACCAAACTTGCCGGCGCGGTGCAAACTGTGCTGCTGCGCGGGCAGGTGATCGTCGAGGCGGGCAGCTTTGTAGGGCGGGCCGGGCAGGGACGCTTTCTCAAGCGAGCAACGCTATAAACCACTCAGAGAAAAGGAAGGGATACATGGCAATCGAGACCAGAACCAACGTCACCAGCTTGCGCTGCGTCAAGTGCGGCACGCGCTACGAGGAGCAGCCCGACCTGTATACCTGCCCGGCCTGCGGCATCGAGGGCATTCTGGATGTGGAATATGACTATGAGCAAGCGCGCCGGGAACTGAACAAAGAGACGCTGGCGAATGACCGCCGACAGAGCATCTGGCGCTATCAGCCGGTGCTGCCGGTAGGCCGTAGCGCACGGCTGCCCACGCTGCAACTGGGCATGACGCCGATCTATGACGCGCCGGCCTTTGCCCGCGAGCTTGGGCTGGGCGGCCTGCTCATAAAGGATGACACGCGCAATCCAACCGGCTCATTTAAGGACCGCGCCTCGGCGATTGGCGTGACCAAAGCGGCGGAATTGGGGCGCGATACGATTAGCGTTGCCTCCACCGGCAACGCGGCGTCGTCGCTGGCGGGCTTCGCGGCCAATATGGGACTGCGCGCCTTTATCTTCGTGCCCGAAACGGCTCCAGAAGCGAAGGTCACGCAACTGCTGGTCTATGGCGCGACAGTCTTCACCGTGCGCGGCTCCTATGACCAGGCATATTATCTAGCGATGGAGGCAGCAACCGAGTTTGGCTGGTATAATCGCAACTGCGCCATCAATGCCTATCTGGTGGAGGGCAAGAAGACCTGCGGGCTGGAGGTGGGCGAGCAGCTTCAGGACAACATGGCCGATTGGCTGGCCGTCGCCGTCGGCGATGGCTGCACCATCGCCGGCATCTGGAAGGGGCTGGTCGAGATGCAGAAGCTGGGCGTGCTGAGCCGCCTGCCGCGTCTGCTGGGCGTACAGGCCGAAGGCGCGTCGCCCATCTATGAGAGCTTCGCTACTGGCAAGCCGCTGAAGCCGGTGCCGGCCAACACGCTGGCCGATAGTATCGCCGTTGGGCAGCCGCGCAACATGACCAAAGCCCTGCGCGCCGTGCAGGCATCGGGCGGCGCCTATGTGAAGGTCAGCGACGAGGCCATCCTGGCGGCCATTCCCCGGCTGGCGCGGGCCACCGGCGTCTTCGCCGAGCCGGCGGGCGTCACCTCGCTGGCCGGCGTCATCGCCGCCCGCGCATCTGGCCTCATAGGCTCACACGAGCGGGTGATTGTGGTGGCTACAGGCAATGGTCTCAAGGATATTAAGGGCGCGCGGCGCGCAGTGGGCCAGCCGTTCTCGATTGCGCCACAACTGGATGATGTTCGCGCCGCGCTGCAATCACAGGCATAGCCAGCGCCTTGCCTGTAGCGCCGCCGAACCTTTCCGCATGGCAGGCTAGCAACGCAGAGGCCGCTTATGCTATGCTGACTATGCTATGCTGACAGAGAAGTTATAGCTTTATGAGACGCGAGAAGCGAGTGGATAGCTTGCTTTTGAGATAAGAAAGGGGCGGGCATAGCTCACTGCGCGACTGGAAGAGCCTTGCCCGGTGGTTCATGGCATTTTGGGATCGACGTTTTCCTGGCTCCTCTCGCGGCACGATGCTGGGGCAGGCGACAGCACTCCTGGCGGTGCTGCTCCTGCTCGCATCCTGTGCCGCCAGCAATGTGACGATAAATGATGTGCCGACCTCGCGGCCCAGTGCGACACCGGCCCCAACCACCTCCGGGCCATTTAAGCCAGGCGCCCAGGCGGCACAAATCCTGGAACAGTGCAGCGTTACCGCCGCCCCTGGTGGCTGTCTTAGCCCGGAACAGGTGCAGACCTTCTATAATCTGAACCCGCTCTATAACAAGGGCTACACGGGCAAAGGGATGACCATTGTGATTATCGATTCGTATGGCAGCCCAACCATCCAGCATGACCTGCAAGTCTTTGATCAGGCATTTGGTTTACCAGACCCTCCAAGCTTCCAGGTGCTTGCCCCGCTCGGCCCGTCGGGAGTGGATGCTGGTTGGGCAAGCGAGACCACGCTGGATGTGGAGTGGTCGCACGCCATTGCGCCTGGAGCGAATATCGTGCTGCTCACCAGCCCGGTGGCGGAGACCGAGGGCGTGCAGGGCTTTCCAGAGTTTGAGAAGCTTTCTACCTATGCTCTGGATAACCATCTTGGTCAGGTGATCTCGCAAAGCTACGGCGCCTCGGAGCCAACGCTGGTCGGCGATGCCTGCCATGAAGGTCTCGGCAATGGGCAAGATTTGCTGAAAGAATACGACCAGAAGGTCTACCAGCGAGCGGTGCAGGCGCATGTCACCGTGCTTGCCTCTTCAGGCGATGCCGGCTCAACCAATGAGAACTGTTCGACGCAGGGGAATTATTCCTATCGAAACGTTGGCTGGCCGGCTTCCGATCCGCTGGTGACGGCGGTTGGTGGAACCAAGCTCGCGTTGGGGAATTCCGCCGGCGCCTATGGGAGTGAGCAGGTCTGGAACGAAGAAGGCGGCGCGAGCGGCGGCGGCACTAGCCAGTTCTATACCGAGCCGACCTGGCAAAAGAGCCTGCCAAATCAGACAGCGCTGCAAGGGAAGCGCGCCATCCCCGATGTCGCCTGGGGCGCGGCGGTCAACTTTGCGCTCTATAGTTCCTTCGATTCGGCGAATGCTGGCTGGAGCGCCATCGGCGGCACCAGCGCTGCCGCGCCGCAGTGGGCAGGATTGGTCGCCATTGCCGACCAGATGGCCGGCAAGCCGCTCGGCTTCCTCAATCCGGCCCTTTACCAACTGGCAGGCAAGGGCTTCCACGATATTACCAAAGGCAATAACAGCCTGGCCGGCGTGCCAGGCTACCAGGCCGGCCAGGGCTGGGATATGACCACTGGCTGGGGCACGCCAGACGCGGCGGTGCTGCTGCCTCTGCTGATCAAGGCGGTGCAGGAGACCAGCAGCTAGGTTCCGGCCACATCGGGCCGGCCAGAGGCTGAGCAACTGTCAACGTGTCAACCTGTCAACGGGGGCATCTTTTTGTGACACTTCCTTCCCAGGTAGAAAAGAGCAATCTTCTCTCCCCCAGAAAGAAGAAAGAATATTTTTCATTATCTGCTCTGGTGAAGTGTCGAAGAAATAGACTCCTGTTGACAGGTTGACACGTTGACAGTTGACAGTTGCCTGAGCCGTCAGTCCGCCTCCTCTTGCAGGAGTGAGCCATCGATGGTAGCATGTGGAAGAGATGAGAACCTCAACCTCCCCAACAACGTTGTTATCCTCTGGAGGATTTTTGCATGAGCAGCACAAACGCAGGCACTCCGCCCCTTCCTGAAACCCTGGCCGAACTTGGCCGCTATAACCGCGCGCGCTTTGGTGAGTATGTCTCGCTGGTCTATGAGTATCCTGGGCAGGAACGCTCCTATACGAATGTGGAGGTTGATAGCGAGGCCAACCGCCTGGCGAACGCGCTGCTGGGCCTGGGGGTGAAGCAGGGAGATCGGGTGCTGGTGATGATGCAGAATAACCCGCAGGTGGTGATTGGTTATCAAGCCCTCGCCCGTATCGGCGCCATCACCATCCCCGTGCTGCCGCTGCTGAAGCCGCCGGAACTGGCCTATATCGCCAATAACGCGCAGCCGGTGGCGATCCTCACCAGCACGTGGGTGCTGCATATCGTGCAGGAAGGGCTGAAAGAGGCGCCCTCAATGCGCCATGTTATCGTCGTCGGACAGGAGGGCGACGCGCCGGCCCCTGAGGGCGCGAGCTATCAACTGCACGGCTATGACGCGCTGATTGCCAATCAGCCGGATTCGATGCCAGCGGTGGACATCAAGCCAACAGACCCGGCGGTCATTCTCTATACCTCCGGCACGACTGGCCGCCCCAAGGGCGTGCTGCTCAGCCATCGCAACCTGATCTCCAACGCCATCGCCGGCGCCGGCGATGACCCGGAGGAGAGCCGGGGCAAAGCCACACTGGCGGTGCTGCCGCTGGCCCACGCCTTTGGTATCACTGTGTCGAATGTCTCCTATCTGAGCGGCACACGAACGGTGATGGTGCCGCGCTTCGATCTAGAGCAGGTCTTTCAACTGATCGAGAAGCATCACATCGCCGGCTTTGCGGGCGTGCCAGCCATGTTTGTGGGCATGCTGAACTACCCCGACGCCGAGAAGTATGATACCAGCAGCCTGGAATACGCGGTGAGTGGCTCGGCGCCGCTGCCGGTGAGCGTGCTGGAGGGCTTCGAGAAGCGCTTCAACTGCCCCATCCGCGAGGGCTATGGGCTGAGCGAGGCGACCACCGCCGTCTCCGGCCACGCGCTTGATATGGTGCGCAAGCCTGGCTCGGTGGGCAAGCCGCTGAACGGCGTGGAAGTGCGCGTGGTCGATGAGCAGGACCACGATCTGCCCGTTGGCGAGGTGGGCGAACTGCTGGTGCGCGGCCCCAATCTGATGCAAGAGTATTACCACATGCCGGAGGAGACGGCGAAGACCCTGCGCGGCGGCTGGCTCTATACCGGCGATATGGCGAAGTTGGATGAGGATGGCTATATCTATATCGTCGAGCGCAAGAAAGACCTGATTATTCGCGGCGGCCTGAACATCTATCCACGCGATGTGGAAGAGGTCTTGATGCGCCATCCGGCGGTGATGGAATGCGCCGTCATCGGCGTGCCCTCCGAGCGCCTGGGCGAAGAGGTGCTGGCCTATGTCGTCTTGCAGGATAAAAAGCAGGCCACCGCCGAGGAACTGATGGAGTTCTCCCGGCAGTATCTAGCGAACTATAAGACGCCCGCGTTCGTCGAGTTCATCCCCACCCTGCCGCGCAACGCCATCGGCAAGATTGACCGCAAGGTGCTGCGTGCCAAACCGAGGTGATACCCGCCCGGCCCCTTCGCCGATTGATGAAATTTGATTATTACGCTGGAGCGGCGGCGCGATACCGCGCCTCGTGCGTCTCTGCGTGAGCGCGCCGCCGTCTCGCTCAAGGTCGTCGCCTGCACCAGCCTGTCCATCCAAGCTGGACGCGGGCGCCCGCCCGCTTTTTCCCTAGCCCAACCTCCCACCGAGGCCGCCCGCGGCGCCCGCCGGCGGCTGCGCTTGTATAGCCCCAGCGGCCTGCTGCTGGCATACTCTCTGCAAGCGCAGAAGAGCGCCGGCTGTGCTACACCGCGAACCAGCAAAAGACGGGCGGAATTTGGTAGGATAGAGGATGTTCAGGCAAAGCGTGTTTCACAGGCGAGCATAGGAGATGCGGCCATCAGAGCCGCGAAGGAAGGTAGATTCATGGCAGCAACGCGACATGCTGAAACGACATGGGAAGGCAATCTGGTTCATGGCAAGGGCATGCTTCATATCAACAGCGGCGCCTTCGCAGATACCCCGGTGACCTGGGCGGCGCGCACCGAACAGCCTGGCGGGAAGACCAGCCCCGAAGAGTTGATCGCCGCCGCGCACGCCAGTTGCTACGCAATGGCCCTCTCGCACACACTCACCCAGGATGGCAAGCCGCCGGAGCGGCTGCGCGTCACCGCCGCCTGTACCCTTGATAATGGCAAGATCACTACGATGGAACTGGAGGTCTGGGGCAAAGTGGCCGGACTGGACGCCGCCGGCTTCGACGAGGCCGCTAAGAAGGGAGAGCAAGGCTGCCCCGTCTCGAACGCCCTGCGCAATAACGTGCAGATTCATCTCACCACGCATCTCGAATCCTAGTTACAGGGAAACCGCCGTTTCGGATGCCTGGAGACACGCTAGCCTGGAGGAAGCCCCGATGGTCCTGGAAACACCCGCCCGGCAAGTGAAACCGCCCGCTCACGAGCCGGCTGATGTTGCCTGGTGGGCGCGCGGCGACGCGCCGGTGCGCGTAGCAGAGGCAGTGGCGCCCCTGGTGGATGGCCGCTCCGCGCTGCTGGCGATGTGCGTAGCCTTCCTGACGGCCAGGCGGAGCATCTGGCTGGCCGATTGGAGCCTCTACGCCCGGCTGCGCCTGGTGCGCGGGCAGGATCAGCGCGCCGGCAAAGATGGCTCACCGGAGCAGTACGCGCTGATTGATCGCCTGCGCGCCGCCGGACTGGACCACGAGGCCATCTCGCTCTGGGAATCGGGCGGGCTGCGCCTGGTCGATGTCCTTGGCTTTGCGGCCAGGCGCGGCGTAGAGGTGCGCGTGCTGCTCTGGGGGCCGTTTAACCCCGGCGGCCTGCTGCATATGGTCAATGACGCCGGCGAGCAGCGGCGCGTGCTAGAGCGGGCCGGGGTAGAATGCCGGCTGGATAAGAGCAATCGCTCGCCCTTTCACGTGGCGCAGGCGCTCCACCAGAAATGCGCGGTGGTCGATGGCCGCATCGCTTTTCTTGGCGGCATCGACCCGACCGTCGAATACGGCGGCGACTTTGACCGCTGGGATACGCAGAAGCATCACTTCCAGGACACCCGGCGCACCACAGAATCCGGCCCGGTGGCCCATCCCTGGCACGACGCCCATATGCTGCTGACCGGCGCGCCGGCAGCGGATGTCGAGCAGAATATCCGCCAGCGCTGGGAAGAGGCCAATCTGGGCTGGTGGCATAAGGTCACACCGCCCCTGAAACATCTGGCGCAGTGGTATCTCTCCCTGCTTCACGATGTCGAGCAGGCGGGCCGGCCCAGCCAATCGCTCCCGCCGCCGGAGGGCGCCGGACCACCGCTCGGCGGGCTGCCGGCGCGCGTGCAGGTGGTGCGCACCATTCCCGCGCTGACCTATCGCTTCGCGCCGGCAGGGGTGCATGGCATCGCCGAAGCCTATCGCCGGGCCATCCAGCAGGCAAAGCGCTTCATCTATCTGGAAAGCCAGTATCTCTGGCTAGAGGGCTTCCCCGGCATCGATAGCCCGCGCCTGGGCTGGCAGAGCCGCTACATGCGCGCCTTCCTCACCGAACTGGCGGAGGTCGCCGAGCGCGGCGTGACCATCGCCCTGGTGCTGCCAGACCACCCCAACGCCGGGCGCGCCTATACCGATAAGACGATTGACTGGCTGCACAGGCACGCGCCGCAGGCCGCCCGCGAGGGCCGGCTGCACTTCTTCTGCCTGGCAGCCTCGGAGCAGCGGGCGCACGATGGCTTGATGCGCTACCGGCCTATCTATGTGCATGCAAAAGTCGGCATCGTAGACGATGCCTGGGCCACCATCGGCTCGGCCAACCTGAACAGTCGGGGCATGAGCCACGACGCCGAGATCAACCTCGCGCTGCTCGATAACGAGTTTGCCCACGCGCTGCGCCTCTTCCTCTGGGCAGAGCATGCCGGCATCTTGCATCAGAGCCACGCGAGCTGGCCTGAGCCAGCCATTCTGCCGGCGCATCCATCGCTGGTGCCTCGCAGCACTGGCGTCTCGCCGGCTGGGGTGGGGTCTGTACCGCCGGCGTCCCTGCCGGCTGGGGCGGGGTTGATGACGCTGATCCGCCCGGCGCCCAGCCTGGAACGCCTGGCAGAGACAAACGGCGCCGCTGCCCAGGCCAACGACCTGAAGAACCTGGAAGACCCGCTCGCGGGCATCGCCCTGCTGGCTCAGCGCGCACAGCAGAATCTGGAGCGGTTGCGCAGCGGCGAGCCACTGGTGGGCCATCTGCTGCCCTATCTGCGCGCCGGCGTGGGCCAGGCGCTGGGCCTGACGGTAGACCACGAGCGCGGCCTGCTCGACCCGCTGCGCGGCGTGCGCGAGGGCGTGCATGTGCGCCATCCACATCGATACACATAGCCAGCAAAGAGAGGTGATCTATGAGCGAACAGCACCCATTGGCGCAGGGAGGCCGCGCGGCAGGCTGGATCGAGGCGATTATTGAAATTCCGCGCGGCAGCCGCAACAAATATGAATATGACCACGAGCGCGGCATCTTCCGGCTGGATCGCGTCCTCTATTCCTCGATGCACTATCCAACGGACTACGGCTTTATCGACGGCACGCTCTCCGGCGACGGCGACCCGCTGGATGTGTTGGTAGTCGTCGAGGAGCCAACCTTCTCCGGCTGCCATGTGCGCGTCAGACCTATCGGCACGCTGGCGATGAGCGACGAGAAGGGCATCGACGAGAAAATCCTGGCTGTGCCGATAGATGACCCGCGCTTTCGCACCATCCTGAACCTGCCCGACCTGCAAGAACACTGGCCGCGTGAGATCGCCGCCTTCTTCCGCAGCTATAAAGAGTTGCAGGGCGTGCAGACCGAGGTGCATGATTGGTTCCCAGCCGATGAAGCCTGGCGCATCATCGAGGAATCTCAGCAGCGTTTCCAGCAGCAGGCGCCTTCAGCCGCGCCTGGGCTATAAGAGGCTCAACCTCCTTCCAGCCAGAAACGTAGGTGGCCCCTGGCGGACCCGCTGGCGCATCTGCTCCAGGGGCCAGTCGCTCCAACCGCCTCCCCAGCGATGGGGCATGAAATCTTCTAGCCACCACGTCACGCCAACAGCGGCATAGGAGGCAACAAGCGCCTGCTCGCGTTCAGTATCTTCCCCAGAGGTGACGCCCAACTGGACGACCTCAAACGACGTGCCCTGCTCCCGATACAGCGCAATGTAATTGAGCAGGCTCTGTAGTTCCTGGGCTTCCATCATCTCCACACCCCGGAGGCGTCTATCCTGGGGGAACACGCCGTCCCAGCGCGCAGCGCGACGGAACGGCGCCTTGTTGGGCCAGCCTCCCGCGACCCATATGGGGATGCGGGGGGACTGGACCGGGCGCGGCAAGAACTGAGCAGCCTGCACATGATAGTAGGTTCCCTCAAAGGAGAACGGTTCGCCAGTCCACAGGCCAATCATGACCTGTAAGCCTTCCTCCAGCATGGCGGCGCGGACCTTGGGGTCTTTTTCTTCCCCTAGATCAGCAAATTCCTCCGGGCTGCCCCCTGTTCCTACTCCCAAGATCAGGCGCCCATTCGAGAGATGATCCAGTGTGATCGCCTCACGAGCCACTTTCCAGGGGCGCCGGCGAGGCAGCGGTGTGACCAGAGGGCCAAGACGAATGCGCTGGGTGCGCAGGGCAATTGCGGCCAGCGCAATCCAGGGATCACCAACCGGGATCGGCGGAGCGAACGTCACATCATCCCACAAGAAGAACCCATCCCATCCAGCTTGCTCCGCTTCTGCGGCCAGATCAGCCAGCATCCGTGCATCGCTCAAGGGACCAAAGGGCGGAATGTGGATGCCAAATTGCATGGGTCAATGCTCCATGAGTTTCAGCGATGACGATCAATCAAGGGCAGCGTGTTGCCGTGAATCAGTCCATGTACATGCTCGGAGGCAAGAAAGCTATGCGGGAAGCCGGGCTTGATCTTGCTGATCTCATCCAAACGCTGAAGCTGGTCGTCTGTCAGCAAAAACTCCAGACAGCCCAGATTCTCGCGCATTTGCGCTTCAGTGCGGGCGCCAAGAATGGGGATAATCAGCCCTCGATCTTGTTGCTGCCTGACCCAATTGATCGCCACCTGCGCCGGGGTGCGCCCAATCTCTGCTGCAATCTCCATCACCGCTTCGGCGCACGCCCTGGTGTGGTCTGAAACGGTATGATCCCCGTAGCGGCGTGGAGCCTCGCTTTTCTTTTGGTATTTGCCCGTCAGTTCGCCATCGGACAAAGGCGACCAGGCCAGCAGCGCTATATCGAAGGCCCGCGCCATTGGCAGCAGGTCTCGCTCGATTTCGCGGTCATTCACGCTGTAGGGAACTTGCAGCCCGACAAAGCGTGCCCATCCGCGCAGCTCCGCCAGGGTATTGGCCTGCGACACAATCCAGGCTGGCGTATCGGAGATACCGATATACAACACCTTGCCCGCGCGCACCAGATCATCCAGCGCCCGCATCACCTCTTCAACAGGGGTCATGCCATCCCACATATGCAGCCAGTACAGGTCAATGTAGTCGGTGCGCAGCCGCTTCAGGCTTGCCTCCAGCGCCTGGACCATGTTCTTGCGGTGGTTGCCGCCCCCGTTGGGGTCATCCTTGCGGGTCGAGAGGGTATATTTGGTTGCCACCACAAAATGGTCGCGGTCTGAAGCAATAAACTCACCTACATACTGCTCGCTGGTCCCATCGGTGTAGTTGTTCGCCGTGTCGATGAAGTTTCCGCCCTGCTCTACAAAGCCATCAAAGATGCTGCGGCTCACTTCTTTTGAGGCGCCCCAGCCCCAGGTTTCGCCAAAGGTCATGGTTCCCAGGCAGAGTTCAGAAACGCGCAATCCACTGTGTCCAAGCAATTTGTAACGCATCGGTGTTCTCCTTTCAGGCGCGGGGCGCCCATGCTCAGGCTGCTAGTGTCACTGGAGATGAATGTTGTTTGAGCGTGATGACCGCTCTGGTCAGGATGGGCAGCGACCCAAGCAGGAAGAGCGCGCCGCCGCACAGAATCGTGGGCGCTGGCCCCCAGAGCATGCCCAACGTGCCGCCCACCAGCGGGCCAACCGCCTGGATGCCCAGGACAATAGTGCGGGTCGTCGCGTTCACCCGGCCTTGCAGGCGATCAGGAATGAGTTGCTGCCGGACGCTGATGACATTGACGTTGTAGGTTGGCAGGTGCAGCCCCAGGAGCAGCCGCCAGACGCCAACCCAGAAGATAGGAATGCCCAATCCACCTAATGGAAGAAGCAGATAGGCGCTGACGCCAAGCAGGCTGGAAAACCAGAGCATCCGGCCAATGCCCAGTTTGCGCGTGATGGAGGAGACGGCTGCCGCGCCCAGCAGAAAGCCAGCGCTGCCAACGGTCAGGGTCAGTCCAACAATCGTGGGAGTGAGATGGAGCTTGTTGTACATGAAGATCAGCAGCATCGGGGCAGCCACCGACTCGCCAAAATTCTGCACGGCGCTGACGCTGGCGAGCGTGCGGATGATCGGATGGCGAATGACCAGCCCGATGCCCTCGCCAATTTCGGCAAAGACCCTGCTGAGGCTGACGGCTGCATGCTGCGCGGGGAGTTCCTCGCGCCTGATAATTGAAGTGATACAGAGTGCTGAGATCAGGTAGGAGGCGGCGTCAGCCACAACAGCCAGGGCGCCGCCGACTGCCCCGATCAGCAGACCACCGAATGCCGGCCCGCCAGTTATTGCCGCTGCCTCGCCAACCGCCAGCTTCGCGTTGCCTTCGAGCAACTGGTATTGCTCCAACAGTGTTGGCAGGTACGCCTGGTAGGCTACGTCGAAGAAGACATTGAACACACCGACGACTCCGGCAACGATATACAGGTGCGCTATGCCCTGGAGGCCAAGTGCAAAAGCCAGCGGAATGGACCCCAGCGCAATGGCCCGCCCGATGTCGGCAATAATCATGATACGGCGGCGTGGGAAGTGATCGATGATGACGCCAGCAAACAACCCAACGCATAGGTAGGCCAACCAGGGGATAGCGACCAGCACCCCTATTTCGACAGGGCCGGCATGCAGCAAGAGAATCGCCACCGTCGGCAGCGCCAGGACCGTGACCTGCGTACCAAACAGACTGACGGTCTGTGCTGTCCAGAGCCGCAGAAAGTTGCCATGCCGCCAGAGGCTAGAAACAGACATCTAAGCGTCCCTTCTGAGGAAAGCAGCATAGCTATGATGGTGACTCTTCCAGGTATTTGGTGAGCAGCGGGCCGATGGCAGCAACGGTGTCATGGCGCAGGCTATACACCTTCTTCATGCC
>CAZFWN010000150.1:0-13331 GCA_964522745.1 uncultured Ktedonobacterales bacterium
AACATCAACGTAAGGTGAATCGGTGGTTTCCTTGCCCGCGCAGAGAGTTCTCAGAGGCATGTCTCAAAAGTATTGGTTCAAGCCAGACGCTGGTAAGTCTCAATGCACACGCGGATGAGCTTCGGGCTAAGCTGCAAAGATAGCGGGCCTCTTTAACCCTTACATTCTCATTGCAACCTTCATTGGCTCCTCGCCTTCGCTGGATGGGCGCAGCGTGATGTCGGCGGTAAGCCCCAGGGCGGTAAGCAGTTCTAGCAGCGTGTCCAGGGTGGGGTTGGCATCAGGTGTATTGAAAAGGCGGGAAACGACCTCCCGGTGTTTGCCCATGCGGGCGGCCAGTTCTTCTTTGCTGATCTGAAGCTGCTCACGAGCCTGGTCAAGCGCACGCACCAGGGCCAGTTCCGCACTCATTTCCCGATAGCCCGCCGCAAATTCAGGATTCTCCATTCGCTTGCGCAGGCGCTGATCAAAACGGCTCATCGATTCTCCTATAAAGCCAGAGTCTTTCTCAGGGCAGCATCCACCAAATCCATCACTGGGCATGCGCCAATTACCCTAGCGATTGCTTTCTCATGGACCGTAGCCAGGTTATCAGTGACAATTACTGAATCGGTTAATAGCCCCATGCTCTTGCCTTCAGGGCTAGAGAGGGTGATGAGAACTCTTGTTTCTCCGGTTCTACCAAGATTGGAGGTAATCATAGCAACGATATGTTGTGAGAGTCCTGTTGTCACGCTATCTGATTGGACAACTAATGCGGGGCGCTGCTTGTAGGTTTTCAGGCTAGAATCGGGGAAGATAACTAAAAGTACATCACCGCGTTTATAGCTCATCGTAGGCATCCATCCCCGGCGCGTTCCAATCTTCTTCAAAGGACAGAAGGCGCTCGCGGACTATTCCGGCCTCTTCCTGAGACCATCCAAGGGCTTCGATGCGTCGTTCTTTACTGTCCTTGATCTGCTGTAAGATAAGCTGGGCGATAACGTTCTGCTCATCTTCTGGTTGCTGCTGGGCAAGCTCAATCGCTCGCCGGAGTGCCTCGGTCATAGTACCCCTCCATCTCTCTGTGGGATGTCTCTACTCCATTATGCCCCGGCCAAGCTGCTGTAGCAAGATGTGTCGCAGGCAGCAGGGCGTTTGACAAGAACAGCCAAACTGCTCTACAATAGACACGCGCTACCCGTTGAGCAGGCGCAGAAGGGGAAGATAGGCTATGAGCAGTGATTGGGAAAGAAACCCGGACTGGTTGAAGAGTCCTGACGAGCTTGATGAGCAGAGCCGCTCGTTTTTCGATCAGCAGACGCGCATCTCCTCGACGGACAGCGAGACGCTGGCAGGCAATACCGGGGCAGAGCCGCCCCCGCCGCCTCCACCACCAACTGACCCCTTTTCTGTCTATGGGCAAAGTCCCTATCCATCCTATGATGGGCCGCCGCCGTTCGCGCCGCCCGGTGGGGTGCCCGTCTGGCCGGCGCCGGTGGCGCCTTCGCGCGGGCGGACGTGGCTCTTCCTGCGTGTGGCTCTGCCGCTGGTGCTGATCCTGCTGGTTTGCGCCGCTGGGGCCGGGATAGGCATTGTGGCGATTGGGTCACATACGGTTAGTAGCTCTCTGGGGCTGCCTTCCTCCTCTGGCGCCCAGCAGAGCGGCCCCACCATTGTCAGCGTGGGCGAGCAGCCGACGGTGGTGATTAACCGCAACGCCGGCGCGGTCCATATCTCTCCTGCCGCGACGGGTGGAAAGATTACGATCCAGGCGAGCGGCCCGAACAGCAGCTTTGATAACGGCCCGATTCCCTATCAGCGCAGCGGCGATAACAAGCAGATCATTACCTTTGACCTGAGCAACGTCGAGGGCGACGAGGTGGACCTGACGGTGCCGCCGGCGACGAATCTCAATATCACTACCAATGGGGATGACATCGTGGTCGATGGGCTGAGCGGGCAGATACAGCTCTCCAGCAATGGCGGCGCGCTGACGGCGACGCATATGCACTTCAGCGGGAACTCGTCTATGGAAACCAATGCGGGCGCCGTCACTTTTCAGGGCACGCTTGATCCGGCGGGCACGTATAAATTTGACAATAACGATGGGGCGATCAGCCTGACCTTCCCGGCGAACGCTTCGTTTCATCTGGACGCGACGATCAATGGCGGCATGATTCACTCCGACTTTTCAGAAATTACTATCTCTCAGGATGAGGCGCACGGCACGGTGGGGTCGGCGCCCTACGCGCAGGTGACGGTCAGCACGAATGCCGGCTCGATCAGCATCTATAAGGGCTAGGCTGCGCGGGCGCTGGCCCCCTTCTTGAGCGCTCCATCGGATTTTGCTATAATCTCGGCAAGGCTCCGGGCATCTGCCCTGGGGGCACTCAGAGATTTCCACGCGATCCAGAGCCGTTCCGTGAGGACCACTTGTGAGTACCTCGTCGATTCCGCCATCCAACAGTGAGGCAGGCTTCCCACCCACACCACCCCGCACTGCGCAGCATCCCAGCGCACATCCCTCCTGGTTGCTGCGTGGCTGGCTGGCGATGTGGCGCTGGGTAGGCACGCATACATTTACCCCAGCCTGGATGCCCCGCCAGTTGCGGCATCCCTTTGTGGGCTATGCCGCCGCGATCCTGCTCCAGCTCCTGGCTACGGGCCTGGACCTCCTTCTGGTTCGGTTCTTCGGGGAATTCGCCCTCCCCGGCGTGCCAATCGTGCTGGTGATTGTGTTCGTCGGACTCACCTGGGGCGCGGCGCCAGGTCTGGTTGCCCTCATCAGCGGGGTGGTGCTGCTCGATTATGCTGTGCTGCCGCCGCAGTTTGTTCTGGGTGTTCCCGATCTTTCAGATGCTCTGGAAATCGTGCTGCTCATGCTGCTCGGCTTTCTGATCACCTTTGCCGCCAGCCAGCGAGAGCGGGCGCGCAGGCGGGCGGAAGAATTAGCGACTCTGCTCAGCCAGGAACACGCGCGCTCAGAACGCGAGCGTCTGCGCTTGCAGCAGGTGCTGGAGGTGCTGCCTACCGGGGTGCTTATTACGGATGTGCCCGGACATCTCTTGGAAATGAACGCCACGATGCGCGCGCTTTGGGAGCAGGAGACGCCTCCAATGGGCCAGAGTTTCCGCACGCTGGCAAAGGGATGGTGGCCTGCTGCCGATCAGCCGGTTCCTGACGGGCAGGGCGCCATGACCCTCGCGCTGCAAACCGGAGAAGCTTATCTGGGTCAGGAGGTGGAGATCGAAACTCAGAGTGGGCAGCGCAAAACCATTCTCCATTCTGCCGCGCCGATCCGTGATGAACTGGGGATGATTGTCGGCGGTATAGTGGCTGACACGGATATTAGCGAGCGCAAGCACCTGGAGGATGCGCTGCGCGAGGCGAACCGACAGATGGATGCCTTCCTGGCGATGGCGGGCCACGAACTGAAAACGCCCTTGACGATCCTCCAACTCCAGATTCAAGTAACAGGCCGGCACTTCCAACGTCTGGCTTCTGCTGAGGCCGAGACGTCGGCTGGGCAGATGCCACTGCTGGAGCCGCTGGCGCGGATGGAGCAGCAAGTGAGACGGCTGGAGCGGCTGGTGAATGATCTGCTGGATCTCTCCCGCATTCGGGCGGGCAAGCTGGACCTGTCCCTGGCGCCGGTCGATCTGGCCGCGCTGGTCCAGCAGTGCGTCGAGGAGCAGCGTCAGGCAGCCCCAACCAGAACCATCCTCTTGCATCTGCCAGCCGGCCAGCCAGTACCGCTTGTGGCAGATGCAGATCGCATTGGGCAGGTGCTGACCAACTATCTTACCAATGCCCTCAAATACTCGCCAGCCGAGCAGCCGGTGGAAGTTGCCTTGATCGTGGAAGCGCGGAAGGCGTGTGTCCGGGTACGGGATGCAGGCCCAGGCATCCCGCTTGCTGAGCAGGAGCGCATCTGGGACCGCTTCCATCAGGTGCAGGGCATCCAGGTGCAGAGCGGCACGGGGGTGGGGCTGGGATTGGGCCTATCCATCTGTCGAGAGATCATCGAGCGCCATCACGGCCAGGTGGGGGTGCAGAGCGTGCCAGGGCACGGCTCGACGTTCTGGTTCACCCTGCCTCTGGCGAGCGACGCCGGCGATTAAAATCGCGGCTAAGGGCTGCGCCGCAAAGCCTGCCTTCGCAGGCTGAGACGGGGCTGGCCTGAACCCAGTCCGCGCAGGTTCCTAGCCGAGCGTGACTTTTATACGGGCCTGGTGATGTGACGCTGCATCTTGACAACGGGGCGTTGCGCTCCATACACTGCAAGAGAACGCCTGGGCGCTGTGTTTGTCCTGGCAAGAGCAGACGCTCTCTATCCCCATATATAAAGGAACGCGCAGTATGTCTCAATCCTCTTCCACCCCCAGGCTTTCGCTGGACTATCTCACACGGCCACCCCAGGCCGAGAGCGCGGGCAAGCCGCCGCTGCTGCTGCAACTGCATGGTATCGGCAGCAATGAGCGCGATCTGTTTAGCTTTGCTGATCGGCTAGACCCACGTTTTCGCGTGTTGAGCCTGCGGGCGCCGCGCGTGCTGGGGCCAGAGAGCTTTGCCTGGTTTGAGGTGACGTTTCACCCGCAGGGGAATGTGGCGAATGTGGAGCAACTGCGCGAAAGCCGCGAGGGTCTGCTTCAGTTTATCCAGGAGGCGGTGGCAGCCTATGATGCCGACCCGGAGCGCGTCTATCTGATGGGCTTTAGCCAGGGGGCGATTATGTCCCTGACACTGGCGCTGACCAGCCCGGTGGTGGTGGCTGGCGTGGTGGCGATGAGCGGACGTCTGCCAGTCGAGGCGTTTGATGCTTTTGGGTGGGGCGCGCCCCAGGGCGATCTGGCTGGCCTGCCGATGCTGGTGATACACGGCATCCGCGATGGGGTGATCCGCGTACAGCAGGCGCAGAACACGCGGCGATTTCTGGAAACGCTGCCAGTAACGCTGACCTATCAAGAGTATGATATGGCGCACGAGGTTACGCCGCGCAGCCTGGGGCTGGCGCTGGCCTGGCTGATGGCCCGGCTCAACGAGCCGCGCCGCCATAACCAGACGGCGCTCTAGCCAGCCTGCTCAGCAAGCTGTTCGTCGGGCAGACGGTGGATAATATGCTCTAGCAGCACCAGCAAGAGGAAGAGGTTGGGCACCTCGTCGGCGTCGCAGTAGTACCACCAGGCGTGGGGCAGCCCGGCCTGCTGGATGGTCAGGTAGCCTTTTGGATCGAGGCGGATGCTGCTGAGGCGCGTCCAGGGCAGGGTGTCGGCGCCGTGCGTCATCCCGCGTGGGGAGACGCTGAGGTCGCCAAAGATGAGCGGCTCGCCGGCGTTGTAGCGGGCGATGGCTCTGGGCAGCAGGAGCCGATTGGTTTCACGCCGGACGCGCTGGCGGATCATCCGGCTGTCGCGTCCGATGTCTTTGAGCGCCAGTCGGGAGCCATCCGCCCGGCAGAGGATGCTGGCGTGGTGCAGCGTTGTTGCCACCTGATCCCAGCGAATCGCCTCGGCCTGTCCATGCTGCGCCTGCACCAGCCCATGCTCAAAGAGTGCGATGCGCAGGCCGAGGGTGCGCGCCAGCCGGGGCGCCTGCGTGGCCCCGGCCACTGCCAGCACCGACGCGAAGGCGCCAAATACCAGCCAGCGCGTACTCCAGGCAGGCACGATAAGCAGCAGGACGATCAGCAAGATCAGTGTGGCGAGCAGCCATTGCAAGATGCTGCTCAGCCAGTATGCCGTCGCGCTATAGGTGGCTTGCAGGGCGCCGAGCCGTTCAGCTTGCGCCAGCCGAAGCAGCGCCGATGACGCGCCGGGCGCCGGGAGTGCTGTTTGTTCCATAGTGAGATGACCCCGTTGTCATAACGTCGCTTTTGACACACAGGGTCTATCATGTGCAAAAGTATTGCCACGAGTGCTGGGCTGCGCCGGCCAGCCCGAAGGCCGCCAGGGACGGCGGCGCTCCAGGGGATGTGTGTGGTGTAGTGCGCTCAGGGGACGATGTAGCCGCCATCCACCGGTAGGGTCACGCCGGTGAGGTAGGAGGCCGCGTCGGAGCAGAGCCAGAGGATGGCCTCAGCAACTTCTGGCGGCTCGCCGACGCGCCCCAGCGGGATGCCGCTGGTGATGTGCTGGCTAATCTTGGGGTCGGCAATCCACTGCTCGTTGACGGATGTGCGCGTGGTGCCGGGGGCAATGGCGTTGACACGAATGTGCTGCCGTGCGTATTCGAGGGCGGCGGCTTTGGTCAGCCCGACGACGCCGTGCTTGCTGGCGATATAGGGCGCGATGCCCGCGCCGGTGCCGACGAGTCCCACAGTGGAGGTGAGGTTGACGATGGCGCCGCCACCGACTGCCAGCATAGCTGGAATCTCGTACTTCATTGCCAGGAAGACGCCCTTGAGGTTGACGGCGATCACCCGATCAAAGACGTCCTCTGACACCTCAATCAGTGGTTTATTGCCGCCGGCGATGCCCGCGTTGTTGACGGCAATATCCAGCCGGCCATAGGTCTCAACAGCGTGCTGGACAAGCGCCTGCATGGAGGCGGCGTCGGCTACATCTGTCCTGACGGCCAGCGCCGCGCCGCCGCTGGCGGTGATCTCTCCGGCGAGGCGCGCCACCTCCTCTTCGCTGCGGGCCGCCAGGACGACGCTGGCGCCCTCCTGGGCAAAGAGCCGCGCCGTTGCCGCGCCAATGCCACGACCAGCGCCGGTGATGAGGGCGATCTTGCCGGCCAGGCGTCCTGAGGCGCCGGATGAAAATTGGGTGGATGGTTGTAGCGTTGCCATATATAAGGAACCTCCTTTGAGTGTTCTCGCCGTATGACACTTCAGTCTTGTCCTGCCAATCATTCGCCGATTTTAATCGGCGCTAGGGGCGCCTGCGGCGCCATCATGTCCTTATGGGACAGCCCATCGTCCCGTCGGGACATCCTGGCCGAAGGCCCGTAGCGCCGATTTTAATCGGCGGATTGCTGAGCGGGCGCCGGCGCTTTTGAGGCGCGAGTGCGCGTCCTGCCAGAGAACAGCGCGCCTGCTGCTGCGCCGAGCGCGAGGGCGACGACGATCACAATCACTGAGCCGATGAGCGAAGGTGGCTTGGTGGTCATCAAGAAGACGATACCGAGCAGCAGGGCGGTCTGGACGGAGAGTGCGATGCTCAGCAGCGGGTCACGGGCGCGCTGCTCAAACGCTGCCGGAAGCGGGCCGTCTGGCGCCTCGTTTGCCAGCCGGGTGAGCGCGCGCCGGCGCGGCTCGATGATTCCGGCGCCGAGCGGGATCATCAGAATCAGGCTGACCAGCGCGATGCCGATCCAGCCGTTCTGCGACCCCCTCCAGGCGGTTGCCGCCATATAAATGCCGGTTGCCAGGATGAGCAGACCGCTGATGCCGGAGACCGGGCCGGAGCGGGAGATGAGCGCGAGCAAGGTGCGCGCCTGCTCGACGCGCTGCGCCCGCCGGAGCGCGGCCAGGCTGAACAGCCAGAGGCTCGTGCCGATAAAGAAACCAATAGCCGCGCTGACATGGACAAACAGGGCAATGGTGTAATCGGTGAACATAGGGTCGCTCCTTTACACTGATGCTGGCCTGACATATGCTGTCAGGCAGAGCAGAACGTTTATTTCATCATACAGATAATACAATGAATTTAAGGGAAGAGTCAAGAGCCTATGAGTCCTCGCCGGTATCGGCTCGGCCAGCGCCAGGTGACCACTGAACAGACGCGCGCCCGCATCCTCAGCGCCGCCCGCGAGCTGCTGGTGGCGCGTGATGGCTTCTCTGGCTTCACGATGGAGGCCGTCGCCCGCCAGGCTGATGTGGCCCGCATGACGGTGTACTATCAATTTGGCTCGAAAGTGGGGCTGCTTGAAGCGCTGAGCGATTGGCTGGCGGCTCAGGGAGGCATGGAGCAACTCGCGGGGGCCTTCCACCGCGCCGACCCAGGCGAGGCGCTGGATGAGTACATCGCCGTCTTCAGCCGCTTCTGGGATGCGGATCGGCTGGTGACGCGCCGGCTGCGCGCCCTGTCCGCGCTTGACACGGATTTTGAGCAGGTGATACGGGCACGCGACGAGCGGCGGCGGCATGGCCTGCGGGTACTCGTCGGGCGGCTGGCTGAGCAGCGGGGGCACCCATCTGCTGAGGCGTTTGACGAGACGGTCAATGTCCTCTTTACGCTGCTCAGCTTTGAGTATTTCGATACCCTCGCCGGGCCGGCGCGCAGCATCCAGACGGTCACGCCGCTGGTGCAGCGGCAGGCCCATACTGTACTCCATCTGGAAGAGAGATAAGCGCAATCTATGGAAGAACCTCTGACCGCTGTTCGCCCGGCGTCGCTCTGGCGCAATCGAGACTATCTGCTGCTCTGGCTGGGGCAGGCGGGCGTTTCCTCGCTGGGCACGGGTATCTCGCAGTTGGCCTTTCCGCTGCTCATCCTGGCAATGACGCATTCGCCAGCGGCGGCAGGCTTCGCCGGGGCGCTGCAACAGGCGCCTCCGCTGATCTTCAGCCTGCCCGCCGGGGCGCTGACAGACCGCTGGGATCGCCGGCGCGTGATGCTGGTCTGCACGGTGGGGCTGCTGCTCTGCATCGGCAGCGTGCCGCTGGCGCTTGCCATCGGGCGGCTGACGCTGGCGCAGCTCTATATCGTGGCCTTTGGCATCGGCAGCTTCGCCACCTTCTCGCGGCTGGCCGAGCTTGGCGCGCTGGCGCATCTGGTGCCCAAAGAGCAGATGCCCACCGCCGTTGCCCAGGACGAAGCGGCTTACAGCACCGTCTCGCTGCTGGCGCCTTCGCTGAGCGGCTGGCTCTTTAGCGTCCGGCAACTCCTGCCCTTTCTGGCGGATGCGATCTCCTATCTGGTGCTGCTGGGCGCCCTGCTGCTGATTCGCCGCCCCTTGCAGGGCGAGCGCAGCGCGGAGCCGCCGCGCCTGCTGCGCGAGGTGCGCGTGGGCATCGGCTGGCTCTGGTCGCATCACCTGCTGCGGCTGCTGGCCTTCCTGGCGGGCTATCTGGAGATGCTGCTGAGTGGCAGCGTGCTGATTGTGCTGGTCATCGCGCAGCAGCATGGTATCTCTACCGCGCTGGTGGGGGTGATTCTGGCGGTGGGTGGCTTCGGCAATCTGGCAGGAACGGTGGCAGGCGCGCGGCTTCAGCGGCGCGTGCGCTTTGGGCGAGGGCTGCGCGTGGTGCTGCTCGGCTTTGTGCTGGTCTGGCCGCTCTATGGGCTTGCCACCACGCCGCTCGTGCTGGGCGCCGTCGTCGTCGTCTGGTCGATAGTCGATTCAACCGCCGTCGTGCAGATCGTCAGCTACCGGCTGACCGCTGTGCCAGAACACCTGCAAGGGCGCGTGGGCAGCGCCTATCGCCTGATCGTCTTCGCAGTGGTGGCCCTGGGACAGCTTGCCATCGGCCTCTGCCTGCAACAATTCGGTGTGCCGGCGACGGTTGGCCTGCTGTGGGGTGGCCTGCTGCTCTTCGCGCTGCCTGTGCTGCTGAGTCGCCAACTAGACCAGGCGCCCACGCCAGGCTCCTGAGCCGATGCACGAGCCATTGACAGACGGGGCGCTTCTTTGTACTATAGGGCAGGCGCTCTTAGCCAGGGGTGCCAGAGTATCATCTTGATAGATTGCTTTCGTAGCGTTGCTTTTTAGGCAAGGAGGATGAGTCAGTGAATATCATTATCTATGGCTATCGTACCTCAAACAAAGTGATGGGGCAGTTGCCGCAGGTCTGCGCCAAATGTCAGCAGCGGGGCATGCACACGGTGGTGCGTTCGCGCCGCATGTTCACGCTCTTCTGGATTCCGCTCTTCCCGATTACGAAGAAAACGGTGATGCGCTGTTCGCTGTGCGGCAATCAGATGGAGATCGACAGTAAGCAAGCAGACGGATATTTTAATCAGCAGCCGGGCCTGCCCCAGGGCACGCCGCCCGCCGGCCCTCGCTAACGTGCGGGCAGATGAGGTGCTGCGATGGCTGTGATGGTGCGTCCGTTTCTGGACCAGGATGCCGGGGCGGTGCTGGCGATAGCCAACTCCGCCGTTCCTTATGATCTTGAGGGGAACGAACACTGGCTGCGCCTGCGTCGGCAGTTCGACGCCATCCGCTTTCAGCGGCGGCATTATGTGGCGCTGGAGCGCGAGACGCAGCAGATCATCGGCTATGGCGCCGTTGAGCAGGGGCAGCCCCCAGATCGCTTTCGGCTGTTTTTGCTCGCCACGCCTGAGCGGCTGCACGTTGACGTAGGGGCGACGCTGTATGAGCGCCTGATGAGCGATCTGCACGCGCTGGGCGCCTCTACGGTCTGGATGCGCGAACACCAGCAGTATCATGACTTGCTCTCGGCTATGCGCCAGTCTGGCTTTGTGCAGACACAGTTGCTCTGGGATACCCGGCTGCCGCTGGCCCAGGCGCATTTGGCGCCCCTGCTGCCGGTGGTTGAGCAGGTGGCGGGGCGGGGTATTGTGATCAATACGGTGATGGAGGAGCGCAGCCGCGACCCCAACCTGGCGCAGCATCTCCACGAACTCTATAATATTGCCCAGAGCGATGTCTATCAGCCTATCGACTTTGAGACCTTTCTCCAGCGGTTAGAGCAATCGGGCATTGTGCCGCAGGGCTTCTTTCTGGCCCGGCAGGACGATGCGTATCTTGGCCTGAGCGCGCTGGCGCGCATGGAGGCCGCGCCAGCGCAGGCGGTGCAATTGTGGACCGGCGTGCGCCCACTCTACCGGCGGCAGGGAATTGCGACGGCCCTGCGTGTCTGCACGATTGAGGCAGCGCAGCGCCTGGGTTATCAGACGCTGGTGACCTACACTGACCATGCTGATCCGATCATGCTGGCGCTCAACGAAAAGCTGGGCTTTCATCGCTGGTTTGGATATGTGACCCTGGAAAAAACATTAGAAGGAACCAATGGACGCATCCACAGCGCAGCCCCCTCTGCCCAGTTCAAAACATTTTCGGCTTGAGCGACTGGCCGAGGGCGTCTATGCCGCCATTGCTGCCGAGGCCGGCGGGTCGGTCTGTAACGCCGGCATTCTCGATCTGGGCGATCAATGCCTGATCTTCGATACCTTCCAGACACCGCAGGCCGCGCTGGACCTGCGCGCCGCCGCTGAACAGGTGACCGGGCGGTCCGTCACCTATGTCATCAATAGTCATTGGCACGGCGATCATGTGCATGGCAACGTCGCCTTTGCGCCGGAGACGCCTATCGTGGCTACCGAGAAGACCCGCGAGTTGATGGCAACGCGCAGCGTCGAAGAGATCGAGGAAGATCGTCGCAACCTGGGCCGCTATCTCGATTCGCTAGAGCAGCAGATTGCCCAGGAGACGCGCGAGGCGCGCCGCGCCAGCCTGAGCGCCTGGCTAGCCTCCAACCGCGAGTATGCCGCCGTGCTGCCCACGCTGGAGATTCGCCTGCCCACGCTGACCTTTGTAGAGCGCATGGTCTTTCATGGCTCGCGCCGCTCGGCGGAGTTGCTGTGCTATGGCGGCGGCCATACGCAGAGCGACGCCCTGCTCTATCTGCCGGGCGAGCGCATCGCCTTCCTGGGCGATCTGCTCTTTGCGCGCTGCCACCCCTGGCTGCCGGGTGGCAACCCGGAGGAATGGAGCGCGATCTTGCAGCGGGTGGAGCGCATGCAGATAGACATCGCCGTGCCAGGGCATGGCCCTGTCGGCACGCTGGCTGATGCCGCGCTGCTGCGCCAGTATATCGCCGACTTGCAGGCGCTGGCTCAGCAGGCCATCCGCGACGGCACATCATCGGAAGACCTTCGCCAGATCGCCGTGCCGGAGCGCTACGCGACCTGGCACTATCGCAGCTTCTTCCGCAAGAACCTGCGCTTCCTGCACAAGCGGCTGATCGACGCCGGCGAATATATGCGGGCGTGATACGCCGCGCTGAGAGCTGAGGGCTGGACGCTCATCCCCTATAGGCTTTTCTCACTGGTTAGAAATAGTTGCTGAAGCGTGTTGCCTGGCATCGTCCTGACGTTCAGTCTGGTTCCCAGGTGTGGCGATCCTGGCTTTGCCACGCAGTACGGAAGCGAGGGCGCCCACCAGGCACATCACAACAGAGAGGTAGAAAACGCTGTGCAAGCCAACAGACATCGGGTATGAGATGAGGTTGGGAAAGAATTCATGGCCCAAGAGGACGGTCCGGTTCGCTGTTGGCAGAGCGTGCTGTACAGCCGGTGGGAGGAGTGTCCCTATCGGATTATAGCCCAGAAAGGCAGCGAAGAGTGCCGATGTCGGTGGCAGGTGCGCAAGCTTCGCCGCCACACCAGCCGGCACGCCGGCATTGGTCAGCCCGCTCGCAAGAGTTGTGGGCAGATTTGCAGCCAGACCCGACGTAATCAGGCTAAAGAAGACCCCGATACTCACGATTGAACCCGAATTCTGAAGCGTTGCGCGCATACCGGAAGCGACACCACGCTGTTCCGGGGGAACGCTTCCCATAATCGATGAGGTGTTTGGTGAAGCGAACATCCCCTGTCCAATGCCAATCAGGAAGAGGATCAACGCGAACCAGATGTACTGAAAGTTCAGCGGGATGATCGTCAACGAGAAAAAACCGAGCGCTTGAAGAAGCATGCCCAACGTCGAGAATGGGCGAGCGCCGAAACGGTCCGAAAGCCAGCCGCTCAGTGGCCCCATCAGCAAGAAACCAACCAGCAGCGGGATCATATAAATGCCCGCCCAGAGGGGCGTCACCTCGTAATTGTAGCCATGAAGCGGCAACCAGATGCCCTGAAGCCAGATGACGAGCATAAAATTGAGGCCACCGCGAGCAACGCTCGCCAGGAAACCAGTGGCATTCCCAGCAGCAAACATGCGGATTTTGAAAAGGTCCAGGCGGAACATCGGATTTGCAACATGGAGTTCAATCCAGATGAACGTAGCCAGCAGAAGGACGCCAAGGATCAGAGCAACGATCACTAGAGGATTGCCCCAGCCAGTCGATGAGCCGCCATAGGGTTCAATCCCATACGTGATCCCTATGAGCAGAACCGTCGCGCCAATTGCAAAGCTCACGTTGCCCAACCAGTCGATCTTCTGGTGCCGACGCGGCCTCGCGGTCTCACGCAGCATCATATAAGCCCAGATGGTGCCAGCGATACCGACCGGAACACTGACCAGAAAGACCAGACGCCAATCGAAATACGACAGAATCCCACCCAGAATCAGCCCAATGACCGAGCCGAGAACCGCAGCAATCTGGTTGATACCCAGCGCGAAGCCGCGCTGGTGCGCGGGGAACGCATCAGTAATAATCGCCGCGCTGTTCGAGAGGAGAAAACCGCCGCCGATCCCCTGTACAAGACGGAAGAGAATCAGTT
>CAZFWN010000151.1:0-13218 GCA_964522745.1 uncultured Ktedonobacterales bacterium
GCTTGCTCGAAGAGGTCAGACTTCTGGCGGGCGCGGATCAGTTCGGCATCTGCGTGCAGGCCGTGCTGCGCGATGAGAAAGAAGCGTACTGCCCCTTCCTCAATCTCGGCAGTGACCAATTCCACGCGGCCATCGTGGCCGTAGTCGAGCGCGTCGGCGATGCGCACCAGGGCGGCCAGATGTCGGACACGCTGGCGCGCAGGCTTGTCTAACTGCGCGTATTCTGGATGTGTTTTGCTGGGCAGGGATCGCCTATGATAGCGGGCAATGCAGGCGATCTCGTGTCGCTCTTCATCGGAGACATCGGGCAGCGGCGTCTGGCTGATAAGCACAAACGAGTGCTTGTGATGCGCTTTGTGGGCGATGAGCATGCCGGCGTTGTGCAGTAAGGCTCCGCGTTCCAGCAGCAGGGCGGCGCGCTGGTCAAGCTGGTGGAGCGGCTGCGTCTCCTGGAAGAGCATCAGCGCCAGCCGATCGACCTGGCGGGCGTGCGGCCAGTCTTCGACTTCCAGGCCGCCACAGAGCATGACCTCTTTCGAGGTTGGGTTCGGGCTGAGGTTGCGTACTGGATACTGATCGAATGCCATTGTTGTACCCTCTATTATGTCGTTCCCTCTCAGGGCTGGCGCGCTTGTTTGATTATCTCCTGTTCTTGCGAAGGAGAGAGCCGGAGGCGCCCCTGCGATTCGACTGCCTCGATGAGATGCAGAATGCCGGCGCGAAAGTCGCGCTTCTCCAGTTTCTCCCACCGCTTGACGAATGATTGATAGAGTTGATTGCGCTCGCCTTCTTTGGCGGCCAGAAAGCGCTCCAGTCCAGCGCGCTCCTCTGGCCTGGGCCTGACCCGCGAGCGTAGCGCGTCGGTGGCGTGCTGCTGGTTATGGTGCTTACTTGATTTATCTTTGTGCCTATGGTTATTCTTATAGTCATGTTCGCCGCGCTTCTTGTGTTTGCGAGCCGGGATTGGGAGGGCTGGCAGGTTTGCTGGTGACCCATTCGCGCTCTCCGGCGCCGGCTGGCCCAACACCTCCAGCAGTGACGCGGGGAGGTCTTGCGCTGCGGGCACGCTCTCCAGTAGGGAGGTTTCGCCCTCTGGAATAAAGAGGGCGCTGCGCAGAATGACAATGAGGACGTCGCAGTCGTGCAGCAATCCCAGCGCATCTTGCACGCCTTTCAGGTCTTTGATAGCATCGCTTGCCTGTTCGGGCAGATAGTCCTTGAAAAGTTCGAGCGTGTAGCGCAGGCGCTTGGCGGCGATGCGCAGTTGATGCTGCTCGCGGGCGCGCTGTTCATCCTGCACATATTGCGCCCAGATGGAGAGTTCTGCCAGCCGGGCGCGAATGATGCGCCGGGCGTTTTCGCCGACGGTGCTTTGTGGCCGGATATGCGCGTGAAACCTGGCTTTTGCCATCGGTGTTCCTCAGGGATGATAGGGCGCCATCTAGGCGCGTAGGGCGTGAAATGCCTGCTGTAGCTCGGCAATATTGGTCTCGCGCAACTGGCTGCGCAGCTTTTGAAACTGCTCGGCGCGATAGACCCTGGTGCGTTCGATGAGCCAGTTCAGGCCGGCGCGCTGCTCTGCCGGCGCGTCCTCCTGTTCTGCGATCAGCCCTTCTAGCAGGACATCCGTATCGCGCACTCTGCCCAGGGCTTTGAGCAGCCGCTTTACCTCTTGAGCAAAGGTCTGATAGGGGGCATGCGGATAGCAGGCGGCAAAGGTATCGAGCGCCGTGCGCAGGCGGCGCGCCGTGACGCGCATATCATGCAGCGCTTCAGGGTCTTCGTCGGCCAGCACAGCGGCGCGAAAGGTAATCATCTGTTCAAAGCGCTCGCGCAGCAACTCGTTGCCAGCCTCTCGAAACGAGCCAGAGGCGCCCGGCAACTGGGGCGTGTGGCGCGAGGAGAAGCCCAGGGCGCGGCTGGCGCGGCTGGTCAGGCCAATACGGCTGGCGAGCGTGTTGTTGGCGTGCAGCGTAGCGCGCAGGCGTCGGCGAAACTCGGTGGAGCGCGCATCAGTCAGCCAGCGCTCGCCGTAGCGGGCATAAGAGAGGATGATGCCCTCGCGGATGCCCTGTGGTGTGACTTCAATGGTGACCACGCCCAGCCGAGTCATCAATGCCAATGCCACTAACCCGCCTGGCCCCAGCACGCGCAGGCGCTCCACACGCAGGTCGTAGCGCCGGGCGAACGCCTCTGCTGGCGCGGTCTGTAAGAGCAGCAGCGCGTCTTCCAGGTCGTCGGGCGTGAGCGTGGCGTGGCTGATCTCCAGATTGCGGGCGCGCTGGATCAGCCGCAGCAGGGCGTTGATCGTGCCGCCTGAGAAGATCAGTTGTTGGGGGCGCGACGGGATGGCAAGGTGCGCCAGATAGGTATCGAGAAAATAGTGCAGCGCGGCCAGTTCGGCGCGCTGGGGCGGGTCTGCGGGGGCATAGCGCTCGCGCACAAAGGAACTGCCCAGCGGCAGCGATACGCTCCAGGGCATCTGCCCGCTTTCGGCGATGACCAGTTCCAGGCTGCCGCCGCCCAGATCGGCGACGGCGACGGTGGCCGCTAGATTCTTGCCCTGGGTGGCGCCCAGAAAGGTGAAGGCAGCCTCATTCTGCCCGGAGATGATCTGGGTGTCGAGGCCGGTGCCTTCGCGGATGGCCGTCAGCAGGGCCGCGCTGTTGCGCGCGGCACGAACGGCTTCGGTGGCGACGAGGATAAGCGTTTGCGCGCCAATCTGTTCAGCTTGCGCCTGGAAGCGGCGCAGCGTCTCGACGGTGCGCTTGATTTTGGCCTCAGGGATGCGCCCGGTGGTGGCGACCTCCTGCCCCAATTGCAAGAGGTCGGATTCGTCGCTGAGTACCGTCAGGTCGTCGCCATCCGAGACGCCGACGGCGAGATGGACGGTGTTGCTGCCAATATCGATAGCGGCAATGGTTGCCTGATTCATCGGCCTCTCATGCAAGGGTACTCCACTGGTTTCAGGAACGATGCTGTTGTTCCCATCCTACCATCTGGCCTGATGAACCGCAAACAAGAATCGCTCTCTCGCTGAGGTGTAGCCCTTTTGCCCCAGAAGAGAGTAGCCTTCCTTTGCAAGATGAAGCGCGCGCGTGTATTCTGATGATGAATTGTGTTACTATGCCCATTGCTATGCTGCGATTGCTCTGCGGTGTGTTGCCGCTGAGAGATAGAGGAGATTGCTGTATGGATTGCGCCGGGATTGGGTGGATGCGGGGGGCTTCGCGCCTGTTGGTCAGGCAGGGATTGGCGCTGCTGGTGGGTCTGACGGGGCTGGCCGATATGCTGTCGCTGCTGCTGCCGCGTATACGTCTGGAAAGCTGGCTGAGTTTCTGGCCGCTGGAGATCGAGGCGAGCATCCACAGCCTGAGCGTCATGATCGGTTTTTTCCTGATTCTGCTCTCACGTGGTCTGGCGCGTGGCAAAAGCCAGGCGTGGCAGTTGACGGTTGCCCTGCTGCTGTTTTCGACGCTGCTCCATGTCTTGCGCGGCGGGCATGTGCCGGGCATGATGACCGGCCTGGCGGCGATGATTGGGCTGCTCTGTCTGCGCCCGTTCTTTCGGGTGCGCAGCGACCCGCCCTCGCTGCGGCGCGGCTACGCGGTGCTGGCGGTTGGGGTACTGCTGGTGATTCTCTACGCGCTGGGCGGTTTTCTGGCTCTGCGCGATCAATTTGTGCCAGCACTGCATCTGGAGAATCTGCTGCGCGCGGCGCTGCGGGCGGTAGCGTTTGCGCACCTGCTGCATTTCCTGCCGGGTACGCTCCAGGCCGAGCGGTTTGCCGATACGCTGCCGATGCTAAGCCTGAGCGCGCTGCTGGTGGGCCTGGCGCAGATTCTCCGCCCGGTGGCGCGAGCGCTGGGGCCGGGCGAGGCGGAGCGCGCTCAGGTGGAGTGGCTGGTGCGGCGCTATGGCAAGAACTCTATCTCGTTCTTTGGGCTGACGCCTGAAAAGGCGCATTTTGTCAGCAGTGATGGGCGGGTGGCGTTGAGCTATTGCCTGGTCGGGCGGGTGGCGGTTGTGGCGGGCGATCCCAGCGGCCCGGATGAGGCGCTGGAGCCGGCGCTGCGCGAGTTTGCCAGGTTTTGTGCAGAGCGTGATTGGGAGATGGTTTTCTGGCAGGTGCGCGCCGAGCTACTGCCGCTCTATAGCGCGTTTGGTTTGCAGGCGCTCAAGATCGGCGAAGAGGCGGTGCTGGAGACGGCGACGTTCAATCTGTCTGGCGGGGCGATACAGAATGTGCGCGCCTCAATGCGCCACGCCGAAAAAGCCGGGCTGCGGGCGCGCTTCTTCCAGGGGTTGCCGGAAGAGCCGGCCATGCGTGGGCAATTGGAACGTATTTCGGCGGACTGGCTGGCAGAAAAGGGCGGCGCTGAGATGGGCTTTAGCATGGGCCGCTTCGCGGAGCAAGATCAGCCGGAGGTCACAACGGCGGTGGCGTTGGATGAGCGGGGGCGCGTGCATGGCTTCCTGACCTTTGTGCCGGTCTATGGACGGCAGGGCTGGTCGCTCGATCTGATGCGTCGATCCGAGCAGGCGGTGCCAGGTGTAACGGAATTGCTCATTGTGCGAGCGGTAGAATATTTCCGGGCGCAGGGGGCTGAGATGGTCAGCCTGGGGCTGGCTCCGCAAGCCAACACCTGCGAGGAGCAGGGCAGCGCACTTGAGCAGGCCATCGGCTATCTCACCCGCCGAATCGGCGGACTGAGCAAGGCACGCTCGCTTTTTAGCTTCAAGCGCAAATTTCAGCCGCGCTGGGAGAGCCGCTATCTGATCTATCCAGGAACGCTCTCGCTGCCGTTGGTCGGGCTGGCGCTGCTGCGCGCCCATGTGCAGCGCTCATGGCTGTCCTGGCTGATTCCGGCCCGGCATCGGCAACCAATGGCCGCGCTGCCGAGCCGCGCCAGTGCAGGCTAGTTTCTGGAATCTACGGGCAAGGGCTGAGGCGCGGTCTCTTGTTTCGCCGGTGAGGAGATTTCTCCCCGCTTGATCATTGCCTTCCCCCAGGTGTTCACCAGGATGACTCCCACCAAGACGAGCATACCGCCCAAGAGTGCCAGTGCTGCCGGCAATTCGCTCAACCAGAGCCAGGCAATGCCGGTGGCAACGACTGGCACCAGATAAAGATAGCTGGCCGCAGTAGAGGCGGGCAGCCGTGAGAGCGCGTATGCCCAACTGACATAGGCAATGGCGCCTGGAAACACGCCGAGGTAGATATTTGCCAGGGTAGCGCTCAGGGGCGCGCTGTGTATTTCCGTCAGCAGGCCAGGAGCGAAGAAGAGCAAGAATGCGGTGCCAGCCCAGATAGCATAGGCCGTGCATTCAAAAGCACTGTAGCGGGTGAGGAAGGATTTTTGCTTCACCGAGTAGAGGCTTTGGGCAAGAGCTGCCAGCAGGACCACCAACACCCGCCAATCCAGATGGATACCGTGCGCGCCACCAAGACTCATGACCGCCACGCCGCTAAAGCTGATAACAATGCCGATCCAGCCCCAGCGGCGCAGGCGCTCACCAAGCAGCACCTTCGCTTCTATCGCCATGAAGATCGGCGCGGAGGCGATGATAAAACTGGCGACTGCTGACGGGACGCTGACCTCGCCAATGTTGAGCATGAGGTTATAGAAGGCAATGCCAACCAATCCCAGTAGTGTGATGCCTGGCAAGTCTCGCCAGCGGGGCAGACGCATCCGCCTGATCAGCGCGTAGCCCGCAAGCACCAGCGAGGCAGTGGCGTAGCGCAACAGGGCGACATGCGCGGGGGTATAAGCATGCAACGCTGCGCGGATACCAGGGAAGGCGGAGGCCCAGAGTACAATGGTGATACCGGCAGCAAGGGCGCTTGCTGTGATAAACGTTTTAGAGAGCCGGTTGCGGAAAGCAAATAAGATTCGCTTCAAGCGAACGGCGGGATGGGAATGTACCATTACTAGCATCTCTTACTTTCTAGAGAGGTGTCGGAGACCCGGTAGTGTTCTCACTCTTGCAGGATTGTAGGCGTGTGATATGATTCGTTTCAACGAACGTTTGTGATTAGTTCCATCAATAAAATCGATAGCAGCAGCAATGGAACTGAGGCAGCTCGCTACCTTTCGCATGGTTGCCACCACCTTGAGCTTTACGCAGACGGCGGTGGCGCTCCATTACGCGCAATCCAGCGTAACAGCACAGATGCAGGCGCTGGAGGCCGAACTGGGGGTTCGCTTGTTTGATCGCCTGGGGAAACGTGTTATGTTGACCCAGGCGGGGCATCGGCTCCTACGCTATGCTGAAGACGTGCTTGCACTGGTGGAGGAAGCACGCCAGGCAGTGAGTGCCACTGATGAACCGGCGGGCCTGCTGACCATAGGGGCGCCGGAAAGCCTGTGCGCCTATCGCCTCCCCGGACTTTTGCGTTGTTTCCATCAGCAGTATCCGCGCGTGCAGGTGTTGTTTCGTCCTGGCCCGGTAGCTGATTTGCGCCAGCGGGTGCGCGATGGAGGTGTGGATGTGGCCTTTGTTCTGGAGGAACTGATGTCATCGCCGCATCTCTCCGTCCGGTCCTTGCTGGAGGAGCCGCTGCTGGTGGTGGCTGCGCCAGAGCATCCTCTGGCGCAGCATACACAGGTCTCTCCGGCGGATTTGGTTGGAGAGCCTGTCCTGTTGACGGAGGCCGGATGCAGCTATCGCGCCTTATTTGAGCGTGCGTTAGCTGCTGCTGGCGTGCAGCCGGTGATAACCTTGGAATTCAGCAGTGTGGAGGCTATCAAGCAGTGTGTGATGGCGGGTATGGGTATCACCATCTTGCCGGAAGTTGTCGTGCAGCGAGAAGTGGCCCAGCAGACGATGGCTGTGCTTCAGTGGGCTGGCCCGCCATTACGACTCATTACCCAACTACTCTGGCATGCGGAAAAGTGGGTTTCTCCAGCGCTCCGGGCTTTCATTGAGATGGTGGCAACCTATCCTTGGGATCAGGGCGATGATGAGTGGTAGACCCTTAGCGCCGCCAACTGACGGCGCTGGTTTCACGCTGAGGATCAGAGCATCTCAGCGGGGTCGTTCCAGCATGCGCTCCATCACGCCGCGCACGGTGGTGACGAGGGTAGAGGGCATAAAGGGTTTCTGCACCAGCCCGGCGAAGCCGGCGCTGCGAGCCATTGCCGGTGTGATCTCCATATAGGTCGTGCAGAGGATTACCGGGATGGGCGCGGACTGCGCCTGAACAATGTCGAGCAGCGGACGCAGGTTTTCGAGATCACCGAGCGAGGGCGCGCCGTCCGAGCAGGGGATTTCAGCCAGCACGAGATCAGGCGTCCAGCGGCGAAATAGGTTCGGGATGAGCCGGGGCCGGGGGATGGAGACGGCCTGGATGCCAAGCTCGAAGTCGAGCAGATAGCCGATCAGTTCGGCAATTTTGCGATGTGGCTCCAGGATCAGCGCCCAGCGCCGGGCGTGCCCCAGGCGTTCGCCATACCAGCGGCCCAGGCGCTCAGCGTTGGGAGTCAGCAGCGGGTGGTGTGGTAGCTCGCCCGCCTCGCCGGTGGAAAGAGGCGCCAATGCGCCCACGTCTGCTGGGAGAGACTCGGCAGGAATCATGATGTTACCCCCGCTTTCTGCTGTCGCTGATGAGGCTCTTATGCCTCAGGTTGTTCGCCTTTCCAGTAGCAAATTCCGTACCACGACCTTATGTTACTCGCCGCACTGGCGAGCAGAGTAGCCAGCACGCGGTGAGGATGAAGCCAAGCGCGGCGATCAGCAAGGTGGGCCGCGTGCCGATCTGCTGCCCAAGCGCGCCGGCAATTAGCGCTCCCCCTGCCCCCAAACCACGAGTCAAGACCTGCATGCTGGCGTTGACCCGGCCAAGCAGGTTGGCAGGAATGATCATCTGGCGCAGGCTGACCTCGCTCATCTGGTAGATGGCGTAGAAGAGATCGCCAGCAAGCTGGGAGATGAACAGCAGCGTGACGGCGACCACCACAGGGCCATGCGCCAGCGGGGTCAGCAGCCCAAAAATACAGGCAATCATACGAGCGCCCACCAGAGTTTTACCAATGCCAAAGCGCCGCACGACGCGCTGCTCGAAGAATGCGCCCACCAAAGCGCCGATGCCGCCGGCGGCGATCAGGAAGCCAAGGATGGCCGGTGACGCGCCGATCTCGCGCACGACGTAGAGGCTGTAGAGCGCTGCGTAGAAGTTGCCAAAGAAGGCGAGCAAGAACGCGCTGCCGGCCAGCACGCGCAGCACGGGATGGCCCACGATGATCCGTATCCCCTCGGCCAGTTCGCGCCAGAATGGCTGCTGCCTGGCATGCTTGGGCGGTGGCTCGGCAACGCGGATACGCCCGACGCACCAGGCGGAAAAGAGAAATGAGCCGACGTCGAAGAGGATGGCGAGCGGCGCAGTCACCCACTGCACCAGCAGACCAGCCAGGCTCAGCCCACCGATCTCCGCGATAGAATCGCTCGCGCCGAGCTTACTATTGCCCTCCACCAGTTCTTCCTGCTGGATCAGCGTGGGCAAGAAGGCGTGGTCGGCGCTTTGGAAAAAGACGGTAAGAACGCCAATCAGCGCCACCACGAGATATAACTGCGCCATGTGAAGCAGGCCAAAGAAGGTCGCCAACGGGACCGAGAGCAGCAGCGCGGCGCGGCCCAGGTCGGTAGCGATCAAGACGGGGCGGCGGCGCAGCCGGTCCACCCACACGCCGGCAAACAGTCCCACTAGCAGCACCGCGAGACCCTCCAGGGCGCTCAAGACGCCCATCTGCGCCGGCGTGGCGTTCAGCACCAATACAGCGGTCAGCGGCAAGGCAATGCTGGTGACGCCGTTGCCAAGTTTCGAGATGGTCTGCGCAATCCAAAGTTTGACGAAATTACGGTTCTTCCACAGCCCCGTAAACGGCGATTGCATAAAGATACTCCTGCCGGGGATGACACCCGTCATCAACACAAACATGCGGTGAAAAGTCTGTGGAGTGTTGTTGGCAGGAAGTGGTTTCAAGCTGGCAAGAATTTATCGCAGCGGAGCGATGCGGGTCATGCTCAATGCAAAAACAGCCCGCACACGCCGGGCGCTGTAGGGGAGGGGACGTTGCTTATCAGGATTAGAAAGCCTCAGCTCTGCGCAACGACACTAGCTGAGGGCGGTGATGAGGGTTGTACCCAACGGGGCACCTGCCTTCTTTCGCTTCGCGTATTCTGCTCTGGTGAGCATTGATCGCTCTCAAGGATACCCCTCTTCAGCCGCGCTGTCAAGATGAGAAATTCCAAATTTTCTTCCAATATCACTCCCATCCTTCCCGATTAGCATAGAAGTGCAAGTCAGAGTCATAGTGACTTGCATTTCCCGGAGGACGTCGCGCAACGCTCTCCAAAGGCTTGGAGGTTTGGAAAGGATGATCGCTGTGATTGAAGAGCTTGAACGCTCTCCTCTTGCGCAACCACTCCAGCCAGCCGTAGCTCGGCGGCCCGCGCCCTGGAAAAGACTGCTCAGGCAGGTGTCGCGCTTTAGTCTGGTTGGGGTGTTAAATACGGCGCTGGATTTGCTCGTCTTAAACGGGCTGCTGGCGCTGTTTCCAACGACAAGCGTGCTGGTGATTGTGTTCTATACCGCCCTCGCCTACTGTGTGGGCGCGGTGAACAGCTTCCTGTTAAACAAGTATTGGACCTTTGAGCGCAGACGCAAGATCACCTGGGGAGAACTGACGCGCTTTGCCGCAACGATGGCCTTAGGAATCACCGGAAATACCGGGTTTATCTGGCTTGCCAGTCGTGTGCCTCACCCCTTCCTCGCCAATACGGTTGCCTGGACAAATGTGTCCAAGGTGTTGGCGCTTGTATGTATGTCGCTCATTTCCTATTTGGGAATGCGTCTCTGGGTGTTTGTCAAGCTACCCGCTCAGGGGGAATCTATGCGTACTCACTCCTTGTCTGTTACCTGGCCTGCTAAGGAAAGGCCGACATTGTCTGTTGTACAGGGTCGGGTAGGTGCTGATGCACAGCGCGCTGCCTCTCAGGATGCGGGCCAGGCCGTCACGCACCACAGCCTCTCGGTTGTTCTGCCTGCCTATAACGAAGAAGAGGCGATCACCACGACGATCAGCCATATACTCAACACCCTGACGGCGTGGGGCCTCGATTTCGAGATCATTGTGGTCGATGATGGCAGCGCTGACCGCACCGGCTCTCTGGTTGCGGCGCTGGCCGCGTGCGCGCCGCAGGTGCGCCTAGTGACACATCTGGTGAATCAGGGCTATGGCGCGGCGCTGGTCAGCGGGTTTGCTGCGGCAACGAAGGAGTTGACCTTTTTTATGGATGCAGATGGTCAGTTTCGCATTGATGACCTGCACACGTTCTTCGCGTTCATCGATAGCTATGATGCCGTGATTGGCTATCGCGTGGCGCGCCAGGATAGCTGGCTGCGCAAGCTCAATGCGTGGGGCTGGAGCATGGTCATCTGGCTAGCGCTGGGCGTTAAGGTCTGCGATCTGGACTGCGCGTTTAAGCTCTTGCACACGGAGTTTCTGCGCCAGCATTCGCTAGAGACGCGGGGCGCCATGTTGAACGCTGAACTGCTCTCGACGCTGCAACGCGCCGGGGGGACGTATCGAGAGCTTGGCGTGCAGCACCTTCCGCGTCAGGGCGGGCGCTCCACTGGAGCCAATCTGGGGGTGATTGCGCGGGCCTTTCGTGAACTGTTCACCTATGTGTTTACGCAGCGACAGAAGCGACGGCAGATGCCCGTGCAGGCAAGCGAATCTCAAGGCAAATAAGATTGCGCTCAACAAGAGCGATGCAAGAAAAAGCGAAAGAAAGCAGGGTTGGATTGATGAGTCAGACGATTGAGGAAGTGGCTCAGGTGCAGCCTGAGCTGGTGATAGAAGCAGAGCAGAAAGCTAGCCGGCCCGGCTGGCTGCGCTGGGTAGCGCTGGGCGGGGTGATGCTCATCTCGCTGTTCATGAACTTTTATCAATTAGGCCAAAATGGCTTCGGCAATCTCTATTACGCCGCCGGCGTGCGAAGTATGCTCGATAGCTGGCACAATTTCTTCTTTGTCTCGTTTGATCCCGGCGGGTTTGTCACGCTGGATAAGCCGCCGCTGGGCTTTTGGTTGCAGGTGGCGAGCGCGAAACTCTTTGGCTTTACCCCATTCAGCGTCTTGCTGCCGCAGGCACTGGCCGGCGTGATTTCGGTCTGGCTGTTGTATGTGCTGGTACGCCGGCACTTTGGCGAAGTAGCAGGACTGCTGGCGGCGCTGGCGCTGGCGCTCAGCCCGATCAGCATCGTCACCAATCGCAATAATACGATTGATAGCACGCTGGCACTGGCGATGCTGGTGGGTGCCTGGGCGGTGCTGCGCGCGGCAGAGACAGGGCGGCTGCGCTGGCTCTTGCTCTGTGCCGTCATGGTGGGCCTTGGGTTCAATATCAAGATGCTGGAAGCCTATCTGGTCGTTCCCGCCTTTGGGCTGCTCTATCTGCTGGCCGCTCCCAGGCGGCTGCTGGTGCGCCTGGGGCATCTGGCGCTGGCCGGGGGAGTGATGCTTGCCATCTCGCTGTCCTGGGCGCTGGCAGTGGACCTGACGCCGGCCTCGCTACGGCCCTATGTTGGCTCCAGCCAGAATAATTCCGAGGTCAGCCTGGCGCTGGGCTATAATGGCATTTCCCGCCTGCTGGGCAATGGGAGTGGTGGAAAAGGGTTCAGTCTGAGCAGCATCTTTGAGCTGTTCTCTTCTTCTAGCACGAACGGGGCAGGCGGCGGTGGCGGCATGTTTAATACGGGCACCCCTGGCCTGTCGCGGCTCTTCGTCGAACCGTTAGGAGGGCAAATCTCCTGGCTGTTGCCGCTGGCAATGCTGGCGCTGCTCGCGCTGGCCTGGCAAGGCCGCCCGCGCTTGCGGTCGAATCGCCAGCAGCAATCGATGATCCTCTGGGGGACATGGCTGCTCACGATGGGCGTCTTCTTCAGCCTGGCCTCCTTCTTCCATCAGTATTATCTGACGGTGATGGCCCCGGCCATCTGCGCGCTGTTCGGCATCGGCCTGGTGGTGATGTGGCAGGAGTATCGACGCCCTGGCTGGCGTGGTTGGCTGCTGCCCAGTGCCCTTCTTGCTACGGGGCTGGAGCAGATCAATTTGCTCGACAGCTATCCCACCTGGGCGCAGTGGCTGGCCCCGCTGGTTGTGGCGCTCTGCGGCCTGGCGGCGGCAGCGTTGGTGATCGCCCGGCTTCTGCCGCGCCTTGAACTGATGACGCGGTTTGCACGCCCGCTGGTGCTGGCGCTGAGCATCGGCGCGCTGGCGCTGCTGGTCACTCCGACGATTTGGGCAGCCGTGCCTGTGGCTCAGAATTTATCAGTACAGCTTCCGGTAGCCGGACCCAGTCAGGCGGATGGTGGTGGCCCTGGCAGTGGTGGTGGCATTGGTCGCGTTGGTGGCGGTAAAGGGGGCGTTGCGAGTGACGGCGCTAACCAGGCGTTGATACGCTATCTTGAAGCCCACCAGGGGAAGGCAACCTTCCTGGTCGCAACGGTGAGTTCGCAGACGGCTGACGAGTTGATTCTGGAGGCAAACAAGCCGGTGATGGCGCTGGGCGGCTTTAGCGGTAGCGACCCGATCCTGACTGTCGCCCAACTGAAGGCGCTGATCGCCAGTGGTACGGTACGCTACTTTCTGCTGAATGGTTCCCAAGGACCAGGATCGGGCGGCTCGCAGGGACACCAACCCCCCCCAGATTTCTCGCCTGGACAGGGCTTCGGTCCTGGCGGCCCTGGTGGTGATAGGAATCCTGGCGGCTTCGGTGGCGGTCCTGGCGGCGGACAGTCCACGCTGACAAGCTGGATCACGCAAAACTGCACGCCTGCCTCGATCGGTTCATCGAGTACGGGCGGTGGAAGCGGCCAGCTGTACTACTGCGCTGCAACGGCCTGAGACGCACGCTATCTGGAGAGCAAACAGACTGGGCCAGAATTCACTATCGAATTCTGGCCCAGTCTGTTTGTTTTTCTGGTCACAAAAAAGCACTTTGACACCTGAAGAGTGGCAAGTTCGTAGCAGCGCAAGCAGCATCCCGCGAGACTGAAAAACGCGATCTTGACGGACCAAGTAGATCAGCGAACCTTGCGATTCACTGTTCGACCTGGGTTTCCTTCTGACACGCGGCCAGAAAGGAACTCCCTAGAAAGGAGGTGATCCAGCCGCACCTTCCGGTACGGCTACCTTGTTACGACTTCACCCCA